>JBBSHV010000052.1:0-14345 GCA_038232435.1 Gemmatimonadales bacterium | reverse complement strand
TTCTTCACTGGTGCCGCGAACAACGGCATGTTCGAACGGCTGCGCGATCTTGGAGTGCCGTTCGATCGTGTTGGGCTACACGCTTACAAACATGGCCCACAATGGGAGGAGGCGTTCTCCTCGAATGTTCTCGGCACCGCCGGCTATGCAAGTGATATAGGCAGGGATGTAACGCTCGGCGAATTCAACTGGAAGGAGCTTACCAAGCTCGCACCGGAGGCACGGCTCAGGGAGTTCGGGACCATCTACCGTGATGTACTGGAGCCGCGCCAGATCCCTGAGGTCTTCCAGTTTCAGTTCCACGAGAGTCTCGCGTTCAATCCCGCGATCGGCGGAAGCTTCACACGGCACTATGAGACACTAGGACTCGATCGTCGGCCCAAGCCGGAAGCGTTCGAGACGATGCGCTTCATCCGGAAGTATGGAAGGGCCGATGCACCCGTGCTTGAAGTTCCCATCGCGATTTCCGAGACGTACTTTGAGAACGGTAGCGCCGTCGCTCATTTCACCGTTGCCAATCACACCTCGCGCCCGCTAACGCTCGGGCTGAGCGCGATGACCTTCGACAGTCTCGAGAGTCACGTCACATCTCCCACAAGCTTCGTGCTGGTTCCCGGTGGGGTGCGCGAAGGCGATGCTGAGCTTCGGCTCACGGGTAGTCACCGGCCCGGTACATACCATCACTTTATACGCGTGGCATACGGTGGAAAGACAGCGTATGGATGGGGCGTTGCGTCCAATCCGGGTGTACCGCAGTTCGACAAGGATCCCGTACTCACCGGGCGCGTCACATACCCCGATGGTGCGGGTGCGGCTGTGGTGAACCGGATCGCTTGGAAGCGTCCGCTGGGTGTGGCATTCGGTGCGAACGCGTCGGTAATCGAGCTCGAGATGGCTTATACGGTGAGGAACACGCTGCAATCGGCGACTGGGCGTCCAGTGTGGATATCGAGCGTAGGCGACGTGCCGGATTCCTTACTACGCCGCGGAGCCCTGATACTGATTGGTACTTCCGCGTCGAATGCGTTGATCGGAAGTGTGACGCGACCGCAGGATATTGCGGGGAAGGGAACGGTCCTGCTGAGCGAATCGAACGGACGGCAATGGTTGCTGCTTACCGGCGCCGACAAACAGGACGTCGAAGCAGCCGCGATTGATTTGGTGCTTCGCTACTGGAAGAACGCGAAGGATGCGACCATCCGTATCACGGGGATGGAGCGCGGTGCCGCACTGGGCAACAGGATCGGAGGTAAGAATGCCGACCTCCCGTAGAGGATGGATCGATGGGCGTCTGCGGCGACGGCGACGTCGTCGGACGAGATCGCCATCCCCCAACGCCACATCAGCACTGTCACTGTGCATCACTGTCTCGCTCGAAGATCACCACAACCACATACACGGGAAATAGCATGAGGGGATCAATAGTGTGTCGCATCGCTGTGTTCATCGCGTGTCTGTTCGCCGCGCTCATCCTGCCGGGGAGTCTCCGCGCGCAGCAGGTAATGGTGCGCGGCACAGTCGCGGGCGCCGGGACGAACGAGCCAATTTCAAGCGCCACGATCGTCGTGCAGGGGACCAAAGTGGGCACTGTCACTAACGATAGTGGCGCCTTCACCCTACGCGTGCCAGCGCCGAACGTGACGCTCGTCGTCTCGCGGATCGGGTACCTCAAGCAGACCGTGCCGCTCAACGGACGGACCACGATCGCGATCACCCTGGCGCGGACGGCTGTGACGCTCAGCGACGTCGTCGTCGTCGGCTATGGCACGCAGAAGCGTAGCGACATTACGGGCTCGGTGGCGAGCGTTGGCAGGGAGCGGCTTCAGGAGAAGCCGAACATCAATCTGGCACAGGCGATCGAGGGATCAACACCGGGGGTCACGGTGTCCACGAGCAGCGCTGGCGCGGAGCCTAGCATCAACATTCAGGTGCGTGGCCGCAACTCGATCACGGCGAGCACCGCTCCTCTCATAGTGGTGGACGGTATCCCCTACGCCGGTAACCTAGCCGAGATCAACCAGAACGACATCGCCTCGATAGAGATTCTGAAGGATGCATCGGCCACCGCGATCTACGGCACGCGTGGATCGAACGGCGTGGTACTCGTGACGTCGAAGAAGGGAATCAGCGAAAAGCCACAGCTCTCTTACACCGGATACACCGGAACGCAAACGGTGTCGAACCTGCCCCAACTGATGAATGCGCAGCAGTTCGCCGCCTTCAAATGCGTGCGCATCCGCACCACTCCGACCCAGGATTGCGCGACCACGCTGACGACGACGGAGACCAGGAATCTGGCGGCCGGGGTGAACACGGACTGGGCACGGATAGGAACGCGGCAAGGAAGACAGTCGCAGCAGGATGTGACTGTCTCGGGCGGCACCGGCGACACGCGCTATTACTTGGGTGGGTCGCTCCTTGGCGTCAAGGGAGTCGCGGTAAACGACAACTTCGACCGGGTGACGCTCCGCTTCAATCTCGATCAGAAGGTGAAGTCGTGGCTGAGCATCGGGACCAACACTCAGGGGTCCCGGACCAATCGCGACGGGATCCCCACCAACTTCGCGGCGGCCTTCTTTTCCAATCCGCTGATCGCGCCATACGACAGCGCTGGGAATTTTGTCCTCGTTCCTTGGCCAGAGGATCCGATCACGAACAACCCTCTCGAGAACCTGCGCGCTTCGAACAGTGACGAGAACAAGCGAGTGTTTTCCAGTAACTATATCGAGCTGAATGTTCCACAGATAAAAGGGTTGACCTATCGGCTCAACGCCGGCCTCGACCTGGCTGACCGCAATGCAAGCACCTACTATGGCCGTAATACGCAGACCGGGCTCGTGGTTGGCGGAATGTCGAATGTCAACAACACCAGACGGAAGGATTGGACGCTGGAGAACATTCTGCGTTACCAACGAGCGTTCGGGCGACAGAACGTGGACTTCACTGGGTTGTACAGCCAGCAGTCGAGCGACTCGTCGAACAACGGGTTACGTGCACAGGGGTATCCTAACGACGTGCTGGGCGCCAACTCGACTCTTCCGATCGTCGCGGTGCCGTCCATCAACGTCACCCAATCAAAGCTTGTGTCGCAGATGGGCCGCCTGAATTACGGTTTCGACGATCGCTACCTCCTCACGCTTACGGCGCGGCGGGACGGATTTTCTGGGTTCGGCCGGAACAACAAGTACGGAGTGTTTCCGTCGCTAGCGTTCGCATGGAACGTTGCCAATGAGGGCTTCTTTCCGTGGAAGGGATCGGTGGACGCGCTGAAGCTGCGGGGATCGTACGGCAAGAACGGCAATGAGGCAATTCGCCCGTACCAGACTCTCTCGCAGTTGGATGATCGGTCATACCTGAACGGCGACGCGACTGCGGCTGGCTACATACCTGTGACGCTTGGCAACCCGGACCTCAAGTGGGAGACCACGCTTTCTCGCGACATCGGAATGGATCTGAGCATGTGGCACGCGCGGGTGAACCTGACGCTAGACGCGTATTCGGCGCGAACGAGCGATCTGCTGCTGCGCCGCTCGATCTCCTCGGTTCACGGAATCACCTCCATCACGCAGAACATCGGACAGACCGCGAACAAGGGCTTCGAGATGGAGCTTGCGACTGTAAACCTGAATCGCGGTGGCTTCCAGTGGCGGACCGATCTCAACCTGTCAACCAACCGCAACCGGATCGTGGACTTGTATGGCAATGGACAAGACGACATAGCCAGCGGCTGGTTCATCGGACAGCCGATTGACGTCAACTACGGATACAAATTGGGCGGGATCTGGCAGCAGACTGACGACATAAAGAACAGCGCCCAACCGACGGCGAAGCCCGGCGACGTCCGTGTCGTTGATATCAACGGTGACGGCAAGGTTGACCCTCTGGATCGCACGTTCATCGGCCGTCCCCCGTTCCAGCCACGTTACACGGCCGGGTTCACGAACACGTTCAGCTTCCGCGGCGCGACGCTCAGCGCGTTCTTCAACTCGGTGCAGGGTGTGACGCGCGACAACAGCCTGCTCGGCACCAATCAGGTATTCACCGACGTTCGGCGCAACACTGTTTACCGCACGTACTGGACACCCGAGACGCCGATCAACAATTACCCGTCAAATAGCAATACGAGTAATCCGTTCGGCGTGCCATTCTACGAGGACGCGAGCTTCATACGGCTCAAAGACCTGACACTGTCATATGACGTGCCCGGATCGCTAGCGAATCGCTTCGGCGGCCAATCACTGAGGGTATACCTCAACGGGAGAAATCTCTGGACGCAGACTCAATGGACCGGTCTCGATCCCGAGCTTGATCCCACACGGCAGCGCGCCATACCGCTCGAGCGCATCGTCACCGGCGGTCTGACCGTTCGGTTCTGAGGCGATGACGGTGACTGAAATCAATTTCCTCTCCAATCCGGAAACTTCAATGAAGAGAGCGATACGCCTGCGGCGTACGATCACCATCCTGGGCTTGTTGAGCGTTGCATCGCTTGCCGTTGGTCTGACTGCCTGCAAGAGCGACGAGATCCTTACCGAGCACCCGAAGGACGTCATAACGGCCGACAACCTCTACACCAACACCGCCGGATTCGAGGCCGGACTCAACGCGCTGTACTTCAATGTGCGGCGCATGCGATACGGACAGGCCAATGCGGGCAACGGATTGTTGGCCACCCTGTACTCGATAGGCGTGGACAACGCGTACGGTAATTACCTTTCGCCGCCCGAACGTGTGGTCCATGACTTCCGTGTGACGACCAATTCGCAGGACGGCTTGATCAACGAAGTCTGGACGTTGATGTACCAGACCATCAACGCAGCCAACACTATCATCACGCGCGCGGATGATCCGAGCGTCCAGTGGACTCCGCAGGACAAGGCACGTATCGTCGCGGAAGCGCGCCTGATGCGCGCGTGGGCGTACCGGCATCTCACATACCTATTCGGCGACGTGCCTGTCAATCTCGAGGAATCCTCGGGAAGCAACGTTCGAACCGACTGGGAGCGGATCCCTCGCGATTCCGTACGCAGGCTGATCGTGAATGATCTTCTCTTTGCCGAGGCGAACCTGCCGGCGACGTCTGACAACCCAGGCAAGGTCACGAAGGCCGTGGCTCAGCACTACCTGGCGGAGATGTATCTGGCCCTCAACGATCCTGTCAAGGCGGAAGCGGAAGCCCAGGCTGTGATCTCGAGCGGTCTCTACAAGCTCATAACCGCGCGGTACGGAGTACAGGCGAGCAAACCGGGCGTCGCTTTCATGGATCAGTTTCTGGATGGAAACGTCAATCGCACTCAGGGAAACACCGAAGTGTTATGGGCTCTGGAGTATGCACAGAACGTTCCGGGTGGCGGCGCCAGCATAATGCGTCGCAGCTGGGTCACACGTTACGAGAGCAACAAGGGAATGATGGTGGCTCCGGAGGACGGTGGCAGGGGCATTGGTCGTCTGGCGATTACGAAGTTTGCACTCAACCTCTACGCATCGAACGATCAGCGCGGTGGCCAGTACGCGATCCGGAAATTCTATCTGTACAACAATCCCGCGACCCTGCCTGCCGGCAAAAAGCTCGGCGATACCCTCTTCACCGTAGCCACCAAGGAGAAGCAATCCGATCCGCTCTGGCCGAGCACTCGGAAGTGGGATTGGGTCAATCCGGCCGACCCCACGGGCGGCGATCAGTACAACGACCAGCCGTACGTCCGTGTCGCAGAGACGTATCTGCTGCTTGCCGAGGCGCAGTTCAAGCAAGGCAATGTGGCCGGTGCCACGGCGACCCTGAACGTTCTGCACGCCCGGGCTGGCGCATCGCCCATTACAGCCGGCCAGGTAACAATGGACTTCATACTGGACGAGCGCTCGCGCGAGCTCGTGACCGAGGAGGAGAGGCGATACACGTTACTTCGCACGGGTACGTGGTTGGCTCGAACGACGAAGTACAATCCACTGGTCGCGCCGAACATCACTCCGCGAGATACGCTGCTGCCGATCCCGCAATCTGCAATCGATGCTAATCTAGCCAAGCCGCTCCCGCAGAATCCGGGTTACTAGGCGGAGTGCACGCGCAATCGCGGAACGACCGTTGAAGTGGATCGTGCAGGCGGGAAGCAGAATCGAGCCGGTCCGTCCTGCCGATCCGGGCGTCTAGTAATGCCACAGATCGCGGAACTCTCGCGCACTGCGCGCCGGCTAGCGTGGGTACTCGCGCCGGCACTGAGCGCTGTGCTCCTGTGCATCAGGCCATCGAAAGTCGAGGGTCAGGCGCCACTGCCGGCGACCGTCCGCACGCGCTATACCATCGACGATAACTGGCGATTCCACGCCGACGGAATCAACTTCGCTGAGAAGCCATCAACGTCCGATGCTGGGTGGGAGAAAGTCGCGATTCCGCATACGTGGAACGCAACAGACCCGTTCGACGATATCGAGAGCTACCGGCGGGGCATCGGTTGGTACCGCAAACTGCTGACTCTCGACAGCACGCTGAAAGGGAAGCGCATAAGCCTGTACTTCGAGGGCGCCAATCAGGTAGCGGATGTGTTTGTGAACGGGGCGTTCGTTGGCGAGCACAAGGGCGGATACACGGCCTTCACCATCGACGTTACGGACCACCTGCGGTTCGATGGAAGAGCGAACGAGAATCTTATTGCGGTACAGGTAAACAACGCCCACAACCCGTTTATTCCGCCGCTGTCTGTTGGTTACGCCCTGTATGGCGGCATATATCGGGACGTGTGGCTCATCGCTACCGACCCGGTGCATGTGAAAACCAACGACCACGCTTCGAGTGGAGTTTACGTCTCGACGCCGAGCGTGTCTCGTGAGCGGGCTGAGGTTAGGCTGCGCGGAACGGTGGTGAATCAATCGACACAGCGAAAGCAGCTTCGCATCGTGAGCACCGTGCTGGATGGGAATGGCATACGTGTTGCTGATGCCACGTCGACGCTGTCGCTTCCGGCGGGCAGCGAAGCGACCTTCGCGCAGAGCATACCGTCGGTGCGCAATCCGCACCTCTGGTCACCTGATGATCCGTATCTGTACACCGTCCATACCGCCGTGTACGAAGGGAGCGTTATTCGTGACCGCGTGCGGAGTCCACTTGGCTTCCGCTGGTTCAGTTTCGATCCCAAGCACGGCTTTTCTCTGAATGGACAGAAGCTACAGCTCCGTGGGACCACCCGGCACCAGGATTATAAGGGTCTGGGCTCGGCCTTGCCCAACCAGCTGCACGTGCGCGATCTGCAGTGGATCAAGGAGATGGGAGCGAACTTTGTTCGTCTCGCGCACTACCCGCAGGATCCGGCGGTGCTCGACGCGGCTGATCGCCTTGGACTACTGATGTGGGAAGAGATTCCAGTGGTGAACTACATCACCCCATCGGACGAGTTTACGGGTAACGCGAAGAGCATGCTCCGCGAAATGATCCGGCAGCACTACAATCATCCGTCGGTGATCGTTTGGGGGATCATGAACGAAGTCTTCCTCTGGAGCAAGGACGGAGAGCGCATCCGCGATCAGACCGACACGACGTACATGCGGCAGGTGCGCGTTTTTGCGCGGAGCCTCGATAGCCTTGCGCGCGCGGAAGATTCATCCCGGTCCATCGCGATGGCGATTCATGGCAGCGATGACTACGACAAGGCGGGTGTCGCCGGTGTCACGCAACTACTCGGCATGAACGTCTACAGTGGATGGTACGGCGGTGTCTTCGAGGATTTCGGCAAGTCGCTCGATCGGCGCCATGCGAGCCAGCCAAACCAGGTGCTATTTGTAAGCGAATACGGCGCTGAAGACGACGAGCGAGTGAACTCGCTCCAGCCTGAGCGTTTCGACTTCAGCGGGAGCTGGATGCGCATGTTCCACCAGTCTTACCTACGCCAGATCAGAGAAAGGCCGTGGCTGGGCGGTACGGCAATCTGGAACGAATTCGACTTCTCGCAGCCGGAGACGGGCGGCTCCATACCATATATGAACCAGAAAGGGATGCTCACGTGGGATCGGCGCCCCAAGGACGTGTTCTTTCTCTACAAGGCGAACTGGAATCCCGAGCCGATGGTCCACATCGCGAGCCGCTCCTGGACCGAGCGCACCGGGACGAATGTCCAGGCAGCGTTCGGCGCGGGAGTATCGCCCGTGCGGCAGCCGGTGGAGGTGTACTCCAACCTGGACCAGGTGGAGCTTCTCCTGGACGGTCGCTCCCTCGGCGCGAAGAAGCCGAACGACGTGTCGAGCGCGACTTGGGATGTGCCGTTCGGAAATGGCGACAACGTAGTGGAAGCACGTGGTGAGAAGAACGGGAAACCGTACTCCGACCGGGTAGTCATCCATTTCACGTACCGTCCACCGAACCTGAAGGACCCATCGGTTCCGTTCCACGAGTTGGCGGTGAACGTGGGCTCGAAGGCGCAGTTCGCGGACGCCGGTGGACTTGTGTGGGAAGGTGATCAGCCGTACGAGCCGGGCAAGTCAGGCCAGCCCGGCGGCTTTGGGTATGTGGGCGGTGAAGCCGGGATGTTCAACAAGGACGTTCCCATTAAGGCAACCAACCAGACGCCACTGTATTTCACGTACCGCTCCGGTATAGCAGCCTATCGCATGGACGTTCCGGATGGCGACTACGACGTCGAGCTCCGCTTCGCCGAGCCGCTCGGAGTGAAGCCAGGTGAGCGCGTTTTCGGCGTTGCAATCAACGGACAGACAGTGGTGGAACGCATGGATCTCGCTGCGCAGGACGGAATAGCCCAGGCGACACCAATGGCATTTACAGCGACAGTGGCGAGGGACGCAGGGTTGGTGATCTCATTCCCGCCGATCAAGGGACAACCGATCCTGAATGCATTGCGGGTGAGGAAGCGCTGACCGATGTACATCAAACCACGTCTTACTTTCATTTACGCTCTGATGGCCGGAGTGGCGGCTCCACTGCATGCCCAGAGGTCTGGCCAGGCGCTGGATCAGGCGGCTACGCAAACCCAGGTGCTTGTTTTTCCCGACACCGCCGGCGTTCGAGTCGAGGTACAGGTCGCTGGCGCTGCTGCGATGGCCGGCATTCCCGTGCGTGCGTCTATCACCGCGGTCGACGGTGGCACACAGCTATGGTCGGGTGAGTTCGGCCATCTGACAGTTGCTCCGGACGGCACAGGGCAGGTCATGGGGCACGTCACGGGCCGCGTGGACAGGCTGCACCCACAACTCTGGAGTCCTCAATTCCCGCGCCTGTACCGACTGGCCATCGAGATGCCAGGCGCGAAGACGACTGTGCGGGACACCGTGCGCTTCGGTTTCCGCGCCTTCGAGACCAGGGGCGGACGTCTGCTGCTCAACGGGCGCCCCATCTTTCTCCGCGGGAACGCGATCAATCCACCCGAGCGGAACCTGCCGGATTCGCTGAGTGAAAACCGACGTTTCGCGACGGACTACGTACGCTATCTCAAGAGCATCGGCGTCAACATCATCCGGCTCACCCGTGCGTCGCAGGTATGGCTGGATGTGTGCGACGAGCAGGGAATGATGCTGTTCCAGGGGAACTACGGCACACCTAAAGGTGGCAAGCCCACCAGTCCGCCCGATGGTCCTTTCGAGAAATCGCTGCGCTGGTACAAGAACGAAGTTCTGGGTCCGCAGGTGAATCATCCCAGCGTGGTGATCTACGTGCTCGCCAACGAACAGGCGTCCGTCGATATCCCGTATCTTACCCAAGGCGCGCAGGCAGTTGAGCAATTTCTGTCGCGAGCGTACGATTCGCTAAGCACATGGGACCGCACGCGGCTGTATATCTCGAACGCGGGCTACGGCTTTGGCAGATCCGGCGACATCTGCGACCTGCACCGCTATTGGGGTTGGTACTACAACTCGATTCTCAGCTTCTACACGCTGCGCGATCCGAACATCTGCTGGCGGTCGAACAAGATCCAGCCGATGACACTGACCGAGAACACCGGTAACTACACGGCGCTTGACGGGCGATTCAATCTCGTGTCGGACACCAAGCAGCCGGCATCACAGCTGAACTGGACAGGTCACGCGCCGGACAGTGAACAGGCACCCCGTGCGCTCGCGTACCAGGCGTGGGTTGCCGGCCAGGCAATCGAGATCACTCGACGTCTTCGTGAGCGCAACCCGTATCTGGCCGGCCTCTCACCCTTCACCATTCTCTTTCGGCGCTGGGCAGGGATCGACGGATTCAGGGACATGAGTCCGAAGCCCGTCACTGTGCAATACGCACGCTCGTATCAGCCGGTGCTTCTCAGTTGGGAGCTCTGGACGCCACAGGTTTACGCCGGCAGCACCATTTCTCCCGTGGTGCACGTTGTGAATGACGCCGAGTCGGGTGAGAGCTTGCAGGGAATCGTGTTGCAGTACGCGCTCACGTCCCAGGATGGTACTGTGCGCGCTTCTGGCCGCCAATCACTGGCCGATGTGCCGTACTATGCGGCGTCGAGCCAGCGACTCGACATAATGCTACCTGCCAAGCTGCCGACTGGTACCTATACACTCTCAGGAAGCGTGCTGCGTAACGGAGATACGCTGTCGCGCAATGAGACAAAGATATTTATCGCGGCGCGGAACTTCGCCGGCGTTACCGGCGCTCTGGGGCGACGTGTGTTGGTGTACGATCCCGCAGGTGCCACTCGGCACGCGCTCAACGCCCTGGGCGTCGCACACCGGGAGGTACGGAGCCTTACCGGTCTGGATCCGTTGCACGACTTGCTGGTGATCGGGGCTGGAGCATGGGACGGTGATCTCACGCGTTCTACGGATCAACTTCGCACGTTTGTTGCCGCTGGTGGACGCGTACTGTGTCTGACTCAACAGCCGGATCGCTTCGATGCAACGTGGCTACCGGTGTCGATTGATCTGCAGGCTGAGCCGCTGGATCATCCGTTCGTTTTTCCTGCTGGGCGACCGTTCCGGAACGCGATGGCGATCAATCCAGAGCGCCCCGACAACCCGGTGCTGGATGGAATCGACCGTGACCGCCTGTTTCTATGGTCTGACTTCACCCATTGGAATGAGTCGCGAGTTGGCTTCCCCGCCGTCTATCCCGTAACGCATGGCTTCATTGTCACGCATCCCACCGACATGGCGCATACTTCTGTACTTGCTGACTATGGTCATGGGCTGGAAGGTATCGCGCTCGCAGAAATGTTCGATGGCAAGGGATCAGTTCTGTTGTCGGGCTTTGATATTGTCAGTAGAGTCAAGCTGGATCCGGTCGCCGACCGTATGCTCGTCAATATGATTCGTTATCAAGCATCCCGTGCCGCACACGTGGCACACCAGCTGGTGACATCGAAGATCACATGGGGGGATTATGCATCAGAGCACGGGTTGGTGACCGGGGTGTACAGCGGTCTTCTCGTGAACACGGTGCCCGTCGTTCCGGCGGAGCTACAGAAGAAGCTGCCACTGCGCGTTACAAACGAGGGGTTCCACTTTGCCGGAGCTGGCGGGGGTTGGAATTCCAATCCGTCGGTCCAGTACATCGCGCAGGGGCGCCGCCCATTCGGGCCATATCACTTCTCGCTTGGTGGCTCGGTACAGCTCCCCAAGGAGCACGGCGCCGAAGGCGAAGGGATGTTCTGGTGCCGCGTTCCGAGCGGACGCAAGGCGATGATCACCACTGTGTCGAATCCGGCGTCGGAGCCGCTCGACATGGAAGTCGAGCTGAATGGGGCCAGGCAGCGCCAGCGAATTCCAGCGCTCGGAACAGCGCAGGTCACGACTCTGCTGCAAGCGCGTGACACGACGACGTCTATGTCACTGGCCATAGCTTACCGTGGTGACCGACGGCTGGTCATCCTCAGCACTGACTTCCGGTGACCGGACAATCATCATTGGAAACTGCCCGTTGATCGTGCACGATGAAATCAGCGAATAGGAACATGACCACGTCCAGGTTCGATTTGAGCGGCAGGATCGCCGTGGTAACAGGCGGCTACGGCGTGCTGGGCAGCAGTATGGCCGACGGGCTTGCCGACGCCGGAGTCAAGGTTGCTCTGCTCGGGCGGCGCAGAGCTGCCGCCGAAGCCAAGGCTACGGAGATTCGCGAGCGTGGTGGCCACGCGATTGCGCTGGTGGCCGACGTGTTGGACGAGAATCAGCTCAGGGAAGCGCGCGATGAGCTGCTCTACGGCTGGGGACGCGTCGACATACTCGTCAACGCGGCAGGGGGCAACGTCGCGCGCGCGCGCACTGATAACTGCACCGTATTCGACGTGCCCGTGGAGGCGTTTGATGAGGTCGTGAAGCTGAACCTCAATGGTAGCGTGATCCCAACGCTCGTCTTCGGTGAGGTCATGGCGCGTCAGAAGACTGGCAGTATCATCAACATATCGTCGATGGCCGCGCAGCAGGCCATGAGTGGTGTTCCTGGCTATTCTGTGGCAAAAGCCGCGATCGACAACTTCACCAGATGGATGGCCGTGGAGATGGCCCGGAAGCACGGCGAGGGCATCCGTGTGAACGCAATCGCACCTGGCTTCTTCGTGTCACAGCAGAACAAGGGAGTGCTGATCAACGCTGACGGGAGCTATACGGAGCGCGCTAAGACTGTCCTCGCTCGCACTCCGATGGGGCGCTTTGGCGTACCGGAGGAGTTGAACGGTGTCATTCACTGGCTCTGCAGCGACGCGGCTTCATTTGTGACAGGTGCCGTCATACCTGTAGATGGTGGCTTCAGCGCCTACAGCGGGATCTGACGCAGCTCGACGGTGCGCAGGCGCCGCGTCGATTGTAGTACCGACCTTACCGGAGCATTAGGCAGAAGAATATGAAGCTTGGACTTGGACTGTATCGCGGTCTCCTCAGTGAAGACAATTTTCGCTTCGCCAAGCAGGCGGGCGTGACACACCTGGTGGTACATCTCGTTGATTACTTCAAGGGAGTGAATCCTACCTTGTCGAGCGGCCCTGACAACATGGGTTGGGGGGTCACCAGCAGTCAGGATCGCCAGTGGAGCTACGATGATCTGGTCGGTATAAAGAAGAGCATCGAGTCGCACGGACTTGTCTGGGAAGCCATCGAGAACTTCGATCCCGCACACTGGTACGACGTGTTGCTCGACGGACCGAAGAAGCGGCAGCAGATGGAGAACCTGAAGCGTACCATCCAGACCATCGGCCGTGTAGGCATCCCGATCATGGGATACAACTTCAGCATCGCCGGCGTTTGGGGTTGGACTAAAGGACCCTTCGGCCGAGGCCAGGCCATGGCGGTACGCTACGACGAGTCCAGGATAAACAAGGACATGCCCATGCCCAACGGCATGGTGTGGAACATGATCTACGACCCTGATGCGCCGCTTGGCACGGTTCCCTCCATATCATCCGACGAGCTGTGGCAGCGGCTGGAGTATTTTCTGTCCGAGATTCTTCCGGTCGCTGAAGAGAGCGGCGTCAAGCTGGCGCTACATCCGGACGATCCACCCGCCGACACGCTGCGTGGCGCTGCACGCCTTGTCAATGAGCCGCGCAAATACCAGAGGATGCTGGACCTGGTGCCGAGCGATGCGAGCGCACTCGAGTTCTGCCTCGGCACTTTGCAGGAGATGCGCGACGGCGACGTGTACGAGAGCATCGATCATTACGGCCGACAGGGAAAGATCGCCTACATCCATTTCCGAAACGTGCGCGGAAAGGTGCCATATTATCAGGAAGTGTTCGTCGATGAAGGAGATCTGGACATGATCCGCGTGATCCAGATACTGAACGACGTTGGATACGAGGGCGTGCTCATACCTGACCACACTCCCGAAATGAGCTGCGCTGCGCCCTGGCACGCGGGAATGGCCTACGCGCTTGGGTACATGCAAGCGGCCATGCAGGCAGTCGAGCGCAGTAGTTTCCGTGGCTCGCTCAAGAGTACCGCCAGTCTGGCTTAGGTGAGCTTACTGAGCCCATCATCAGATGACCACTAGATGAAAGGTCGAAGAGCCACTCTGCCGCATGCAATGGGCAACGCTCTGGTATTATCGGAAGATCGTTTCTTCGATTCTGATCCTGCCGCACGGCGAGTTGCACGCGCGTTGTATGAGGAAACCCGTGGTCTCCCGCTCGTATGCCCGCACGGTCACGTCGATCCAGCGATTCTTGCCATAAACGCACCGTTACCGGAGCCTACAGCGCTCATCTTGACTCCGGATCATTATATCATCAGAATGCTATACTCGCGTCGGATTCCGATAGAATCTTTGGGGATCCCGGCGTGCGACGGCACGCCGGTTGAGCGCGACCCACGCAAGATATGGCAGCGCTTCGGCGACAACTACTATCTATTTCGCGGCACACCCACCGGCGTATGGCTCGATCACGAGCTATATCACATCTTCGGAATCCGGAACAAAC
>JBBSHV010000051.1:0-14349 GCA_038232435.1 Gemmatimonadales bacterium | reverse complement strand
CGACACCAGCCGTCGCGACTGTATCACTCGCGACGCCGCAGTACTCGCAGCTCAGCTCCAACCTCCGGACCGACGTGGATTCGATTAGCTGCCCCAAGTGCGGTGGCAGGACATGGGACAACCGTCTCACCAAGCGCAATCCAAAGGCGCCTGACTACAAGTGCCGCGACCGCAACTGTGACGGTGTAGTGTGGCCGGCGCGGCAGAACGGTGCCGGTGCAGGTACCGGGTCCGAACAGGCGGACGACGCGGCGGAGGCAGCCGATGAGGCAACGCCCGGGGCGCCTCCGGCCGATGAGAAGAAGGCGGCACGCAAGCCGCGCGCGGCGGCGACCGCGTCAGTGGGAGATGACGACATTCCGTTCTAAGCTGCGATCGCTCTAGCGCAGTATACGCAGTATAAAGATAGGTGCGCGAATCGTATGATTCGCGCGCCTATCTCGCTTTCGGCCTGCGTGCCGTCTTCTTCCCCCGAGTGCAGACGTGGCACGCTCCTTCCACCCGTGTTCTGCCGTGACACTTCCATCCGCCGTACTACAACGCCTTGCACCCACCGGTGCTCTTCTGGTCGCAATCGCCCTGGGCGTCATCGGCACCACGGCGGGGTGCAACCGCAAGTCCGCTGACGCGGCGGTTGATACCGCACTCGCGCGGGATCTGGCTGAGGTCAAACAGCGTGGGATGGAAGCGCCGCGCACGTTAGCGGATTCACAAGCCGCCTCGATCGGCATGCCTCCGTTGAGTGATTCCAACACCGTCATTGTCGCGACCTCTCCCACTGTTACGGCGACGCCACCGGTAGGCGGAATGCGTACGGGTGTGACTACCGCTCGCACACCTGCCACCACAGCCGCGACAGCCGCGACAGCCACGATGCCCACGACAGCGGCCACTCCGACGGTTCGAACGCCGCCGCGCGGATCCGTGGGCACGCCGCGGCGGGGGAGCGGAGCGGGAGACACGTCCGCGGCTGGGCCATGCGGCTCGCCCTCAGTCGCGAGTCAGAGCGCATGCATCACGGCACATCTGGCGGTGTCTGACGTTCGGCTCAACAGAGTGTACGGCTCGCTCATCGCCGCGTTGCGACAGAACGCAGGTGCACCTGCGGGGAGTGAGACGCGCATGGTCCGCGGTCTTCGCTCCGCGCAACGGGCATGGATCGTTGCGCGAGATCAGGAGTGCCTGCGTCGCACGAGAGGCATTGGTGGCGCACTGTGGGCCCCTGCGAGAGCCAAGTGCCTCGGAGAGGCGTCAGACAGACGCGCTAACGAGTTGGAGGGGATGCTGCGCAGCGCGCGTGGGCGGTGAAGGTCGTTGCTGCGCTGAACGTGCTCGGAGCGGGACTCGAACCCGCATTCGGTTTTACCGAAAGGGATTTTAAGTCCCTCGCGTCTACCCATTTCGCCATCCGAGCGTTTCGCTGCGTCCTCGCATGAGAACCGCTTCAACTGTCTTAGCCCATTACAGCTGCAGAACCTACACCCACCGGTTCGAGCCCCATTTGCGCGTCCGTGAGAGTGCGCAAGAGTCCGGGTGAGTACGACGTTAACTCAGGCTAACTCAAAGCATCCGCGTCACCTCGGCCGCGGGCCGCCGGTCCTTCCCCGCGCTCAGGCAAGATATAGCGATCCCGGTAAGATCGCGAACGGAGGTCCGAGAGCGGCGTCGGACTACGGTGTGCGCAAGGGAAGCCTGCACGCCAACCAACAGTGCCAGGTACCAAGCCTCCTCGACCGGTCGCACACGTGAGTCACGGCGGTCTAGCGCTACTGAGCGGGGCATGGCAACTCCATGAGGTGATTACTGGCTCGGATACTATTTAGGATACTCTGCCCTTTCCCGTGACGTGCGGACGCAATCTTCCATTGTACTCGCCCGATGCGGAGCAACCACCTGGATTACGCGGCGCTAGCGCAGCGTGTACAGATACGCCGCCATGTCGCGCGCTTCGCCGTCAGTGACGCCCATGTTCGGCATCGCCGTGCCTGGCTCGATGGACTGCGGGACCGTTAGCCACGTGATCAGGCGCGCCGGGTCGTTCGGCACCTCCCCGGCTATTATCCTGCGCTGCGACCAGTGATCGAGCGGCGGCCCTACCATTCCGTTCGCCCCGCGCACTCCCGGAATGGAATGGCATGAGCCGCAGCCATACGCAGCAATCGTGGTGCGACCGCGCGTGGCGTTTCCGTCCTCGACGTATTGTTCCGGCCTGGTCTGAGACGCCTTATTGCATGCGGCTGCGCCGGTAATCGCGGCGATCACACCCAGGCGCAGAACCGGGTGCAGAAGCGGGTGCAGAACGCGGTGAACCTGTCGACGCACGGTCATCTGGCAACCTCAAGGCGCGGGACCGGATTGCGTGATCGCGCAGTTCGGGGTACTGGGTTGGTGCTCCGCTCGTCGGCCCGCATCCACTGCATGAATAGCAACGCTGCCGCCGCAATGTATATGAAGCCCGCCGGTATCCACATGATGAGTCCCGCAAGCTGCTGGTCGCCGAGCAGCGTGACGCCCCACGCGCGAGCGTCTGCCGCGTGCGCTGGATACCACGGCACGCGCGCGAACATCAGCACTGCACCTAGTGCTCCGCTCTGCATCAACGTCCCTCCGATCAGGAGTATGGCTGCCGGGTAACTAAGGCGGCGACGCCCCACAGGCTGCGCCACAACCCACCAGAAGAGAAGCGCCGTTCCGAAAAACGACAGGTGCTCCAGTGCGTGCACAAATGGGTCGCGCAGCGCCGTCTGATACGGGACCGGGAAATGCCAGAACCAGAGCGCGACAGTGTGGAGCGCGAAGACCACAACTGGCGCGGTCGCGACGTAAACAACCGCGCGCGCCACCGCGTGCCTGTGCCACCAGTCGCCCACCCGCCGTCGAGTGGACCGTGGCAGCGCCCACAACATGGGAAGCAGCGGCGCACCGAGCACGCACAACGGAGCCGCAACGAGTATCAGCAGCAGATGCTGAATCATGTGCACACTGAACAGCGCCTCCGCCAACGGATCGACTGGCGACACAAGCGCGATAAACAGAGTGAACACTCCAGCGGCAAAATAAAGCGCCTGCAGTCGTGTCACCCCGCGCCCAGTTCCGGCGTGCCGCCACAGCGCACGCGCGCCTATCGCGTACCACGCTGCCGGTATCGCGATGAGCAGCAGCTCCGCTGGCTCGCCGCCCCACTGGGTCCAGACCGGCTCTGCTGTCATCCGCAGAACGATGGAGGAACGATGAACACCGCAATTATCCGCAGAACGATGCCGAAGGAGAACAGCGCAGCGGTTACCAGTCCGGCACGCGCCATGAATCGGCGCCTATCGATGTCGGTGTCTCCGAGCCCGGTATCCTGCCCCAGCGCGGCCGATGCGCGCCACGCGATCACTCCACCGGCGATCGCGATGAGGACCATCACGATCCCCACCACGGTCAGGATCACTCCCACCCCGCTCCAGGCGCGGAACGTTCGGCCGACCAGCGCCACACAATAATCCTGATGCACGGCGATACTGGTCAGCGTATCAACAGACCATGCGGTGGGCGGCGCAAATACGGCGAACCAGAGCGCACCGTTCCCAGCTTCCTTGGGGAACGTCGCACCAGCGCGCCGCTCGGCGGCGGGATTCGCGGCGGCGTACACGCGCGGATCAGTCATGATTTCACCTGCATCAAAGCCCGAATCATACCCCGCGTCAGATCACCGGGATGCTCTCACCACAGACGCGGCGAGAGATAGAGAGAAGCGAGCAGCGTGAGCCACACCGCATCGACAAAGTGCCAGTACAATGCGCTATTGGAGACGGCCTCGTGCCGCTCGCCATCAAAGTGACCCAACCATGCACGCACTTGCACGAATAGGTTCATCAGCAACCCCACAGCCACGTGCACTCCGTGGAACCCGGTGATCGTGACGAAAAGCGAATCGTACGCGCTGGTGGTCCAGCTCGTATCACGATGGGCGTACTCCGTTGCCTGGATCAGCAGGAACGCAACGCCTAGCACAAAGGTGAGCGCGAAGCCGATCTTGAGTCTGGTGACGTTGCCGGCCTTGATCCCCTTCTCGCCCCACCACGTTGTGACGCTGCTGGTGAGCAGCACCGCCGTCATGATCAGTGGGCGCGTGAGTGGAACGTACTTGCCCCCCTCGGCGCTGAACGACTCGACGCTTCCACGCAGAAAGAAGTAAGCAGCCAGAAAGCAGGCGAACAGCATCCCTTCCGTGGCGCACAGCCAGACCATTCCCCACCAACCCGGTGCTCGCGAACCAGACAGCGTATCGCTGAGTGATCCATGACGCAGCCTCGCCCGGGTGGACAGGTCTGAGCGCTCTACATATGCGCTCGTGCTCATGCGCGCAACCGCGGTGCGGGGTACGTGCCCGGCTTGGGCCATAGCCAGCCCGCGATCGAGATGAGCGTGATCGCACCGGCGATTGCTGCCCACACCGGTGCCTTGAACAGTGCAGCGACGAACGCACCCATGAGCGCGAGTGAAAGTATCAGCGGCCAGATGGTATCCTCGGGGAGCCGCAGTATCGCTTGCGGATCGGCGTCGAGCAGCGTCGTCTCGAGCGTCTCTTTCCCATCATCGAGCACACGCCACGGACGCAGCTCAGCGGTGGAGCTTCGGTCGCTGACTTCCTGTGGCGTCTGTACCTGTGCGTGCGCTCCGAAACTGCGCATCGGTGCGCGTGCGGCGTCTGGCGGAGTGTCGTCGATCTCGCCAGCTGGTCCCGTGCGCTCGTCGTGCGCGTCCCACAGCGGCTCGCGACTGATCACCGTTGGGATTGTCACGAAGTTGTACTCCGGCGGCGGCGAGCTCACCATCCACTCGAGCGAGCTTGCGCCCCACGGATTGGGGCCGGCGAGCGCACCGCCGCGAAGGCTCTTGATGACGTTGATGACGAACAACAGAACACCGATCGCGGTGATGAACGCGCCGATCGTCTCCAGGGCATTCAGACCGTCCCAGCCCATTCCGGCCGGGTACGTGTACACCCGCCGCGGCATGCCGCGCAGCCCCACGATGTGCATGGGGAAGAAAGTGAGGTTCACACCGATGAACAGCGTCCAGAAGTTCCACTTGCCGAGCCGCTCGCTCAACATGCGTCCGGTCATCTTGGGGAGCCAGTAATAGAACGCCGCGATCACAGGGAACAGATTGATCCCGACGAGCACGTAGTGCAGGTGCGCGACGATAAAGTACGAGTCGGTGGCCTGCAGATCGAACGGCACCGATGCGGTCATCACGCCGCTCACACCTCCGATCACGAACAGGCAGATGAAGCCGAGCATGAAGAGCATTGGCGTCGCGAGCACATGCCTGCGGGCGGCCCAGATGGTCGCGAGCCACGCGAAGATCTGCATACCGCTCGGGATCGATACCCCCATACTCGCGGCGCTGAAGAACGTGGTGGAGAGCGCCGGCATTCCGGTCGCGAACATGTGGTGCGCCCACACTCCGAATCCGAATATTCCCGTGCTCACCGTAGCCAGCGCGACGTACGTGTGGCCCACGATGGGACGGCGACAGAACGTTGGGATTATCATCGACGCCATCCCGGTCGCCGGGAGGATGACGATGTATACCCAGGGGTGGCCGAACACCCAGAACAGGTGCTGCCATAGCAGCGGAGCGCCGCCGCGGACCGGATCGTAGAAATGCGTGCCGTAGCGCCGGTCCAGCTCCAGGAAGATGAGCGCAGCGCTCAGCGCCGGCATGGCGAAGACGATAGCCACGGATGTCGTGAGAGTGCTCCACATGAACAGTGGCATACGGCTCACCGACATTCCCGGGCAGCGCATCTTGAAGATCGAGACGATAAAGTTGATCGCGCCCGCGGTCGTGGAGACTGTGAGAAAGAGCAACGCGAGGGCGTAGAAGTCCATGTTCAGCCCGGGCGAGTACTGCGCATTCGTGTACGGCACGTATGCGAACCAGCCGCCGTGCGGTGCGACGCCGGCCAGCAGGCTCGAGTAGATCAGCAGACCGGAGAGCAGGAACGTCCAGTACGAGAACGCGTTCAGTCGCGGAAATGCCATGTCGCGCGACCCGATCATGAGCGGCACCAGATAATTGCTGAAGCCACTCAGAATGGGCGATGCGTACCAGAAGATCATCGTCGTCCCGTGCATGCTGAACAGCTGATCGTACGCCTCGGGCGAGATCAGTGCGTTCTCCGGACGCGCGAGCTGCGCACGCATCGCCGCGGCCTGCAGCCCTGCCAGCATCAGGAAGATGAACGCGGTAACCATGTACCGCTTCCCGATCGTCTTGTGGTCCACCGACGCGAGCGCCCCGTACAGCGTCTTCGGCGTCTTCCACGTACGGTCCAGTCGCTCCGCAAGTCCTGGGATGTCGACCCGCTCGATCTCGGGGGCTGGGGCGGTTGGGGCGGCGGTGTCCACGATCACTTTAGGCTCTCGATATAGGCGACGACCGCCAGTAGCTGAGGTCCGTCCAGGGGAATCGCCGGCATCTTGGTTCCGGGTTTGATTCGGTCCGGATTTTCGATCCATCCGGCCAGATTTCCGCGGGTGTTGGGAAGCGCCCCCGACGCAATAGTCAGTCGTGACCCGAAGTGGGTGAGATCGGGTCCGATCTGGCCGCCGGCCGGCGTTCCACGCACCTGATGACAGAACACACACGGTGAGCTCAGGAAGACGCGTTCACCGGTGAGCGTGGCCGAATCAGCAGGCGGGTGTGCAACGGACCGCTGATCCGCGACCCAGCGCGCAAATTGCCCTGGCGCCTCTGCCACGACGCTCAGCGCCATGTGTGCGTGCTGCATGCCGCAGTACTCAGCGCACTGGCCACGGTAGGTGCCGGCGTTGTCGGCCTGCAGCCACATGGAGTTGGTGGTCCCCGGAATCACGTCGGTCTTTCCGGCCAGGTTGGGAACCCAGAAGCTGTGGATCACATCCGCGGATCTGAGAATCACCTTGACGGGCCGCCCGACCGGCAGGTGAATCTCGTCAGCGGTCCGTATTGCCTGCTCAGGATAGCGTACCTCCCACCACCACTGGTGACCGATCACCTCGATTGTGAGGGGAGCGGGACCTGCCGATAGCGATGCGCGCATCGTCCCGAGCGTGAGCACGAAAATCCCGGCAAGGATGAGCCCCGGGATCGCCGCGCCTCCATAGAGTACCCAAGCTCGCTCATTCACCAGCTCCGGAGGCCCCTCTTCCGAAAGCACGTGACGCCGGCGCCACAGTGGCACCAGGAGCAGCGCCATCACCACAAGGAAGACGATGGTACCGACTGCTATCATGGCCCATCCCAGCGTCGCCAGGCTCTGCGCCTCCGGTCCGGCCGTGGCGAACATGGACGGCCCGGTGTCGTAGATCGCCCGCAGCTGCGGCAACATGCGCACCGGGATCACGGAATGCTGGTCCTCGACGATGCGCGCCAGTCATGCGGCGCGTGCAGCACGTGCCCCCCAGGCCACGGCTCGCCTTTCGTCTGACTGATCGCCCACACGTACGCAGCTATGACGTGTGTTTCCTCAGCGCTGAGATCGCCGTGCTCGCCACGCGGCGGCATCGCGATCGGTGAGCGCGTCATCGCGTCAGGCAAGCCGACACTGATCAGCGAGTCGAGTGCGTTCCAGTTGCCAGACGGGACAAACTGTACTGCCGCCGTCAGTGTCTTTCCGCGCGCGGGGAGCCCCTGCGCCTCCGAGCCGTGGCAGTTCATGCAGCCGCCCTTGCTGTGAAAGAGCCGATCGCCGGCACGAATCATGGCCAGTGTCATTCCATGGGGGAGCCCCGGAAGAGTATCCGGCTGCGCTTCTTCATCGGTATCGAAATAGTGTCCCGGCAGCGCCAGCCTCGCTGAGTCAGGTCGCGACTCGATCCCCGCCGGGATCAAAAGTTCGGGGGCATCGTTCTCCCGATCCACTTTGGGAGCGCGCTCCTGCCGCGTCGGCGGCGACGCACAAGTGGAGATCACGAGCGCGACCGCAGCGGCCGATACGATGCACGACATCGTCCACGGGCGCCACCAGCGCGAGCGAGACGAGTCCGGGCCCACTGGATCGAAGCGAGGTGAGTGCAGAGGTGGGCGCATCGATGTCACTTCCGCGACAGCACCACAGAAGAAGCCGAGCCTGGGCTCGCGCGGACAGCTCCCGCCGTTCCCGCCGTTCCCGCCGCATTACTCCGCGGCAGCGCGAAAACGAGCACCTCATCGCCGCGTGGAGCGTTGATCTGGAAGTTCCCGCCAGCCGCCACCGCGACGTACTGCACACCGTCGATCATGTAGCTGATCGGCGGCGCGTTGACGCCGGCCGGTGCGGTGTACGTCCACAAGATCGAGCCAGTGCGCGCGTCCATTGCCATGAAACGCTGGTCCTTGGTCCCGGTGAATACCAGACCGCCCGCGGTCGCCGCGGCGCCGCCGATCATGGGGTGCGGCACCGTGTCCTGCCATGCGATCCGGCCACTGTTCAAATCCACCGCGGTCAGGGTGCCGTAGTCGGTGGATGGCTTGGCCGAGTACCACACGCCGGTGAGATAGCTCGCCGGCGCAGCGTACACCTCCGGGCGCAGCTTGTAGATCTGCCGTTGGTTCAGCCCGAGCACGTACATGTATCCTGTCTGTTCACTGTACGCCGTGGGAGACCACTCGGAGCCGCCGTTGCCTCCCGGTAGCACGCGCACTCCGACTCGGGTCGCGCGCGTGAACATATTCTCCTGCTCTACGAACGGCACCGACCGACGGATCGGCTTGCCCGTCACGCGGTCGACCACATACACCCACCCGGTCTTGCCAGCCTCCGCGACCGCTGGAACCATGCGCCCCGTCGAATCACGGACATCCACCAGGACCGGCGGGCTGATCGGATCGTAGTCCCACGTGTCGTGCGGCACCTGCTGGAAGTACCAGCGCAGCTTCCCCGTCCTCAGATCGAGTGCGACTATGCAGTCGGTGTACAGGTTGTCACCCGGCCGCACCACGCCGTCGATGTCCGGGCTTGGGTTATTTACGGTGAGGATCAGAAGACCGCGCGCGGTGTCCACCGCCGGGGACTGCCACACCGCCCCGCCACCCGTTTTCCACGCGTCCGGATACTTTGCGCTGTCGCGCTTTTCCTGCGCGATGTCGCGGTTGAGCGGCGTGCCGAATGGATCAGTCGTGCTCCATTTGCCCCACCACCCGCCTTGATCAGGGCTCGGTATAGTGAACCAGCGCCACACCATCGCGCCGGTCGCAGCGTCGTACGCGGTGACGCGACCGCGAATGCCGTACTCGCCGCCGCTAACACCCACAATCACCTTTCCATCGGCTATGACCGGTGCGTGCGTGATGCTGTAACCATTCCGATTGTCGGCGACCTGCACGGTCCACGCGGGGTGCCCGTCCGCCGTGTCCAGAGCTACGAGCCGCGCGTCGAGCGTCGCCATGTACACTCGGCCGCCATAGTACGCGACACCACGGTTCACCGGTCCGCAGCAGGCCGTGGTGGAACCGAGCGGGTGTACGTACTCCCATTTCTTCCGCCCCGTTACCGCATCGAGCGCGATGGCGTGGTTCATCGCCGTCGTCAGGTACATGGTGCGGCCCACGACGATCGGACTCGCCTCGAACGAGTTTACCACCCCGGTGGTGTAGTGCCACGCCAGTTGTAGCTGTCCAACGTTGCCAGTCGCAACCTGCGTCAGCGGCGACCATCGCTGATTGCTGTAGTCGCGACCGTAGCTAGGCCACTGCCCGCTGTCAGCCATCGCGGTACGCAACGCGGCATCGGCGCCCGCGCGCGCCGGCGACGCCTCCGAGCGTGCGCAGCCCTGCATTGCTGGCGCAGCAATCGCGGCGAATAGCAAGGCCGAATGGAGACAACGCATCAATGCATCCCGGTGGTGGTAGGCAGTTGGCCCGACGACTTCCCACGACTTCGTTCCGGATGTGTCGCCGCGCTCCCAAGCGTCGTCCACGGCTTCGCCTGCGCGGTGCCGCTGGTGGAACCGGCCGGGACCATTCCCTGATGTGACGCATGGCCGCCCGGCCACGGCTCGCCGCACACCTGGCTTATCGCCCACACGTACGCCGCGACGCCCGCCATCTCTTCCCGCGTCAGGTCACCACGTGCGCCACGTGCAGGCATCGCGATTGGGCTACGCGTCTGCGCGTCCGGCATGCCGGCGGTAACGATCGAATCGATCGACTTCCATTCGTACCGTGCATACGACAGCGATGTCGTGAGCGCATCACCGGCAGCCGGAAGCCCCTGTCCCTCGGTGCCGTGACACGCAAAACATCCGCCCTTACCATGGAAGATCTCATCGCCCCGAACCAATGTCGCAGTCGTCATGCCGACCGGCATCGGCGGGAGCGTCGTCGGCTGTAGATCGTCATTGGTCTGCACTGCGTATCCACCCGGTTGTCCACCCGGTTGCCGCGTAACGGCCCCGCGCGGTCCCTGCGCACCAACAACTGACCAGAGCGGCGTCGCAAGCATCACCGCCGCCAAAGCAATCGTGCTGTACCACCTCACTGGCCACCACGCACGTTCTGCGGCAGTGAGTAGACCATCATGGCGTCGCCTCTGTGGCTTCCAACGTTCATCGCGCCCGTCGCAGCCACGGCGACGTACTGAACGCCGTCGATCATGTAAGCGATGGGCGGTGCATTCACACCCGCGGCTGTTTTCGCGCCCCACAGCTTGCGCCCGGTGCGAGCGTAAACCGCGAACACGTGATTCATCGCTGAGCTGAAGTACATCACACCGCCCATCACCACGGGATTGCTCTCCGACGAATGCGGAATGCCGGAATGCTGCGTCCATCTGGGCTGTAGTGACGCGACGTTCTGGGCGGTGATCTGACCGAGCGGCGCAAAGCGTTGGTTCCCAAAATCGCGCCCATACGTCGGCCACTGCGTGCTGTCAGTGATCGCGCTCGCCAGGTTCCGGTCTGCCTCGGCCGTCGACATCCCCGCCGCTGCTCCATCGTGCGTGGCACGTGCATCGGCGCACGCAGCGACGCAGATCAACCTGCGGATGTGGCGCTCATAACTAAGCACCGAATCAGGCGCACTCTACCCTCCAACGATGACCTCGACCCGTGGTCTGGGACGCACCACAAACCACTGCTGGCTGCACACGACGACACCCATTTTCAATCCTGACCCAGAAGGCCGACTCGTCCCGAGATACCGTGACCCGCAACTGCAGAACGCGATGATTTTGTACCGGCATTAATAATGCCACTACGGTGCAGGTCATGCGCGCCATAATCATTGTTGTACAGCTCCTGCGGCAGATTATCGCGAACCTACGGTTTCCCGGTAAGTCAACGCTACCTTACCACGCGGAGAGATGCGGCGGAGCTGTGTGCCAGGTTCGGCGTCCCGCTCGAACGACGCGGCTCGAACGACTCGGAAATGCGCGGTGTGGGTGATGACCGGTTACAGGCGCCAGATGTCGATAATGCCGCGTGTGGCGTGCTCGTTTGAATTGCCCTCGGGAAGCGCGATTCTGCCGTCCACAATGATGGGCTGTTCCAGTGGCCGCCGGAAGCGAACTGCTTGATGAAAGACCTTCCACTTACGCCGCTGGAAGTGTCAGCGTGAATGTGCTGCCGACTCCCAAGGTACTTTCGGCTGTGAGATCGCCACGCATGCCGCGCGCCATGTCACGGCTGATTGCGAGCCCAGCCCCGTTTCCCCTTGCGCACGAGTCAACTTCGCGTCTCCCTGCACGAACGGTTCGAAGATGCGCTCGAGGTGGTCGGTTGGGATTCCGCGGCCGTCGTCGGTTACACGCAGCGTAACAGCAGCCGCCGTAGCATCGGCGATTGATGAGGTGACCGAGCGTGTGAGGGAAGGTGTGACCGAGCAGGTGAGTGTAACAGATCCACCAGGCGCCGTGAACTTGACCGCGCTGAAGAGCAGGTTCACCAAGATCTGTTGCACCTTCTCCCGGTCGCCGCGCACGCGAATATCGGGTGGACAGCAGGCATAGTCTACCGTCTGCCCCTTTGCTCCGGCCGTGCGCGAAACACCTCGTCCAGGACGCGAGACGGTGCTGCATCGAGCTCACTGACCAGCGGGACTCGCTCGTCCTCGAGCCGACGCGCGTGCACTCGCGCCGTAGTCTCGAGCACGGTTACGAGAATACCCGCGGCGTCTGCGACCGCACTGCGTAGCGGGCTATAGCCCAGCGTGAACCAGGCGTCTTCCAGCACACCAGACCGCGTGATCGGGTAGAGCGCGTCCTCGAACGCGATGCTCTCGCCAGCGCGAACGCGCGTGTAGATCGGCTCGTTTATGGCCCATACTTCGGGCCAACACGCTTGCGTTGCCTGTCGCAAGCCCGCGGGGTGCTTCACGCCCATCAACACCCGGTATTCGTCATTGTGGATCTGCGTGAGAGCGTCGCCCCAGAGCAGGACGGTCGGGAACGGCGAGGACATGACGAGGGTCGCCGTCATGCACAGCGCGCCCGACCACGTGTCGGAGTGCCCCAGCGGCGTGGCCCCAGTCGAAGGCGCGGCAACGCTCGCGCATCTCGCCGTCGCCGGCGAAAAGAGTCTGGTTGCGGCGGGTCCCGCCCAGCGGCGGGTCCCGCCCAGCGGCGGTAACGGCATCGCGCCAGCACCGGGCGCGGGAGGAACTACGGAGCTCGTAGCGGAACGAGTAGCAGCCCGACACTGGTGATACCCTCGCGGCACGGAAGGCCCGTGCGCGACGGCGAGTGGCGTCGGAGTGCCAGCGGTAACTAAAGGTACACGTAAAGGGCCAAAACCATTCAACTCGTGTAATTGCTGCGCGATTGTCTCGACGGCGTTCGGTGGGAACGTGATTCGCTAAGGTACGGCGCCGTCTTCAGTTGGTGAATGGCGACCAGCGGCTGCGTTTCGATAGGCTGCCAAGCTCAAGCGCTCGCCCACGGCAAGGAACTGCGCAAGGACGTCCAAAGCGCGCCCTGCCTCGGCACGACGTGTGTCCAAATCAGGACCGTCCACTGGTGCGGGCGGCCGCCGTAGAACAGCGGCCGTGAGTTCTTCACGCAATATCGCAAACTCCCGGCAGATCTCAGACTCGGACCAGCCGAGTCGCGCGCGCTGTGCGCCATGGCGCTCCGCGACGACCTGCTGGATAGTGCTGCTGTCGCGGACATCTTCGGTTCGTTCGGTGAGAGAGCCGTCCAAACTAATGAGGGTGCTGGCCAAATCCGCCAGGAAGCTCGCGAGATGATCTTCTAGTCGAGTCTCATCTTCTGCGTGTGCGCTCGGCGTACCGGGATCGCTCCTCAAGCGCGCGACGAAGGCATAGAGCACGCGCTCCAAGTTGCCGAGCACGGCTTCGCCCAGCGCACGGAGCGGACCCGCGCCGCCGGGAGCCGGCGTTGATGCATCCACCGATATGTCAGCACTGCCGTTGTGGAGAGGCGGGTGAAAGGTAGCTTGGCTCGTCGCTCGGCCCTCATGATCACTGATCTCCAAAGACTCGACCGGGGCGGCAGGAAGCCACAGGAAAAAAGTTGAACCCAAGCCATCCTCGCTCTTAGCCGTCACATCCCCGCCCATAACACGCGCCAACCGACGGCTGATGGCGAGCCCCAGACCGGTTCCTCCGTGCTCTCGCGTAAGCGCCATGTTGGCTTGTGTAAAGGGCTCAAAGATCGCTTCTAGCCGGTCGGCAGGGATACCAATACCGGTGTCCTCCACACGTATGTACACCCACGGACCGGTCCCTGGGAGGGCTGCGTCAGGAGACGCCTGTGTCGCCATCCCCGCGCTTACTATAATCCGTCCTACTTCTCCGTCGCGTGGGTCCGTGAATTTGACTGCATTACCCAACAAATTGACGAGGATCTGGCGCACGCGCGCGTCGTCCGCCCAAGCCGCAAGCCCGGCCGAGAAGCCGCTCACAGCATTCGTCAATTCGAGCCCGCGTGAGCGCGCCTGTGGAGCTACTAGCTCTATCGCGCGGGCCACCGCGTCGCCTACTCTGACTACGGCGCGGTTGACGGGCATGCGATTCGCCTCGATGCGCGAAAAGTCGAGCACCTCGTTGACCAAGTCCAGCAAGTGTCTTGCGCTTGCGACAGCGCTATCCAGGTGCCGCCGCTGACCAGGTGTGATTGGTCCATCAATCTCTTCGCTCAGGAGCCCGATGTAGCCCATCACGGCGTTGATCGGTGTGCGGATCTCGTGGCTCATGGTGGCCATGAACCCCGTCTTCGCCGCCGTAGCGGCAACCGCCTCCGCACGCGCCACGTCGGCCGCCATTGCCGCCCCTGCGAGCAGAGCCTCCGCGGCACGTCTGGCGGTAAGGTCGCGCGTCACCTTTGCGAAGCCGAGCAGCGTCCCGTCCTCGTCCCAGAGCGCGGTGACGGTTACGCCT
>JBBSHV010000050.1:0-14439 GCA_038232435.1 Gemmatimonadales bacterium | reverse complement strand
GTTGCAAGATAGCGCGGCCCGACGGCCGAATGAGACCGGGAAGATTATGATAGTCGCACGCGTGCCGACTTGCCCAGTCATTGGTGAACATTGGCGAACAGTTAGTTTCGGAGAGCAGCGCGAACTCGAATCGTGATGCGGAAACCGCGGGGCTCAGACTGACGCCGCGCATGGTCGGCCTTACCGCTGATTTCGGCAATACCGCAATCTCGCGGTCACGCAGTTGCATCGAGATCAGCACCCATAAATAGAGGTTGTTCACAGAGGTTGGCAGCGCAGCACCGCGAGCCGCCTCGACGCTGGTCGGTTGCCGGTCCAGCCGTCGATTTGCCCCTAATGGGTACTTGACCGGCGGGTCATATACAGCTACTCTGAGTCAATGGCAGTATCAACCCTGGAAGAAGCACCAGTGACATCGGCGGCGCTGCCGTCGCCGTCGATTATCGAGCCCGCACTCGCGAAGCATAAGTATCTGATCGCGTTTGCGGTCGTGCTCGCCGCGCTCATGCAGGTGATCGACAGCTCCATCGTCAACGTTGCGCTCCCGGACATGATGGGTAATCTGGGCGCGAATATCGACGAGATCGCGTGGGTCTCCACCGGCTACATCCTGGCATCCGTGATCGTGATTCCACTCACCGGATGGCTGGGCTCGTTTTTCGGACGAAAGCGTTACTTCGTCGGATCCATCATCCTGTTCACGGTGGCGAGTTTTTTCTGCGGCGCGTCGCACTCGCTCGGCACGCTCATCTTGTGGCGCATCGTGCAGGGCATCGGCGGCGGCGCGCTGATGACGGTATCGCAGGCGGTTCTGTTCGAATCATTCCCACGAGAAGAGGCGGGAATGGCGATGGCGCTGTTCGGCCTCGGCATCATGGTCGGCCCGACCATCGGCCCCACCCTCGGCGGTTGGCTCACCGACAACTACAGCTGGCCGTGGATCTTCTACATCAACATCCCCGTGGGAATCATTGCGGCGGTGATGATCGCGACATACGTGGACGATCCGCCTGACCAGAAGCGGGCTCCGATGGTCGACTACATCGGCATTTCGCTGCTCATCGTCAGCGTTGGCTCGCTCCAGTATCTGCTTGAGCACGGCCAGCGTGACGATTGGTTCGCCTCGCGCCTCATGACCTCGCTCGCGGTGACCGGAGTGGTGGGTGGCTGCCTGCTGGTATGGCGGGAGCTCACGGCAGAGCACCCGGCAATTGATTTTCGCGTGCTCAAGCATCGGCAGATGTGGGTCGGAACGCTCCTCGGCATCGTGATGGGCGTGGGCCTGTACGCATCCGTCTTCACGCTCCCGATCTTTCTTCAGGGTGTTCTGCACATGACGGCGCAGCAGACGGGAATTGTGCTGCTACCTGGTGCGCTGGCGACCGCCGTTTCGATGGGCATCGTGGGACGACTGGTCGGCCGTATGGATGCGCGGCTACTCATCACCGCGGGTGCGACGCTGTTCGCGGTAGCGATGTGGCAGCTATCCATGATCACAGGACAGAGTGGCACTCACGATTTCTTCTGGCCACTGATCTTACGTGGCGCCGGACTCGGATTCATGTTCGTACCGCTAACGACCGTCACGCTGGCCGAGCTGTCGCATGCGGAGTTGCCGCAGGGAACGGGGCTGTACAACTTCTTCCGCCAACTGGGCGGGTCGTTCGGCATCGCGGTAATTGCGACTCTCCTCACGCACTATACGGCGCAGTTCCGTGCGACTCTTGGGGAGAGCGTCCGGATCGGGGATGCCACATCAATGGCTCGCGTGAACATGCTGACGCACGCATTCATCGCCCGCGGAGCCGATCCGTTCACCGCGCACCAACGCGCGCTCGCGGTGCTGGAGCGAAGCATCCTCGGACAGGCAAGCGTGATGGGCTACGGACGGATCTACGTTCTGAGCGCGATACTCATTCTCGCGCTCATTCCGCTCCTGCTGCTGGTGCGTACGACCAGGCCCGCGGCCGGTGGGACGCACATGCTCGTGGAGTAGCTCATGGACGAGATCTCCTGGGGCCAATTCTGCGCGATCGAGTTGCGCGCCGGGACCATTACTCAGGTGGAGGACTTTCCTGAGGCGCGAAAGCCGGCGTACAAGATCACAGTCGATTTCGGCCCGGACATTGGCGTTAAACGCACCAGTGCACAGTTGACCGCGCTCTACAGCAAAGAAGCGCTGATCGGAAAGCAGGTCCTCGGCGTAATCAATTTCCCTGTGAAGCAGATCGGCCCGGTGCGTTCGGAATTTCTGCTGACCGGCTTCTACGCCAGCGACGGCATCGTGCTAGCGGTGCCCGAGCGTCCGGTAGAGAACGGCGCACGATTGGGCTGACGGAACATGCGCGGAGCGCTACGCGGGGTCACCCGTTAGACGTACCGGCTCGGCCCTGTTGCGCGAACGCTTTCGCGATCTCCGCAGCGAGCTGCGCATTATTCTTGATAAGGGCAATGTTGGCCGCGAGGCTCCGGCCGCCCGTGATCTCGACGATTCGGCCCAGCAAGTACGGCGTCGCATCTTTTCCCTTGATGTTCCGCTCGTTCATCTCGACGAGTGCCTGGGCGATAATCGGATCGATCTCGCTCGCGGGAATTTCCGCCTCCGCGGGAATCGGATTCGCGATCAGTACTCCTCCACGCAATCCCATTCCCCACTTCACGCTCAACACTCTGGCAATATCCTCAGCACTGCTGAGCGTGAGCGGCGCGCGAAAGCCGCTCTTGCGCGAATAGAAGGCGGGGAAATCCTTGCTGCCGTATGCGATAACCGGAACGCCCAACGTTTCCAGCTTCTCCAGCGTCAGCTCAATGTCGAGAATGCTCTTCACACCGGCACTCACAACGGCGACGTTCGTCTGCGATAACTCCGTGAGGTCAGCGCTGATATCGAAGCTGGTTTCGGCGCCGCGGTGGACGCCACCAATGCCGCCGGTCGCAAAGACGTGTATCTGCGCCAGCGCCGCTATCCGCATTGTCGTGGCGACTGTCGTCGATCCGTGTTGATGCATCGCGATCGTGAGCGGGAGATCGCGAATGCTGATCTTCTGAACGGTCGTGTCGGTCCCGAGCAGCTCCAGTTCACGCTCAGTCAGACCGACGGTCATCTCGCCGTTGAGCACGGCGATCGTGGCTGGTACCGCGCCCGCCTCACGCACTACTTGCTCGACGTCGCGTGCTGTTTGGACGTTCTGCGGGTATGGCATGCCGTGGCTGATGATGGTACTCTCCAGCGCAACAACGGGATCACCGCTCCTCACGGCCTCCAACACCTCGGCCGTGCATCTCAGATTGTGTACGGAGCGCATGGGAGGCATATCGCAAACTACCGAATCGATATCGGATGTAAACCGCAGCGCATCACGCTTTGATACCGTCGCGCATCGCGCTGTCAAGAGTCGCCGCGCTCATGGAACCGCAGACGGTATCGTCAGAAGCTACCGTGATCGCCGCCGCTAAATGCCCGTAACGCGTGGCCGCATTGGGAGCGATCCCGCGAAGGATGGCATGGACGTAGGCCGCGAGCATCGCGTCGCCGGCCCCGGTCACGTCGATCACGCGAGTGGCGTGAGCGGCAATGAACTCTCCGCGCGGTCCACTCGTCTCGACGCTGCCCGGCGAGACGCTGCTCATGAAGCTACCCCGCGCGCCGAGTCTTACCCACACGTGCTCGATTCCATCGGCGTTCAATTGCGCAGAAGCGGCGATGATATCTTCGTCACTGTCTATCCGCCGGCCCGCGAGAACGGCGAGCTCATCCAGGTTGGGTGTGACGGTGTGCACATGCGTGCCGGGGCGGAGCACGGCCCGAAGGCGCTCGGACTTGGCGACGCTGACGGTGTCGATGATAGCTGGCACGCCGGCGGCAGCCGCGAGGCGCAACGCGGCCGCGAGGCTTTGGACCGGGATGTTGCAGTCCAGGATCAACGCACTGGCTCGCGCGATCAATGTGCGCCGATCGTACAGCGCCGCAGGCGTCAGCTCTTCCATCCCGTGCATCGCTGACACGCCGATGAGTAGCTCACCGGAGCCGTCGAGCACGGCGGTGTAGCTGCCCGTCTCGGCCTCGGTATGGACCACGTGCGACAGGTCGAGACCGGACCTCGCCGTCTCGGCAATGAGGCGCTCGCCGAACGTGTCACGGCCGACAGCGGTGATGAGCGTGGTGGCTACACCCAGCCGGGCCAGATTGTCCGCGACGTTGCGCCCGACCCCGCCGGCGACAATCCGAGTGACGCCACGGTTGCTGCTATGCATGACGACGGGGTGAGCATCGATCCGGCTCTTGATGTCAACGTTTGCGCCACCGATGACGACGACGTTGGCCGGTGCGCCGTGGTCCGGTCGATGATCCGGTGTCACACCTTCACCGTGCTGCGCCTTCACGGTGCCGCGCCGTGATAAGCCCCAGCAGGATGAGCCATCGATATATGCTGGTGTCGGAAGTTTCCGACGTGTTTGCTGTTGTCTGTACCGCGGCCGGCATGGGCCGCCTCGCTGCGCTGGAATTGACGGCCAATTAGAAAATGCTCGAAGGGTGGTACATCAGCAGAACGTGATGCGTCAGGTGGTTCACCAGGTAACTCTGCCTACTGTTCCGGCTTGTCGCCCCACCCAAGATTGATCACGACCCACGCGCCGAATATCACCAGGTGGAGATACACAAAGCGCATGCTCCCCGCGAACTGCGCCTCCGCCCCGCCGGAACCGAGAACCGCGGGGGTGTGTCGGGAAGGGCAGGGGAAGGGGGATCATCCATCGGTGCGGCCGGAACGGTTGGTGAGCGGGTATCTCCCTCAGGCATCAAGCGGGCCGGCGCGATTGCCGAGCACGGACTCGCGGTACGCCTGTAAGCTCAGTCAGGATCCGTCCTGGTCGGTCGGATACCGCGTCACAATGTCGCTGAGATCGGGCCGGGGCCGCTCAGGAGATGCCTCGACGGGTGTTCCGACGTGAATAAACCCGGCAATCGTTTCGTCATCACCCAGTCCGAGCTCGGCGAGCACTCTCCGGTCGTACGCATACCATTCGGTGAGCCAGTTCGTGGAGTACCCCATTGCGTTGGCGGCCATCACCAGACTCATGCAAGCGGCGCCGGCCGAGAGTAACTGTTCCCGTTCGGGGATCTTTGCGTGCGGCCGCGCGCGGGAGACAACCGCGACAACGAGAGGCGCGCGAAGCAACCGGCCCCGCTCCATCGCCAGGCGTTCGGCGTCGGCATCGGGGTTGTCCTCCGCGAAAGTGCGCGCGATCACCTCGCCAATTCGCTCGGCCCCTTGCCGCTCGATAACAATGAACCGCCACGGCACGAGTCTCCCGTGATCAGGAACGCGCGATGCGATGGTCAGTAGCTTATCCAGTTCAGCGCCACTCGGCGCGGGCTGCGTCAGCAGCCGCGGCGCGACCGATCGGCGCGTGCTCAACAGTTGAATCATCTGGTTAATGGATGCATGGGTCATACAATACGTGATATAAGAATAGCGACACTGACCCCGGACTCGGTAATCACCCTGACGCGGCCATCGCCGTTGGACACGACTGTGCCAACGTTCGTGCGTGCGCAGCTTGTGCCGGAGCGGGGGATGATGGTGCTTCAGGTCAGTGCCCATCTTCCTGGCCGCGGAGCGGTCGACCTGCTGGCGTCGCCTCCAACGGAGGAGGCGCTCTCGATCCTGCGTGATGACACGGGCGACTTCGCCGGCAACAAGTCGTTCAGTATCGGTGGCGCATTTTTACTTCCGTACGCGAACCGCATCCGTGGTACGGTGTCGGACGATCGAAGGACAATAACCACCAACATCCTGGACCGGCGCGTTACACTTCCGGCTAACTGGGGCGGACAGGCGCCGGGCGCCGAGCGGTACGCGATGCATGGCCTGGCGCTCGCATCGGTGGTCGGGCACCTGAGGCGCGACAGCACGCGCGACTCCGATCAGATCTCCGGCTCTCTCGACGCGGGAGACTTCGGCGGCCGGTGGCTTTCCGCGACTCGTGTCTCGTATGTGAACACGCTCTCCGCCGATGCGTTCACCACCTCCATCACAGCGGAGAACGTCGGTTCCGAGCCGCTACCGATCGGCATCGGTTGGCACCCGTATTTCGCGCTCCCGAGCGGCCGTCGCGAGCAGGCTCGAATGCACATCCCCGCGACCGAGCGCGTGCTCGTCAACAACTACGACGAGGTGCTCCCAACCGGAGATATTGTCCCGGTCGCCGGCACGCCGTACGATTTCTCAGCCGCGAGCGGCGCTGCACTCGGCGATCTGTATCTGGACGACTGCTTCGTCGGGCTGTCGAAGAATGGCGACGGCAACACCGTGTGTGAGATCATCGACCCGGACGCATCGTATGGCATTCGCGTCATCGCGACTTCGCCCGCGGTAACGGCTGTGCAGGTGTATGCACCGCTGAACAAGAGTTTCATCGCACTGGAGCCGCAATTCAACTGGGCAGATCCGTTCGGCTCGGAGTGGGGCGGTGAGATCGACACCGGGATGGTGCTACTGCATCCCGGCGAGTCCATCAGCTACATCGTGCGGCTGGAGCTATTCACGCCCTGACGCACGCACCTCCTTCGATTTCCCGCGCTCACCGATAGTTGCCGAACTGTAACTCCACGCCGAAATCCTTGGAGCGCAGCATCTGCATCGCCGTCTGGAGATCGTCTCTCGAAGGAGAAGTAATCCGGACCTGATCGCCCTGAATCGCCGCCTGCACCTTGGGAATCTTGGCTTCCTTGATTGCCGCGGCGACCTTCTTGGCTGTGTCGCTGTCGAGCGATGTCTTGAGTCCAATCTCGCAACGCACGGTGTCGCCCCCGGCCGTCTTGACGTCGCCCATCTCCAGATTTTTCACCGGCACTCCACGCTTAACCAGCTTGCCCCACAGGACGTCAATCAACGCGCGCATCTGGAACTCGCTATCGGCGACGAGCACGAGCATGTCGTCCGCGCGGTTGAACTCTATCGTCGCCTTGGAGCCCTTGAAGTCGTAGCGCTGACCGATCTCCTTCTCAGTCTGGTTCACCGCGTTGTCCACCTCCTGCATGTCAACGCCGGTGGTCACATCGAACGAGTTCTGCTGGGCCATGAAGAGAGCGATTGATGGGGACAGGTTTCGGCGCACCGCTCGGACTGAGGAGCGATGCTCACACAAAGTTAGTGATGCCGGCGCAGTGGAGCACGCCCCTGCGTGTGTTCAGGAACGACGCACGAGTTCGCGGAATCGCGGGTTCGCTCTCAGAGGGGCGAAGTTGGGATCGATGCGCAGCCACGCGGGCGACAAGTAGTACGGCATCCTGAGCAGTGGCTCTAGCAGGTCAAGGGCCTTTTCGGGTTGGCCGGCGGCCATATAAGTTCGCGCGACCTGGTGCTGCGTGTATGCCCCGACATACGCGTCGCGCGACGGCGGGAGTAGTGCCATCGCCCGCTGCCCTTCCCGAATACCTTCCGCTGAGTGGCCGGCCATGGCGAGTGCGAGCGCGCGTGCGGCGGTGTGCTGTCCGTCACCGGGCGCTGCACGCAATTGGCGCTCATAAGCAACTGCGGCTGAGTCAGCGTATGCCCTGGTTTTCGCGGAGTCGCCCCGTAGCCGGTATGTCTGCGCCAGACAGGTCGCCCACTGACCAACATCGTCGTCGAAGGACGCCGGGGAAAGGCTCAAGACCACCTTTTGCTGTGCGTCGTCCATCACCCAGGTAAGGTCCCAATAATTTGCCAGATACGCAACAAGTGCTGCGCGGTCCACTGCCGCTGGTGCCGTCCTGAGCACGGAGCGTGCGCTCGCAAGGTCGCCCATGGCGAGGTAGATCATCGCCTTGTTTTCCAGCAGAGTGAGGTTCCCAGGTGCGAGCGCAAGTCCGCGGTTCGTGACGTCCAGGGCTGCCGGATAACGTCGTAACCAGAGTAGCGTGCGCGCGAGCCCCCGTGCTGTTGCTACTGACCGGGGGTCGAGTGCCTGCGCCTGTTGTAGGTGAGCAAGCGCCAAGTCGAAGCGTCCGAGGCTCTGCTCCGCGCGCGCGGTAAGAGCCAGAAGATCGGCGTTCGAAGGCGCGGCGCGTCTACCGGCTTCGAACTGCTGCAGCGCAAGCGCATTTTCGCCAAGAGCCAGGTAATAGGTGCCGAGCGCCATGTGGCCAGCACCTCCGTTGGGCGAAAGCGCGAGCGCTCTTTCCGCCGAAAACCGTGCGGCGCGTGCCTGCGCAGTAGTTGGCGCGCCATTCAGATACACAATCGATTGGGCGCGCGAAAGCTGCGACCATGCCAGCGCGAAACTCGGGTCCAGCGAGACTGCGTCCTGATAGTAAGCGATTGCGCGTCTGAGCGTGATCGGGTCGGTCACACCCAGAGAGTTGGAAACGTCCTGCCCTCTCAGATAAGCGTCGTATGCGGCAAGGCTGGTGGTGGGTTGCTGCGCCAGCTTCGCGCGCTGTCTCGCGTCGAGCGCGACGTTCAAAGCCTGTGCTACCTGATCCGCTATTTGTCCCTGCACCTGAAAAACGTCGGTGACCGGCGCGTCGAATGGCTGCTGCCACTTCGCGGAATTGCTCGACACCTGGACAAGCTCCGGAATCACCTGAACACGTCCCTCGGCCCCGTCGCCTCGCTCCCACCGCACCGTGCCCATCACCAGATAGTCGACGCCAAGCTCTTTGCCAATCTGCTGCGGTGTCTTGGTGGTCCCTCGGTACTGAACGGAGCTGGTGCGCGCCGTGACTTGAAGCGCGGGGACCGAAGTGAGCTTCCCGCGCACCGCATCGGCCACGCCCTGCGCGAAATACGCGTCCGCCGAGTCTCCGACATTGTCGAATGGAAGCACTGCGATGCGTTTGATCCCACCTGCATCCGCGGTTGAGGGAACGATGTCAGCCCTCGCGATTCTCAGAATGCGACCCCATTCCATGGCCAGTGCAACGACCACGAGCGCAGCCAATGCGCCGGTCGCAATCCGATATCGGCTCCAACGCGCGTGCCGAGGAGCGGCTCCATCACGCGCCGACGTTGCCGGCAGAGCTGGCGCCACACTTGGCCGCAGCGCGGGTGACTCCGCCGTCGGCGAATCGGAGTAATTGACGATCCTGCGCGACCCGCTGGATGTGCTACTCTCGGTCGCAACGCTGGCGATGAGGGCGCTGTTCGGGCCGCTACCGCTGTTCGGTCTCTTTCCAGGCGCATCGCTCGTGCGGTCCGTACCACCTTGCGGCCGTCGAACTGGCTCGGCGGTCCCCTTGTACGCCGACTCCAACGCTTCGTAGAAGCTGCACGGCGTGCGAAACCTGTCCGCCCGCACCGGAGCAAGTGCACGCTTGATCGCGAGATCGATGCCTCCACTCACCGCCGGCCGCAGCTTGCGCACTGATGGCACATCGCCGAGAAACCGTTTCGCGATCACGGCCTGAACTGTGGGGCCGGTGAAGGGAGGCTCACCGGCGAGCATCTCGAACAGGACGCACGCCAGCGCGTACACGTCGGTGCGGCCGTCCAGAAAGGTTTCCGCACTCGCCTGCTCCGGGCTCATGTACGCCGCGGTTCCGACAGCCGAGCCGGGGGACGTGATGGTGTTCGTCGTCACGCCGTAGGCGCCTTCCGCCAGCGCGCGAGCGATGCCGAAGTCGGTTACCACCGCGTCGTCGCCGACGAGAAGAATGTTCTCCGGCTTGATGTCGCGATGGATGATCCCGTGACGGTGCGCGAAGTCCAGCGCGGTAGCAACATGGTGCGTGATCAGAAGCGCATCGGCCACCGGAAGCTGCAGCTCCCGCCGCAGCCGGTCGCGCAGTGATTCGCCTTCGACGAACGACATCGTGAACCAGAGTCGCCCTGCCGTCTCGCCGGAATCGAGCACGGTAAGAATGTGCGGATGTTGCAATCGCGCGGCGAACAGCACTTCTCGGCGGAACCGCTCACAGCTCAGGGATGCGGCGAGCTCGGGGTGTAGCACCTTGAGCGCAACCGAGCGACCGTGCTTGACGTCGCGCGCGAGATAGACCGTGGCCATTCCTCCACGTCCAAGCTCACGCTCGATCGTGTAACGGTCCTTGAGCGCGTCAGCCAGCTCTACTGCCGGTTCCGCCATTTTGGTCTGAGCACCTCACTGGGAGGTAACTGCAAGACTACAATTGGAATATACCGCGCCGAGCCATGTCATGTAGGCAACCCGCGGTCGCCTCTACAACGTGCGCCCAACGAAATGCGGGTGGTCGCCATGGCAACCACCCGCATCGAACACAGATCGAAACATTAGAACGTTGCCGTTATCCTATGCGGACATTACTTGAGGTTGCTGCACAGCGCCGCGTAAGCCTTGGAGCCGCTCGTGCCGCCCTTGCGTACACCCCAATCCATGTTGCTGAGATCGCGCGTCGTCGACGTGTATGACGAGACCGGCTTTCCCGCGACGTCATACGTTTGCGCGCTCACAGGCTTGCTTCCGAATAACGTGCAGTTCACGAGACGGTGCTCAACCAGCGTGCGATACGATTCGCTACGACCAATGGCCTTGTCAGTCGCGTACTGCCACTTGAGCCGAGTGTTGAACGTCCCGTCGGGAAGCCGCGTCGTCTGGGTGCTGTCGATCGACAATGCAACGTCATTGTCGCCATACACGCTGCGCCACGCGCCACTCATGCTCGGCACCTTCGCCGCGGACGTCTTATTAGCGGCGGATTTCGACGAAGCGGTCCTGCTACTCGTGGTACTGCTCTTCTTGCTACCGCTACTCTTGCGGCTGGTCGCCTGCTTTACCGGGCGCTTGCTGCTTTGCGTAGTGGTATGCTTTGTACCGCTCTGGGCGCCAACGGAAAACGCCGGCAGCGCGATCAGCGCGGCGGCAATAAGGGCAGGGACTTTAAAACGATGCACTGAAGGATGCATTAGTTGACCTCGCTTGGTTGTACGGAAATATGCCTTAACCTAACGACTGTAACACGGCCCGTGCGGCCCGCCGGCCCGTCGCGAGGGCGCCCTCCACCGTACCGCTGTGCCCCGCGGTGGCGGTCGCCTCGCCCGCGAAGAAGATGGTGGATTCCACGGGCCTGCTCAGTCGCTGAGCCGCGCCGCTGCCCCCTACGGCCGCATAGCTATACGCGCCGCGCGCGTACGGATCGCGCTCCCAGTTGTGCGTCCAGCTACCGACAAGTAGCCCGTCCAGACGCTCGTAGCTCGTTCCAACGTGCCGAGCCAGATCGCGGAGCGACCGGTGCGCGATCTCGTCATCCGGAAGCGCGCACAGCTCGGTCGCGGGCGGGCCACCGACCCATCCGACCATCACCGGCGCGCGGAGCGGGAAGAGCGTCCACCACACCGGAACGGTCGCGCCCGGGCTGTGCAAAAAGCTGAGCGAGGCCAGCGCACTGTCGCCGCGTTCGGCGCATAATCCGTATTCCCAGAACCGCTCCGTGAACGCGAACACCGTCCGCAGTACCGATCCCATCTTCAGCTTGGGCACGCAGTCACGCAGGACCGGCACCTCTGGATCGAAACGAATGGCGCCGGGCGCCGGTGGCTCCGCCTTGAGCACGCCGACCGGGACGGTGACAATCACGCTCCGCGCAGAGATCGGCTCGCGCTCGCTTCCGTCGGCGCCGCGACTGTGCACCGTTACCGATCCCGCGGACCACTCAACCCGCTCAACAATAGTGTTGAGTACTACGGCGTCAAAGACATCCCACGCCATGTGCGCGGTCACCCGGTCGTAACCCTCTACCACGCGGCCCACGCGTGATTCCTCTGGACTCTCGCCCGGGTCGCCGCCCTGCGCCAGCCAACGCTCACTCACGAGCGCCGGATCCGCCGCGTGGAAGCCCTGCACGAATTCCGTCGCGAGCGCACGTGCTCTCTGGTGCTTCGGTTTGTTCTTGCGCTCGGCACGCTCGCTCAGAAAGTCGGCGAAGCTTCTGTCCGGCGTCTGGTGCTCCTTCAACTTCCCGAGCACGCGATTGACGTCACCCCAGAAGTCGTCCACTCGGCTGAAATGCCCGTCCTCCGCCTGCCAATGATCGCCCACCACTTCGACCGTGGTGAGTCGAGCCTCGCGGACAAGGACGTCCGTCTCCGGCGTGCTCCCGTGCAGGAACTCCGCGCCCAGCTCGATCGGGGAGGCACTTAGTGGATCCCGGTACGTGAACACGCGTCCGCCCACGCGTCCACGCGCTTCGAGCAGCACGAAATCCCTGTCTGCGCAGCGCAGGTCGCGAGCAGCCGCCAGTCCCGCGGCGCCCCCGCCGATCACCACGCAGTCGATCATGTTTTCAGATGTCTTCTCAGAGTTGTTGATCACGCAGAGCCGCTAGATCTCCAACTGTGCGCCGAGCTCAATAACCCGGTTGGGCGGCAGTCCGAAAAAGTCCGTAGCCGGACGTGAGTTGCGAGACATGAAAACGAACAGCTTCTTGCGCCACCTGGCAAAGTTGGTGTCGCCGATCGGCAGCAGGCGCTCGCGGCCGAGGTAGTAGGTCGTGTCCATCGGCTTGAGGGAGATGTTGTGATCCCGCGACGCCTGCGACAGAATCTGCTTCACGTCAGGCGTCTGCATGAATCCGTACTGTGCCACGATTCGCCAGAAGCCGTCCGTAAGCTCGGTGACTGTCATGCGTTGCGACTCTGCCACATCGGGCACCTCCTTAACTCCGATGGTGAGCAGGATCACCTGCTGGTGTAGCGCCTTGTTGTGTTTCAGATGATGCAGCAACACCATCGGTGCGCCACTAGAGTCGGCGCTCATGAAGACCGCCGTTCCAGGTACACGCGTGATACCGTGGTTCCTGATGCTCGTGAGCACGTCCTCCAGCGGCAGCGTGGCCTTGTGCAACAGTGCACGCGTGATCCGGCGGCCACGATGCCACGTCGTCATGAGGACAAAGATCACACCGCCAATCGCAAGCGGTACCCAGCCGCCATGCTCGATCTTGAGAACGTTGGCCACAAAGAAGGCCAGATCAATAGCAAGAAAGAACGCGGCGAAGCCGAGATACTGCACCGGCTTCCAGTTCCACTTGATCCGCGCAAGCTCGGTGAACAGAATTGTAGTGATCACCATCGTCCCGGTTACCGCAATGCCGTACGCCGCACTCATGGCCGCCACTGACCGAAATGCCAGGACCATCACCACACATCCGATCATGAGCGCCGTATTCACTTCCGGCACGTAGATCTGTCCCGCCTCCTCACCCGATGTGTGAACGATGTTGACTCTCGGGCTGTAGCCCAGCTGCACCGACTGCTGCGTCAGCGAGAACGCGCCCGATATCAACGCCTGTGACGCGATCACCGCCGCCGCCGTCGCGAGAATGATCAACGGATACAGCACTATCCTCGGCGCCAGCAGAAAGAACGGATTTTCAGCGCCGGCCGAGCTCTCCATGACAAGCGCGCCCTGGCCGAAGTAGTTGAGCAGGAGCGACGGGATTACCAGCGCGAACCATGCGACCCGGATCGGCCGCTTGCCGAAGTGTCCCATGTCCGCGTACAGCGCCTCCGCTCCCGTGACCGCGAGCACTACAGCGCCGAGGAGTGGTAGCGCGAGCCAGCCGTGCACTCTGAAGAGCTGCACGCCGTACCATGGGTTGAGCGCCGCGAGGATGTGTGGCTGACGCGCGATCTCGACGATGCCCAAGGCACCAATGGTGATGAACCAGATCAGCATGACCGGTCCGAAGGCGCGGCCGATCTGAGCCGTCCCGCGCTTCTGAACCAGGAACAGTCCGATAAGTATCAGCACCGACGCCGGAATCACAAGGTAGCGAAAGTTGGGCGATACGATCTCGAGACCCTCGACCGCGCCGAGCACCGAGATCGCCGGCGTGATCACACCGTCGCCATAGAGTAGCGCGGCGCCGATCAGTCCGAGTGCGACAATAACAGCTCGCCAGCGCGGACCCAATCGCTCTCGCTGGCGCAGCAACAGCGACAGCAAGGCGAGAATCCCGCCCTCGCCCCGGTTGTCCGCGCGCATGATAAAGATGACGTACTTGACGCTGACCGTGAGTATCAGCGCCCACATGATGAGCGAGATGACGCCGTACACATTTGCCTGACTCCGCTCGAGCCCGTACTCCGGCCGGAACGCCTCGCGGAATGCGTACAACGGGCTCGTCCCGATGTCGCCATATACCACGCCCAATGCAAGGAGCGTCAGCTTGCCGAGCCTGGCCCCGGTCGCCTTGTCCGGGGCGTGAACGGGCGCGTATTCCGAAGTCTCGGTGCCGGTCTCGGTGGCGGTGCTGCTCATGCGGCCTCGGGGCGTCGCGCCGCGCGCATCAGCAGACGTTCCGGCACGTAGAAGTCCGCCGCGCAGCTTGAGTTGCTGAGGCGGAACGGGACCAAAGGTACGAAGACAGTTACCACGACATTCGCCTGGAGGAAAGAAGCGGTACGGTTACGGATAGAGATCTCAGTTTTAGTGTGCAATCAGTGTGCAAAAGGTGCTCCCGCCAGCGGTTGACAG
>JBBSHV010000049.1:0-14533 GCA_038232435.1 Gemmatimonadales bacterium | reverse complement strand
AGCGCGAAGTCGATGGCGAGCCCGCCGCCCGCAGACGAGCCGACGATGGTCGCACTCGAGATGTCGCGATTGGCCAGGATAGCCGCGAGATCCCCAGTCGAGGAGAACGGAACCTTGGGCGCGTCCGACCGTCCCATGCCGCGGCGGTCGTAGCGCACGACGTGGAACCTGGCACACAGGCCGGGCCAGATCGCGTCCCAGCCCGCGGCACCGGTAGTTCCATCGTGAACGAGAACGATAGCCGGCCCGCTGCCACACTCCTCGTAGTAGATGCGCGAGCTGTCGACCGAGATGTAGCCGGTCGCATGCGGCGACTGCGCTGGCGATTGTGCTGCGGCGACGCTCCACGCCATGAAGAAAGCCGCGATGAGGCGCGAAGCGAAGGTGGCCATTCGCACCGTCAGCGCCGTCATGTCACCCATGCTGCGCGTCAGTGTCGCTGAAGTGCAGCAGCCCGGCCAAGGTCGGACGGAATCCGGCTCTCTCATAGAATGACTCCAACTCTGACACGTAATCCACGTGCAGCCACTCGACGCCGTGTTGTGCTGCGGCAGCACCCGCTCGGCGGACGAGTTCGAGCCCGATACCGCGGCGCCGGTAGTCATGCTGCACAGTGGGATCCAGCAGGAACGCGTGCAATCCGCCGTCCCATGCAACATTGACAAACCCAACCAGTCGCGCTCCATCGAGTGCGCAGACATACACCAAGCTCTGCTGCAGGACCCGACGAAAATCTCGTCGCGTATGATCGGGCGACGCGCTCCCGAAGAGCGCGTTGAGAGCCGCATCATCCACAACGTCGTTCTCGACATAGTGGATCTCGGCCTCGGTTCCTTGACGCGGTATGACGTCCACGAGTTTTCTCAAATGATGTGTTTGCTATCGCGTGCTATTCAGACGGCGTTGGAACGAAAGCCAGTTCCTCGCTGACGCGCAGTAGCGACGCGCGATCCGTCTGTAGCTGCGACGAGCTCCACACTGGCTCTGGCGGCTGCACGAGGTAGCGTGCCGATGTGATGTCTGTCTTATCGTGCATCGGCACCACGTGGGCGTGCGTGTGAGCAACGTCACCTCCGGTGAACAGAAACGCGATCCTCTCCACTTTGTACACTGCCTTCATCTGTCGAGCCAACTGTTGACCGAGCATCATGATCTTGCTTGCGAGCGCTGGCGGAAGCAGCTCAAACGTGGCCACGTGCGACTTCGGGATGATCTGAGTATGTCCCCTCCTGATCGGCGTGCTATCCAGGAACGCCATGATATCGGCGTCCTCGTACAGCACTACAGCGGGAACCTGTTGCTCGGCGATCCGGCAAAAGACGCAGTTATTCAAGGAGTCCTCCCGGAAATGCAAGTGCTTCCGATCACCTACGCGCGCTGATGGTTGAGCAGTCGCCCGTCTGGCCCGAGGGTGAGCAGGCTGTTGTAGAGCGTCCCGCGCGTGGACCCAGAGCGCCGCGTTGCGGCACACATCGAGCCAAGCCGGGTAGCCGGGGATCCACGTCTCCGGGAAGACGACCAGCTGCGCTCCGGCTGCCCTGGCCGCGTGCACGCCCTCGGACGTCAGCTCAAGGGGCGACGTGAGGTCGGGACCGACCTCTGCCTGGACGACCGCGACGGTAATGCGCTCCGCGCTCACCTCACGGTCGTGCGCGGCCCACGACCAGCCGGTCCTCATCCTGGAATGCCCAGAGCACGAGGCCCGCGGCGAAGATAATGAGCGACGGGTAGAACAGGGCGTTCGAGCCCTTCAGGTACCAGCCCCACGGGTCGATGACCGATTTCCATACGCCGAGGAGCGTGACACCGGTGACGGCCAGCAGCAGCGGATAGGCCACTCGGCGGGCCAGCCCAAGGACGATCACCGCCCCCAGCGCCATCTGCGCTATGCCGAACGCCTTCAGCACCGCCGCGCTGTTGAACGCGCCCAGATAGAAGTGCTGTGATACGGTGAGGCCATGCTGCACGTGCACCAGCTTGTCCACGCCCCAGATGAGCATGAGCAGGCCGAGCGAGACACGGAGGAGGAGAAGGGTATTCGCTTTCATGCGTGTTGCACCAGGGTGGAGGGTTGGATCAACGTGCAAGGAAAGCGCGCCAGGTCAGCGCGCCAGGTCAAAGGTGGTGTGGGAACTCGTGCCCGCCGCGACGGCTCGCTCGTAGGCGACCGCCGCGGCGGCGACGTCCTGCAGGGCGGTGCCGGTCGAGTCGAAGAGGATGACATCCGTGGCCGACGTGCGGCCGGGCTTCCGGCCCGCGACGATTTCGCCCAGCTCGCCGTACGCGTCGTCTGCGCGCATCAGCCCGGCAGCGATGGCGTGGTGCAACTCGCCCACGCGCGCGCACTGCTCGACGAGGTCGGCCACGACCACACTCGCGGCCACCAGCGCGGGGTCGATCTCCTGCTTCTCCGGATTATCGGATCCGACCGCGGCGATGAAGGTGCCCGGACGCACGTCGCCGGGGCCGAGCAGCGGCGCGCGCGACGGCGTGCAGGTGACCACCACGTCGCTCTGCCGCGCCGCCGCCGGCAGGTCGTCCACCGCCGCGACCTCCACGCCCAGCTCCTCCTGCATCTCCGCCGCATAGCGCTTCACGCTCGCCTCGGTGCGACCGAACGCGTAAACGCGTGCGACCGGGAGCACGCCGGCCAGGAATCGCAGCTGCGCCCGCCCCTGCGTGCCGGTGCCGCAGATCGTCAGCACCCGCGACTCGGGGCGCGCCAGATACCGCGCGGCGATCGCGGTGGCGGCCGCGGTCCGCTGCACGGTGATCTCCACTGCGTCCATGAGGGCGAGCGGCACGCCTGTCTCGCCGTCGAAGAGGAGCAGGCCGCCGTGGACGTACGGCAGCCCACGCGCGCGGTTCTGCCAGAAGGCGCCGTTGGTCTTTACCCCGACGTACGTCCGCCCGAGCTGGAGGCCGGACGCCTTGATGTGGAACTCGCCGCCGTGCGCGTCGATGTGCAGGATGCCCGTGGCGAGGCTCTCGCCCTGGCCGTGCGCGCGGAAGGCACCCTCCACGGCGGTGAGATAGTCGTCCGGGCGGAGAAGCGCAGCGACGACCGACCGGTTCAGCAGGAGCATCGGGGCACGCCACGCGCGATTGTGTCAGGCATCATGAGGGTGGCGGTGACGGGCCAGCGCTCGCGCGAGGTCCGCCTCGATCTGCTCGTAGGGCTCGATCCCGACCGAGAGCCGGATAAGCCCATCGGCCACGCCCGCGCGTGCCCGCTCGTCGGGCGGGACCATCGCGTGCGACATGTGCAGCGGGAGCGACGCGACGGTCTCGACCCCGCCGAGGGACCCCGCACGGGCGATCACCTCGAGCCGGTCGTAGACGGCGACCGCCCCCGCAAGTCCTCCGGCGACCTCGAAGGTGAGCATAAAGCCGAAGGTCTCCAGCGTCTCGCTCGCTCGCGCGTGGTCCGGGTGGTCGGGGAGCCCGGGGTAGTGCACGCGCGTCACCGGGGCTCCAGTTAGTCGCATGGTGTCCAGAAAGCGCGCGAGCCGCTCCGCGTTAGCTGCCGCCGCCCGGGTACGCAGCGCCAACGTGGACAGCGATCGCAGCAGGAGCCAGGCGGTGTCGGGTCCGAGGACGGCGCCCGTGCGCCGACGGAAGGCCTCGAGCTGGGCCATGAGCGCGTGACGGCCGGAGACGACCCCGGCGTGCGCGTCCGAGTGCCCACCGAGGATCTTCGTGGCACTGTGAATCACGAGATCGGCACCCCGGGCGAGCGGCCGCTGGAACGGTGGCGGCAGCAGCGTCGCGTCCACCGACACGACCGCACCGTGCTCGCGTGCCCGCGCGCCGATGCGGCCCAGGTCAAGCACGCGGAGGAGCGGGTTCGTCGGCGTCTCCAAGTGCACGAGCGCGGCCCCGCCCGCCAGAGCCCGCTCGACCGAGGCCTCGTCGAACGGATCGAAGCGCCGGACCTCAATGCCGAAGGGAGCGATGTCCTCGGCGAGCATCGCGCCCACGCCGCCGTAGACGTACTGGCTCACGGCGAGCACGTCGCCGGGGCGCAGCAGGCCGCAGAACACCGCATACAGCGCCGCGTGCCCGGAGGCGAACGCGACGGCGCCATCTGCACCTTCGAGCTCGGCGACCCTGGCCTCAAACTGGCGGCCGGCCGGGTGCCCGTACCGCGGATAGAACTCCCCCGGGTGCTCGCCCGCCCCAACCGCTCGGAGTGCATCGGCCGAGGGAAAGGCGAAGGTCGTCGCGCGGGTGAGGTCCGGGGCCAGCGCGCCTTGGGGGGCGTGCGGCTCCGCGGGCACGCCGTAGGCACGGTGAGGCGTCGCGCGCTCACGCATCGGGCACCTCGTGGCCACTCACGGCCGCGAGCGCGGCCGCGGCCGTATCGTGGACGGGCGTGTCGATTCCTGCCTGGTCGGCGAAGCGCACCACGGCGCCGCTCAACACGTCGAGCTCTGTCCGCCCACCCGCCTCCAGATCGAGCAGAAAGCTCGGTTTCATCGCCGCTGGCAGCGAGACGATGAGGGCGAGCACGCGCGCCTCTTCGTCGGCCGGCAGTGCCACGCCGCGGGCGCGCCCTACAGCGACCGCCTCGCGCACCGCCCGCTCGATCAAGCGGCGCCCGAGTGCCGTATCGCGGAGCGGGCCGATAGGCGAGCGCGCGAGGCCGCACACGGCCGACAGGGTCACCAGGAAGACGTACTTCTGCCAGAGCGCGAGTGCGATATCGTCTACGGCCTGCGCCTCAGCTCCGGCGTCGCGGAACGCCGCCGCGACCCGCTCGGCGCGCTCCGATGCGTCGCCGGCCAGCTCCCCCACGAGCACCCGCTGGAAGGGGCTGCGCCGCTCGGCCACGCCCGGCGCGGTGCGTGCCGCGCTGATGTAGGTGACGCCGCCCAGCAGCTGGGCGCGCGCGACGCCGAACGTGGCGAGCCGGTCGGCCGCGTCCACCCCATTGAGGAGCGGCAGCACGGCCGCGCCGCCTGCGGCGAGCTGCTGCACAGCCGGAGCGACCTCGGCGAGCGAGTACGCCTTCACGGCGACCAGCGCCAGGTCGTCGGGCCCGAACGCCTCGGCGAGGGCGGCCGCGTCGTCGGTCGCCTGCACCGGCACGGTCCAGCGACCGTCAGGCGTGTGGACCTCGAGTCCGCGCCGCCGCAGCGCGTCAAGATGCGCCCCGCGCGCGAGCAGGTGCACTTCGTACCCGGCACGGGCGAGCAGGCCCCCGTAGTACCCGCCTACCCCTCCGGCCCCAATGATCGCGACTCTCACGCGCTGGCCGCGAGATTCGTGCGGATGATCAGCTCCAGCAGCTCGGCGGCCCCGTGCGGCGCAGCCACCCTCGCGACAGTGATGGCGCGCGCCAGTAGCCCGGGGTGGAGCGCCGAGGTCACGAGTTGCTCGCGCACGGGCACCGTCACGTAAACAGTCGCCCCATACGGAATCGCGGCGACGTCGTCCCGGCCGGCACTCCGGCCGGCGGCACTGCATCGGTCCCGCGCCCCGCCCCCGCGCCCTGCACGATCGCGGCGAGGTTGGCCCGGACCACGAACGCGAGCAGCTCGCGCGCCGACTCCGGCGACAGAATGTGGGCCTCCGGCATGAGCCGCGTCAGGAGCGGCACGTCGTCGATGTGCCGGCGCGTAAGCCGCGTCAGGTACGTCGGCGCGTCGGTCGGGATGGCGTCCAGGTCGTCGCGCCCGTGCACCAGCGTGCGCAGGTTCTCCGCACCGGGTGTACCGGCGAAGCTCTCGCGCACCTTGGCGGCGAAACGCGGATCGGTGACAACGTAGTAAACCGGGCCGCGGCGCAGAAGCTCGGCAGTCCCGGCGAACAAGTCAGTGCACATCGTGACGACAATCGCCGGCCGGTCCATGCGTTCCGACAGCCGCCGGGTCAGGTCTGCGTGGGCCCGTGTCGTCACCAGTACGTCGGCGCTCCGCAACGCCCAGGGCAGCGCCGCACCGTCGGCGTCGTGCGCGAGATCGGCGATATCTACCCCGGTGGCCGTGAACCCGTAATCCCGCGCGAGTTCGTCGGGCATTGAACAGAGCTGATCGGCGTTGCACTCGAGCACGGCGGCACGCAAGCGGAGCGTCTCTAGAGAGCGACGCAGACGGTCTGGGAATTCGGGAGCTGGAACGCCGCGCGCAAGCGCCTGTGCCACGATATCGGCGATCCAGTCGGCACTCTGTGCCAGGTGGTCGCCGATGATCCAGGCCGCGGGAGCAACGAAGAACCCGGCGCGCGGCCGGAGCACGACGACGCCGTCGCGCTCCAGGTCGCGGTACGCGGAGAGGATAACGCGCGGGTTGGCGCCGAACTCCCGGGCGAGCTCCCGCACGCTCGGCAGCTTCTGCCCGTGCCGCAGCACGCCCAAGTGCAGGCCACTCAGCACGCGCTGGCGGAGCGTATCGGCGATCTTGGTTCGGCGTTGCATCACTCTGCCATCCCAATTCCTGGTGGTCGAAGCCGGCGGCCGACGTACCGGCCTGCTGATACCTCAAACTAACACAACAAGTGTCAGTGCGGCGCATGTGGACGCAACACAGGCCGAAAGTTAACCATCTGTTGCGCGAAGACATAGCACAGCATGGCCCGCATGGTGCAATGACCTGCACCCGTGAACCCGTCGGAGATGGCACTTACCTCTTCAACGAGCCCGAGGCCAAGTCAGCCCAGATCTTTATTTGAGTGGGCGGATTGGGTGTGCGCCAGCGTACCAGTCGGTGCACCGTGCTGCATAGCGTGGCGCTGTAGCTGCCGAGCGACTTTCGGATTGTGATGGCTCCGCCGCCGCTTTCCCGTTGGGACGGGAAGACCATTGTTTCTGCACAACCGCGACGAACAACCACAAACACCTGTAGCAAGCAAGCACTCACTTGCGATACTGACCGCACGTCCATTTATTTCGTCCCCATGGAACGGCGCGAAGAACTGCTCAAAGCGGCCGCCAGGGTCTATGCCCTGCACGGATACCGCGGCTCTACTACCAGGCGAATCGCGGATGATGCCGGTGTAAACGAGATCACCATCTTCCGGCAGTTCGGCACCAAGGACGCGCTCATCCATGAAGCGATAGCGACCTGCGGCGGCAATACGCCCCAGGCGTCGCTTCCCGAAGTGCCGGTCGATCCGGTGGCTGAGATCCAGGATTGGGCTACGCACGTTCGTTCCCACATCATCTCCAATCGCTCGCTGATCAGACGCTGCATGAGCGAGCGCGAGGAGCACCCGCAGCTCATAGCCATGGCTAACCAGGCGCCCATCCGTGCCGCCCAGGAGCTGCGACAGTACCTCGGCCGGCTGCACCAGTACGGCTTCGTCGCCAGGCCCTTCGACACCAGGGCGCCCTCGGCGATGCTCATCGGCACGCTCTTCGCCGACTCCATGGGGCGCGACGTGATGCCCGACATCTATCCAGCCACACCGGATCTCGCTTTGCACCAGTACACTGAGCTCCTGCTTCGCGCGATCGGAGTAAACCCCGGTCACGTGTCACAGCATCTCACTTCGCAGCCCACTTCGCATTCTTCTGCGGAAGCGGATGCATAACGTGAATACAAACGGCTTTAGAGGAATGGACTCTCATAAGCGGCCACCACATGGTCGCACTTTCCGCACACGACTCCGGACCATCGGCGCGTCGCTCTCGCTTCTCCTGGCTGCATCGGTCGCCGGCGCCCAACAACCGGTGACGCGGGCCGACTCGGCCGTCGCCCTGAACGCTCGCCCCCTGTCTCTCGAAGAGGCCGTCAACGTCGCGCAGGGAGCAAGCGAGGTCGTGAGCATCGCGCAGAACGCGGTGACACGCTCACGTGGTCAACAGTATCAGGCACGTAGCGGACTCTTTCCGCAGCTCAACGCGTCGGGTAACTACACACGCACTCTCAAGTCGCAGTTCCAGGGCGCGTTCGGCGGCGGCACCACCAGCGACAGCACGATACTTCCATCCGGACCGCCTGGACCGTGCAATCAGTACGTCTTCAACCCGGACTCGTCCACACTTTCGCGCGTGACGGGGCTGGAGCAATACGCACGCTGCACCGCGGCAGGCAACAACGGCGGCTCCACCGGCGGCATCGACTTCAGCAGGGCCGGCTTCGGCGCTGCGAACGCTTACACGCTCGGCCTCACGGGCTCCCAGAATCTCTTCACCGGTGGTCGCATATCCGGACAGATCCAGTCGGCCGGTGCCAATCGCCGCTCAGCGGAAGTGGAGGTCTCTGCCCAACGCGCTCAGCTCAAGCTGGACGTCACGTCAGCCTATTACGACGCCGCGCTGTCGGACCGGCTTGTCAGCATCGCCCAGGCGACGCTCAGTCAGACGGAGAATCTGCTGCGCCAGACGCAGCTGCAGCAGCGCGTTGGAAACGTGAGCGAGTTCGACATGCTGCGCGCGCAGGTATCGCGCAACAACCAGCTTCCCGTGGTACTCCAGCGCGAGAACGATCGCGACGTTGCGTATCTGCGCCTCAAGCAGCTGTTGAATGTCCCGCTGGAGCAGCAGCTCGCACTGACGACTTCAGTGGAGGACTCCACCGCCGGCCCACCCGGTCTGGATCTGGCCCGCGCCGCAACGCCGGACACCGTCACGTCGCATCGCGCGCCCGTGCGTCAGGCGAACGAGGCCGTGGCCGCGCAACGCGGGCAGCTAAGGGTCGCGCACGCCGAGCGCATTCCCAGTGTCACGCTGTCATCTTCGTATGGACGCGTGGCGTTTCCCAATGCTCTGTTTCCATCGTTGGCCGATTTTCGCCCAAACTGGACCGTGACTCTGGGGACGTCGTTCCCGATCTTCGCGGGTGGACGCATCCGCGGTGATGAGCTGATCGCGCAGGCGAATCTGCGCGATGCGCGCGCGCGACTGGAGCAGACGCGCGAGTACGCCGCGCTGGATTCACGCGTGGCGCTCAGTAACCTGCGCCAGGCCGCGGCTACGTTCACCGCGAGCGAGGGAACCGCGGCGCAGGCGCAGCGTGCGTATCAGATCGCAGAAGTGCGCTACCGCGAGGGGATCTCAACTCAGCTGGAGCTGAACGACATACGCAACCAGTTGGCGCAGGCGCTGGTCAATCGTGCACAGGCCGGGCGTTCGGTGCAGATCGCGCGGGTGAGACTTGCGCTCCTGCCGGAGCTGCCGATTCAGAGCCAGGGCGCGGGCCAGACCAACCTGTCGCAGCAACAACAACAGCAGCAGATGATTCAGCAGCAATCACCTCAGCAGTCGGCGCAGCAGATCGGCGCACCGTCGCAGGGGCTACCATCCACTGGCGGCACACAGCGGCCTGTGGCTCAACCAGGGAGCAACCAGTAAATGCGTCGTCCTGTTTCTATATACGTTCCGCTTGCGTTGGCGACGATCGTTTTCGCGTCCGGTTGTAAGCGCAAGACCGCGGAAGCCGCCGACGCCGGCCCGCAGCAGCTCGTGGTCGGTACCGAGAACATCGCCATCGCGCACGAAGGATCGGTGACCAACGGTCCGGCTATATCCGGATCACTGGTGCCCGAACTGAACGCCACTGTGCGTGCTCAGGTCAGTGGCTCGGTGTCATCCACCAACGCGGAGTTGGGTCAGTCCGTGACCAGGGGGCAGACGCTGGCGCGCATCGATGCCGGCGGATTGCAGGATGCATACTTGAGCGCGCGGGCCGGCGTCGCCTCGGCGCAGAGCTCGTACGACATCGCGTCGCGCGACCTGGCACGAAGCCAGACGCTGCTCGGCGCCGGCGCCATTGCGCAACGCGACCTCGAAACGTCCCAGCGCTCCACGGCCAACGCTCGCGCGGCGCTGGAAGACGCGAGATCACGTCTCGCGCTGGCGCAGAATAACTTCGAGAACACACGCATTACAGCACCGTTCACCGGTGTGGTGAGCCAGAAGAGCGTGGGACCGGGAGACGTTGTGCAGCCCGGAAGCGCGCTGTTCACGATTGTGGAACCATCTTCGATGCGGCTGGAAGCATCAGTGCCCTCGGATCAACTGTCGACGGTGCGCGTGGGAACTAACGTGACATTTACCGTCACCGGGTATCCCAACCGCGAGTTTCACGGCAAGGTGACACGCGTGAGCCCATCGGTCGATCCCGCAACACGTCAGGTGCAGATCATCATCTCCATCCCGAATCCAGGCAACACGCTCGTGGGCGGTCTGTATGCTGACGGCAGGATATCGAGCGCGACGCAGCATGGCGTTGTTGTGCCAGCCTCGGCGGTAGACACGCGTCTGCAACGCCCGGCAGTCCTCAGGGTGCACAACGGCAAGGTAGAGCGCGTCGACGTTACACTCGGCATGCACGACCCGAATGCGGAGACTGTACAGATCGCCTCGGGCGTCATGCCCGGTGACACGCTGCTGGTCGCGGCGGCCCAGGGAATTACCCCCGGCACACCCGTACGGGTGGAGGCTCCTCCCTCAGATCGCGGTAGCAACAACGGCAACGGTCCCACTGGGGGCACCGGCGCCAATAGCAGCGGGCAGTAGAGAGAACCGGGAAAACCCATGTTCATTTCAGATTTCGCAATCAAGCGCCCCATCGTCACAGTAGTGGTCATGTTGGCGATCGTCATCTTCGGAATTGCGGCACTGTTGCGTACCGACGTGGACGAGCTCCCCGACATTCAAGCACCCATTGTCTTCGTCGCCGTGCCATATCCGGGCGCATCGCCGGATCAAGTTGAGCGCGAAGTGGTCGATCGAATGGAGGAGGCGTTCCAGGGGCTCAACGGCATCGATCAGATCACCTCCACATCCACCGACGGCTTCGCACGGATCATCGTGCAGTTCGTGTACTCCAAGGGAACCGACCAGGCGTCGCAGGATGTGCGCGACGCGATCTCCGGGATCAGGGACAGGCTGCCGCCTGAGATGAAAGAGCCGATCATCAAGAAGTTCGATCCCAATGATCAGCCGATCGTCTCGCTCACACTTTCATCCAACGTTCTCAAGCCCAACGAGCTGACGATTCTCGCCGACCCCGGAATCACGCGTCAGTTGCAGGGACAAAAGGGCGTGGCGCAGGTGACGGTGTCCGGGGGCGTCGACCGTGAGATATCGGTGAATGTGATACCGGATCGGCTGCGTGCCGCAAAGGTGAGCATCTCCGACGTGGTGAACGCGCTCAACGCGCAGAACCTCGCCGTTCCTGTCGGGAACATCACAGGCGATCTGAATGAGCGATCAATCCGTCTCCGCGGCCGGATCGAGAATGCACAGGACTTTGGCAGCCTTGTCGTTGCGCAACGCGGCGGGCAGGTCATCCGGCTGGGCGACGTCGCAACGGTGCGGGACGGTTCGGCCGAGCAGCGCTCGCTGGCGCTGTTCAACGGCGTCGAGGGAGTCGGCATCGACATCACCAAGTCCAAAGGGGCCAGCACCACCAGTGTCAGCGACGCGATCAACGCGCAGGTCAACAAGATCCAGAAAACCCTGCCGCCGAGCGTGAAGCTGAACATCGTGCGCGACGCCGGAGTTCGGGTGCGGCACTCGGTGCGCAATGTCGAGGACGCACTGGTGGAAGGCGCGGTCCTCACGGTGCTGGTGGTCTTTCTCTTCCTCAACTCGTGGCGATCGACGGTGATCACGGGACTCGCGCTACCGGTCTCGACCATCGCCGCGTTCATCGCCGTGTGGGCGTTTGGCTTCACGCTCAATACCATGTCGCTGCTAGGGCTGTCGCTCGCGATCGGTATCCTCATCGACGACGCGATCGTGGTGCGCGAGAACATCGTGCGACACGTTGAGATGGGCGAGGATCACTTCAAGGCGGCGCACACGGGAACCGACGAGATCGGAGTGGCCGTCACGGCGACGACGCTGTCGATCATGGCGGTCTTCGTCCCCATCGGTTTCATGGGTGGGATATCGGGACAGTGGTTCAAGCCGTTCGCGCTGACCATCGCGTTCGCGGTGGGCGTATCACTATTCGTGTCCTTCTCACTCGACCCGATGCTCTCGGCCTACTGGCCTGATCCGGCGTTGGAGGAAGGCGAACACCGTGGCTGGATCTCGCGCAAGCTGGCGACGTTCAACAACTGGTTCGACACACAGGCGGACCGATACAAGGGCGTCATCGCGTGGGCGCTGGATCACCGCACCGACATGGTATCGATCGCGCTCGGCACTTTCATCGCGGCCATCATGATTCCAGTCAAGGGAATCCTGGCGGCGGTAGCCGTCATGGTCGCCGTGATCGTTGTTGTCTTCCTGATGTCGCTCCGCTTGCACACGTTGATCAAGGCGGCCGGTATACTCGCTACGGTGGTAGTGGCATTCCTCGCCGTCAGAATAGTGCCGCCAATTGGAAAGCTCGGCGGCGCATTCGTACCGGACTCGGACCGCTCCGAGCTATCGGTCGCCATCGAGACGCCGCCCGGTTCCAACCTCGATTACACGCACATAAAAGCCGAGGAGGTCGGGCGCATGATCCGGTCGCACAAGCAGGTCGAGTACACGTACACGACCGTCGGTAGCGCGTCCGGATCGGGCGCGGTGGACGAGGCAAGCATCTACGTGAAGCTGGTCCCCAAGAGCGAGCGCAGCGTATCGCAGGCCGATCTGGCGACCGACATCAGGCGCGAGATCGCGCGTGTCGCTGGCGCCACCGCATACACCTTCGCGGGCGGCTTCGCCGGTAATCAGAAGCAGATTCAGGTGCAGATCAGGGGCAACGATCAGGCTGCCCTCAACAGCGTAGCCGCGCAGATGGAGGAAGCAGTCAGAAAGGTGCCGGGTGCGGCCGACGTTGGTCTATCCACCAAGGGTTTGAAGCCAGAGCTGGATGTGCAGCTCAATCGCGGTCTCGCCGGAACACTCGGCATAACCGTGGGTCAGTTGGCGCAGGCGCTACGCCCGGCGTTCGCTGGCGTGCAGGCCGGTGACTGGGTCGATCCAACCGGCAAAACGCGCGACGTGACCGTGCGTCTCGCGCCTGAATCGCGCGACAAGGTTCCCGATCTCCAGCAATTGCCCATCAATGTGCCGGGTGGCGCGGCGCCATCCGCCGGCGCGGGCGCTGCGACTCCGATGAACACCGGACCGCAGACCATTCCGCTGGGCCAGATAGCGACTGTACGAACGACAACCGGGCCTGCACAGATCGATCACCTGGATCAGGACAAGGTCGTCACGGTCGGTGCCAATCCGCAGGGACGTCCGTTAGGCGACGTCTCCGCCGACATCAATCGCGCAATCGCGAACATCAAGCTGCCGCCTAGTATCACGCTGTCGCAGGGCGGGCAGGTGAAGGATCAGAACGAAGTGTTCGGCTCCATCCTGAGCGCGCTTGGGCTCGCGGTGCTGCTGATGTATCTGATTCTGGTGATTCAGTTCGGGTCCTTCCTGGATCCGTTCGCCATCATGCTATCGCTGCCGTTGTCTTTGATCGGTGTGGTGTTGGCGCTGCTGATTACGGGCGACACGCTGAATCTCATGTCCTTGATCGGCGTGATCCTGCTCATGGGGATCGTGGCGAAGAACGCGATTCTCCTTGTGGACTTCGCCAAATGGCGGCGCGAGAAGGATGGTATCCCGCTTCGTGAAGCGCTGATCGACGCAGGGCGTGTGCGCTTGCGTCCGATTCTCATGACGACGCTGGCACTTATCGCGGGCATGATCCCTGTCGCACTCGGCATTGGTGAAGGCGCGGATTTCCGCGCGCCGCTGGGCCGCGCCATCATCGGCGGCGTCATCGCCTCCACGCTGTTGACGCTGCTCGTCATCCCAACGTTCTATGAAATCCTGGACGAGTGGCGCGAGCGGCTGATGCACCGGGTTAGCGGCCGGAAGGCCAACGAGCGGGGCGGGGAAGCTGTACACGGTGAGCCGCGCGTGGGGCCGCATCGGGAGCCGGCTCGCGGCGGAGTTGCGCCGACCCCTGTGATGGGTAAGCCGACGCCCTAGATTTCGCGCGGTGGATCCAGCCGCTAACCGGGCGATACGCTCGGTAACAATCGGGATGCTGATCAACACGGCCCTCGCGATCGTCAAGCTGATCGCGGGGGTCGTGGGCCATGCCTCGGCGCTTGTCGCGGATGCGGTCGAATCCATCTCCGACATCTTCTCGTCGCTCATCGTGCTCGGCGGATTGCACATTGCCGCGCGGCCGGCTGACGACAACCATCCGTACGGGCACGGCCGAGCCGAGGCGCTGGCGGGCGCGGTCGTATCGCTCATGCTGGTGGGCGCCGCGGTGGGTATCGCGATCCATGCAATTGCACAGATTCGCGCTCCGATCCACACTCCCGCGCCGTGGACGCTTGCGGTCCTTGTGATCGTCATCGTGGTCAAGGGCCTGCTCGCGCGCGGCGTGCTGCGCGTGGGGGCGGAGACCGGAAGCCGCGCGGTGATGGTCGATGCACAACATCATCTGAGTGACGTGATCACGTCAGTATCGGCCTTCATCGGCATCAGCATCGCGGTGGTTGGCGGCAAGGGTTGGGAATCCGCCGATGGATGGGCCGCCCTCGTCGCGTCCGTGGTGATCTTGTACAACGGAACGCTGATGCTGCGACCCGCAATAGATGATCTGATGGACCGCGTTCCGGACGACAACGT
>JBBSHV010000048.1:0-14572 GCA_038232435.1 Gemmatimonadales bacterium | reverse complement strand
GAGCTGCGCGCCGGTGCCGAGATTATTCGCAAGCGGTGGGAGCGCGCCACAGCTCGGACCGCGGAGGCGTTCATATCGTCTCCAGCGCTGTGCGATTTCGAGGAGTTCGACGCACCCCGCGCGCTGGAGCCTGGTTTAGTCATACTCGCCGGGTCGATCGTCGTGAATTCGCGCTGCATCGTATCGCTCGACGATGTTCTCGCGACGGGTGATTCCGTTTGGACATGCGGTGGAAGGGTCTGCGCAGTGCGGCTCATGGCCGACCTTGCTCCCGATTTGCTCGTCGCCGGTTCGATGTCTCTGGACGACCTCGCTCACGCCATCGCCCCCACCGCCTCGGCGCGAGCGTTGGCCGGGCGCTGGGTCGACGCTGTGTGGGACTTCATCGCACAGCTTTCGCCGCAGCTCACGGACGACATTGGCGCGCTTGCGCCCACAATCGACGTGACGTCTCTGATGTACGACTCCATCGGATCGCATTCGCTGACGGTGGAGGATGGCGCGCGTATCGAGCCGTACGTGATCTTCGATGTCACCGCGGGTCCGGTGATGGTGCGGCGCGGCGCGTCCATTGGCGCGTTCACCCGCCTGATCGGGCCGTGCTACATTGGCGCCGACGCGGTGCTGGTCGGTGACCGCATCGCGAACTGCTCCATCGGCGACACATGCAAGATCCGCGGTGAGATCAGCTCGTCCATTGTGCTCGGCCACTCCAACAAGGGGCACACCGGCTTCGTCGGCCACTCGTACCTCGGCCGATGGGTCAACCTGGGCTCGGGAACGACGACAAGTAATCTGAAGAACACCTACGGCACGGTACAGTTGTGGACACCGCAAGGCGTGCTCGAGACCGGTCAGCAGTTTCTAGGAACTTTCTTCGGCGATCACGCAAAGACCGGGATCGGGACGATGCTCACAACGGGTACCGTGCTCGGAGCCGGCTCGAACGTTTTCGGATCAACGATGCCACCCAAATACGTACCGCCCTTCGCCTGGGGCGAGCGCGAGCCATATGCGGCGTTCGCAGGCGCAAAATTTCTCGATGTGGCCGAGAAAGTCATGTCACGCCGGCACGTGAGCATGGGCGAGCGTCAACGACGGCATCTCGCGCGGGTGCATTCAGCACGGTCTCCGGGATAGCGTGATCTACGCAGACGGGTACGCGACGTGGTCACTGCGACGGAGCATGCACCCCGCTCGCGGGTAGCAACGACGATGCGTATGTGGGTACTCGGATCCGGCAGCCGTGGTAATTCGGTGCTGCTCGAAGCGGCTGGTTCGCGCATCCTCGTCGACGCTGGGTTCGCTCCGCAAATCCTTCTTGAGCGAATGCGCGCGGCTGAAGTCCCGCCCGAATCAATCCAGGCTGTTGTGGTGACGCACGAGCACGTGGACCACGTTCGGGGCGTGCGCGTTCTTGCGCGGAAATTCGGCTGGACGGCGTATGCAACACCGGGGACTATCACCGCCGCAAAAGATCTCCGCGAAGCCGGAGCAATCCCCTTTCGTGCGGGGGAGAGCTTCGCGATCGGAGAGTTCGACCTGCTCGCCGTTCGCGCCCAACACGACGCGGCGGAGCCTGTCGTCTTTGTTGTAACGGCGCGCCGCACTGGCGTGAGGGCCGCGGTGGTGTACGACCTGGGCGCCCCGACCCAACCACTGACAGAAGCGATGCGAGATCTCGACCTTCTCGTGCTCGAAGCGAATCACGACGAGATGATGCTGCAAAATGGGCCGTACCCTCCCTCTGTTCGCGCTCGCATCGCGGGACGCAACGGCCATCTCTGCAACCGCGTGGCCGGTGAGCTCGTGCGCGACGTTTCGCACAAGGGATTACGGCACATCGTTCTCGCACATCTCAGCGAATCGTGTAACAGTGCGACCACAGCACTGCGTGACGTCGGCACGGGTGCCAAACGCAGCCGCTTTTCCGGTCGAATGACGGTGGCGCCGCAGGACTTTGTGATCGGGCCGTTTGAGCCAGGCGGGAGACGCGCCGCTGCCGTACAACTGGACTTCGGCCTCTGACTTATGGAAGGGATCACTGACCCTAGTGTCTGGCTGGGCTTGCTCACGCTCACCGCACTCGAGATCGTACTCGGGATCGATAACATCATCTTCATCTCGATCCTCGCGGCCAAGGTGCGCGAAGACCAGCGCGCAAGAGCGAGAACGCTGGGTCTGATGGGTGCCTTCGTCACGAGGCTGGCTCTGTTGTTCAGCATCGCGTGGTTGGTGACGCTCACGCGACCGCTATTTACCGTGTTCGGCGCCGGTATCTCGGGACGAGATCTGATCCTGATCGTGGGTGGTCTCTTTCTCATCACCAAGGCGACATTCGAAATCCACGGTAAGATTGAAGGTGAGGGTGACGAGACGATCGATCAGGGCGCAGCCGCGGCACTCGGGCCCGTCGTTGCGCAGATAATGGTCCTTGATATCGTCTTCTCACTCGACTCAGTCATCACCGCGGTCGGTATGGTGGACCGCGTCGCGGTTATGGTCGGCGCGAACGTAATCGCGTTGGGTATCATGCTGTTCGCGGCCAGCCCGATCAGCGGCTTCGTGGAACGGTACCCTACCATCAAGATGCTGGCTCTGTCGTTCCTCGTCCTCATCGGGACAAATTTGATAGCAGAGGGCTTCGGTGTTCACATTCCCAAGGGATATACTTATTTCGCGATGGGTTTCGCCGTTTTTGTGGAATTGCTCAACCTACGCGTGAGGGACAAGCACCGGGCGAATACACCGAGCGTGTGAGACTGTGCACGCGTCGTGCGCGGCTGTTGGGCTCACCTGCATGTGGTAAAGCGGCCCGGAGCATTTGCTCCGGGCCGCTTTACTACATCGTTTCTCAACCAGGCCGGTTAACGCCTAGTACATCCCGCCCATGCCGCCGCCGCCCGGAGCCGGCGCGGAGCCGCGTTCTTCCTTCTTCTCGACGATAAGAGCTTCGGTCGTGAGCAGCAGACCGGCAATGCTGGCCGCGTTCTGCAGCGCCGTCCGCGTGACCTTGGTCGGATCGATGACACCGGCCTGAACCAGATCCTCGTACGTGTCAGTCAGAGCATTGTAGCCGAAGGTGTTGTCCTTCGCCGCACGCACCTTCTCGATCACGATTGATCCCTCGCCGCCCGCGTTCTGCACGATCATGCGGATCGGCTCTTCGATCGCCTTGCGGATGATGTCGACGCCAACCTGCTCGTCAGCATCATTCAGCTTGAGATCCTTGAGCGCCTTCTGAGCGCGGATGAGTGCGACACCACCCCCCGGGACGATGCCCTCTTCAACGGCTGCACGCGTTGCGTGCAGCGCGTCCTCGACGCGAGCCTTCTTCTCCTTCATCTCGCTCTCGGTCGGCGCGCCAACGTTGATCACCGCGACACCGCCGGCGATCTTGGCCAGACGCTCCTGCAGCTTCTCGCGATCGTAGTCCGACGTGGTCTTCTCGATCGCGCCCTTGATCTCCTTCACACGACCCTGGATCGCTTCGTCAGTGCCGCCGCCGTCGATGATGGTCGTATTGTCCTTGTCCACCACGATGCGCTTGGCACGGCCGAGCTGATCGACCGTCGCGTTCTCGAGCTTGAAACCGACGTCTTCCGAGATAACGCGGCCGTTCGTCAGAACCGCGATGTCTTCCAACATTGCCTTGCGGCGATCACCGAAGCCAGGCGCCTTGACCGCGCAGACGCGGAGCGTGCCACGCAGCTTGTTCACCACCAGTGTCGCGAGCGCCTCGCCCTCGATATCCTCGGCGATGATGAGCAACGGCTTGCCCATCTGAGCAACCTTCTCCAGAACCGGGAGCAGGTCCTTCATGGACGAGATCTTCTTGTCATGAATAAGGATCATTCCGTCTTCGAGGACCGCTTCCATCTTATCCGGATCGGTGACGAAATAGGGCGAAACATAGCCGCGGTCGAACTGCATTCCCTCGACCGTTTCCAGGTTCGTCTCGAGGCCCTTGGCCTCTTCGACGGTGATGACACCGTCCTTGCCGACCTTCTCCATCGCATCGGCGATCAGATCACCGATTTCCTTGTCGTTATTGGCCGAGATGCTACCGACCTGCGCGATCTCCTTCTTCCCGCTGGTGGGGACGGAGACGTTCTTCAGCTCCTCAACGACCGCGGCGACTGCCTTGTCGATGCCGCGCTTGAGCGCCATCGGGTTGGCGCCGGCCGCCACGTTCTTGAGGCCTTCGCGGAAGATCGCCTGCGCCAGCACGGTGGCGGTGGTGGTGCCGTCGCCGGCGAGATCGGACGTCTTGGTCGCGACCTCCTTCACCATCTGCGCACCCATGTTCTCGATGGGATCGCTGAGCTCAACTTCCTTGGCGACCGTGACACCGTCCTTGGTGATGGTCGGGGAGCCAAACTTCTTGTCGATGACGACGTTACGACCTTTGGGGCCGAGGGTGACCTTCACCGCGTCGGCCAGCTGATCGACACCGCGCTTGAGGGCGGAACGCGCCTCGGTGTCGAAATAGAGTTCTTTCGCTGCCATTGTGGTCTATTCTCCGATTAACCGATGACCGCGAGGACGTCTGTCTCGCGGAGGATCAGAAGCTGTTCGTTGTTGACGGTCACTTCCGTGCCGCTGTACTTACCGTAGAGCACCTTGTCGCCGGCCTTCACGCCCATCGGGACGAGCTTGCCGTCCTCGTAGCGGCCGGGGCCGACGGCGACGATCTCGCCCTGCTGCGGCTTCTCCTTCGCGGTATCGGGGATGAAGAGTCCGCCACGCATCTGCTCGGTCTCTTCGAGGGCCTTCACTACCACGCGATCAGCCAGCGGCTGAACGGTGGTGGCGGTCTTGTCTGCCATAGAGCGCCTCTGTTGGGGATTAGCTTTGGTGATTGAGTACATGTTAGCACTCAAGCCTAGAGAGTGCTAACATCCCTTAAACCTAAGCCAATTTGGCCGTTTTTCAAGGGGCACTTCGCGTTAATCAGCGGTTAGCGCACCCTTTCGCCTCAGCCCAACATGCCGTGCGCCAGCCTGATGCCCTTGAGCGTGAGAGCCGGGTCCACCTCGTCGAAAGCGGCGCAGAAGTTCCGAAACGTGGACGCCAGCCCTCCGGTTGCGATCACGTACGGAACTTCTGGCCGGGGCCATTCCGCCTTGATCCGGCGAATCAGCCCGTCCATGGAGTCAGCGGCGCCGTAGACGATACCTGCCCTGATGCAGTCGACAGTATTCGTGCCAATCGCTCGCTCCGGTGTGCCGAGGGCGGTGCTGGGGAGCATCGCCGTTTTGGCGAAGAGCATCTGGGCCGATGTCTCCACGCCGGGTTGGATGATGCCGCCAAAAAATGATCCCGCGGCGCTAACGCAGTCGTACGTTGTAGCCGTTCCGAGGTCGACCACTATGCAGTCGCGGCGATGCAGTTGACTGGCGGCCAGCGTGTTCACTACGCGATCAGCGCCCACCGTTGCCGGCTCGTCAACGTCCAGCGTGATCGGAAGCGGCGACCGGGCGTCGATCACGCGTGGCGTCACGCCGAAGGCGATATCGCACGCGTCCACCAATCCGCGAGTCACCGGCGGAACGACTGAGCACACCGCTACCCCGGTCACGGCTGCCGGCGCGAGCCCGGCGCTCCGAACCAATTGCGTCAGGAGAATGCGAGCTTCGTCGGCGGTGCGGGCCGCCGTGGTGGTGAGCCGCCAGTGTTGCACCAGATCCTCGCCATCAAAAAGCCCGAGAGTGGTTTCCGTGTTCCCAACATCGATTGCCAGAAGCATGATCGCTCGGTTTACGCTGCTTATATAAGGGCGACTAGCGGTCGCCCAACGCGCACTAGTCCAGCACCAACGAGCCTGTCCGGACCCGCGCAACGGAGTCGGCGAGCTCGACCAGGAGCTCGCCCGTCGGGGCGATACCAGCTACGCGTCCACGTACCGGTTCGGAGCACGACCTTCCACGTGCCATGTCGCGTCCCGCGTATTCCTCCATCTCGGCCGGCGTCAACGGCCCCGCGATCGCCGCCGCCGCGCGTAGCTCCGGTACCAGCGAGCACAGCACATCGAGCCGACATGTGCCTGCGTCCAAACCCGCCGCACAAATCTGATCTTCAGGCGGTCTCATGTTCACGCCAAACCCTATAGCCACCCAGTCGGCCCGCTCTCCGCGCCAGCGTGCCTCCACCAGGGTACCGGCCAGCTTGTTCGTGTCCACATACAGATCGTTAGGCCACTTGAGCCGGAGGGGCTCCGCCGCGAATGCATCCAGCGCACGTGCAGCGGCGAGCCCCACCCGGAGCGACATCACGTCCAGCGCTGTCGCGTCCGCGGGTCGTTCGATCAACGTCAGCCAGATCCCTCGTGGCGGCGAGGACCAGCGTCGCCCATTTCTGCCACGACCCGCGGTCTGTTGCTCCGCGAGCACCATAGTCCCCGGTGGCGCTCCCGCCCCCGCCATCGCGTGCGCCTCGTCCATGGTCGACGCCACTATCTCGAACAGACGCACCGCCGGGATGTTCAGCCGCCGCGCGAGCTCGGCGGAGCCGACTCCGTCATACGCCGCGGCCGATACCGTAAAGTCAGCCATCGCGCGCGAAGTAGATACCGAGCACAACAACTCCGAGCACCACGCGGTAGAGAGCGAAAGCACCGTACGAATGTCTGCTCACGTATTTGAGGAGCGCAGAAATCGCGAGCCAGCCACTCACGGCGGACGTCAACACCCCGATGACGAGTGGGGCGGTAAGGCCGCTCTCGCGTAGCACGTGCGGCACCTTCAGAATCGCGGCCGCGGCAATGATGGGCATGCTCATCATAAAGCTGAAAGCCGCGGCCCCGTTACGGTCGAAGCCGAGCGCGCGACCTGCTGTTATCGTCGATCCGGAACGCGAGACACCGGGAATGAGCGCGAATACCTGCGCAACTCCGATCAGTATGGCGTCTGCCCAACGCATGTGTGTGATGGGGCGCTGCGCGCTTGCACGCCTGTCCACGATCCAGAGCACAATGCCCATAACGATCAGTGCGGTGGCAATGAGAGCGGGACTGCGGAACGCGTGCTCCGCCGTCTTTTCAAGTAGCAGCCCGGCGATGCCGCCGGGAATGGTGGCGACCACAAGAAATGCGACGCGCTTCTGTTCGATCGTGTCGATCTTGCGCGTTGTTATTATCTGACGCGCCGCGCGCAACAGCGACATCCACTCGCGACGGAAGTACCAGAGCACCGCCAGCAGAGTGCCAAAGTGGAGCGCCACATCGAATGATAGCCCCGGGTCCGGCCAGTGAAATAGCCAGGGAGCAAGCGCCAGATGCGCGGAGCTGCTTACCGGGAGAAACTCTGCCAATCCCTGAAGCAGACCGAGTACAAATGCCTGAAACGTTGTTGGCATTAAGTCTGTTGGGGTTGCTCATGCGGCGGACTCTTTAGTGCACTACGATATAAGCTCTCATACTGCGACACGATAGTGTCGAGCGAGAACCGCGCGCGCGCGTCCAGCGCCGCGGCCGCACTCATCGTGGCCTTGCGCACCGGATCGCACAGAATTGACAGCGCTCCTTCTGCCATGAGATCAACGGCGCCGACGGGATATAGTAACCCGGTCACTCCGTTCGTCACCACTTCAGGGAGACCGCCGGCGTCACTCGCGACCACCGGCACGCCGCAGGCCAGCGCCTCGAGTGCACTGAGGCCGAACGACTCGCTCTGGCTCGGGAGCAGAAACACATCCGCGTCCGCGAGCAGCGGAGCGACGGCGTCAATCTTTCCCAAGAAATAGACCGAACTGACGACTCCGAGGGCGCGCGCCTCTTCCTCGGCCGCGGGCCGTTCGGGTCCGTCGCCCACCATCACAAGAATGCTCGGCGTCACAGCGGCGACTTGCGCGAAGATGCGCACAACATCTCGAACCCGCTTGACCGCGCGAAAGTTGGAAACGTGCATGAGGACGTTGCGGTCCGTGGCGAAAGGCCTGCGCAACGTGCCCTGGTACCGCGACCGATCGTACACTTCCGGGTCGATGAAGTTATAGATCACCGAGACTCGGCAGCCCACACAGTGAAACGCGTTGAACGTTTCCTCCTGCAGATAATGCGAGACCGCCGTGATTCGGTCCGACCGCTCGATGGAGAACTTCGTGATCGCGTGAAACGAAGGGTCCTGCCCGACGAGTGTGATATCGGTTCCGTGTAAAGTCGTCACGACAGCGACATCTTCACCGTCCGCGCGCAGCATCTCGCGCGCAATCCAGGCGCTCGTCGCGTGGGGAATCGCGTAGTGGCAATGCAGCAGCTCGATCCCGTGAGTGCGCACGACTTCGTGCATTCTCACTGCCAGCGCCAAGTCGTATGGCGGGTACTCGAATAACGGATACTGGCCGACATGTACCTCATGGAAGTACACGCGCGGCAGAAACGACGGCAGTCTGAACGGCTGGCGATAGCTGATGAAGTGAACCTCGTGCCCGCGAGCGGCTAGCGCGATACCCAGCTCGGTCGCGACCGCGCCGGAGCCGCCGTAGGTGGGGTAACACGTTATTCCTATCTTCATGAAAGCTGGTGCCGAAACCAGGTTCTCTGTCGTTTTGCGTATTGCCGCGTCTCGATTATCGCCCGCTCACGTGCATACTCCAAAGAGTATTCTCCTTCAAGGTGGTGCCGCATGATCCGGTAGCCGCACGCTTTCCACGCAATCGCGTCGCGCGGAACCGCTCGCATGAGATCGTCAACCTCCGCCAGCCACCCGGCCGCCAGCATCTGGTCCACTCTCGTCTCGATGTGTTGCTTGAGAGATGGACCAGGATCGACCAGTTCGTATACTGGCCGAAGCGAGAATCCTGCCACCGGCGATACATCATACGGTGGGTCGAACAGTGACTTGAGGTAGAACCCCGTTCCGCCCACGATTACGGGCGTCTTCCCTGCCTCGACCGACTTCGCGATCCAGTCCGCGGCATCGACCGCCCACTGATACGCGCTGTAATGTTGGGTCGGGTCGACGATATCCACGCCGTAATGTAAGGCGCTCCGGCGATCCTCAGCACTGGGCTTGGCCGTCCCGATGTCGAACCCCTGATAAATCTGTCTGCTGTCGGCGGCGATGATGGCCACATCTTCGTGCGCCGCGATCTCCATTGCCCGCGCCGACTTGCCAGCCGCCGTGGGGCCGACAATGACACGGATCGTGGAGAGGCTGCTGGAGCGGATGCTAGGCGCGTCCAAATCGGCGATCCACTTCGTCCCACGCGAGCTGCACGATAGTTGATCGCCCATGCACGTCGTGCGCCGGAAGCCTCGTGTCACGTAAGGCGGCGAACAATGCGCGCATTTCGTCCTGGCTCAGGATGTCGCCGCTCTTCACCGCCGCCTTGCAGGCGATGGTAGCCACGAGATGCTCGTGTCGCGCGGCGGTCCCGGCGACGCGGTCACCCGTGATCGACGCGAGGGTGTCACGTAGGCACCGCTCTGCGTCAAATTGAGCGTGCGGCGCGGGCACGCTGTGCACGATAAGCGTGTTGCCACCGAACGCCTCCACCTCAAAGCCGAGTCGGTCGAAGTACTGCCGGGAACGCTCGAAGGCCCCCATCTCGGCGCCGGTGAGCGTGACAGTAATGGGGAGGAGCAGACGCTGGGACGGAGCGCCTCCGTTCTCCAGATTGTCCAGAAACAGCTCGTACAATACACGTTCGTGGGCCGAGTGCTGATCGATGAGAACGACACCACCATCGTGCTCGAACATTATGTAAGTTCGTCGCAATTGCATGAGCGGCGGGATCTGTTCTACGGCGTGATGTCCATGCGGCGAATACGACTGGGATTCCACGGCGGCTGAAACGGCGGTAGCGTCGCCGTTGAGTGTATCCGCAAACAGTGGCGCTGGCGTCGTGCCGTCGTGCAACACGTCTCGGTCGACCTGCTGCGGCGCACCCTGAGTGCTCGTCACAAAGAACGATCGCCCAAAGGCGGCAGAGCTGTCGAAGTTGCCGAGCGCCTGACGCACCGCGCGCTCAACGGCTCGCTCGATGGTCCACCGATCCTGAAAGCGGACCTCGGCCTTTGCCGGATGGACGTTGACATCCACACCGTCAGTCGGGATAACAAGCTCCAAGTAAAGAGACGGGCGCGTACCGGCGGGAATGGTGGACCGATACCCCAACTCGGCCGCACGAATCATCCCCGCGTCGCGAATAGCGCGACCGTTCACGGACAGGAAACTCCGCCTCGTCGCGGTGCCAACGTTGGCGGGACGCTCCACCAGTCCCGACACGTGGATGCTGCCGCTTACGTCATCGACAGCGAGCAGATCCTCAGCGTAGGGAACACCCCAGAGCGCCCCAAGCCTCGCGCGCAGCGATGGAGCGGCTAACGCACGCAGCGCACGACGTCCGTCGTGGGTTGCCTCGATCCTGATGTCTCGGCGCGTGAGCGCAAGCGTGGTCAACACTTCGGAGATCGCTCGCCACTCCGAGCGTGCGCCTCGTAAGAACTTGGCGCGCGCGGGAACATTGTAGAACAGGTTCGCCACGGTCACGGTGGTACCGCGACGCCGCTGCGTCGGCGCCACAATCGGACGCTCTCCTCCGGCCGAGCGGACACGCGTTCCCGCACCATCAAGTACCGCGGTCTCGATCTCGATCTGAGCGACGGAACAGATCGCTGGAAGCGCCTCTCCGCGAAACCCGAACGTGCGGACGAAGGCTAGATCATCGGACGAGCGGATCTTGGAGGTGCCGTGCCGAGCGAGCGAGAGGAGCGCATCGTCCGCGTCCATGCCACAGCCATCGTCGCTCATCCGAATCAGTGTGCGGCCGCCCTCCAGAACGGTAATGTCGACGCTCTTCGCTCCAGCATCCACTGCGTTCTCGAACAATTCCTTCACAACGGACGCGGGGCGTTCGACGACTTCGCCCGCCGCGATCTGGTCGGCGACGGCGCTCGGGAGAACCGTTATTGTGGGCATGCATCTGACCCAAGTGCATGTCGCGCGACGAAACGGCCGATGCTATCGGGGCAACATCGACCGACGCAGTGTCGACTCACTCATCCTCCGGCACAACGCGATTTCTCCGGCGACCTATCACGATGGCTACAACACCTAGCAGGAGCACTACGGATGCGACGATCGCGATGATCAGCGAGTTGTTCCGCGCGATGCGCAGAAGCGTCGGGAACGGCGAGTCTCCGATCGTGTCGCGCACCTGTCCAACATTGTCGGCAACCGGGCCGGATGCCGGTGCGACGTTGAGCCGTACAAGCGCTGTTGTCGCGGCTTCGTATCGTCGGGTCGTCGGGTCAAAGTAGTCGTACCGCACCGGCGGAATGGAGAGATCCCCCGACACTCGCGGTGTGACGATCCAATCGAATTCCTTGGTGCCGCGCACCACCGACCCCGTTGAATCCCATGCAACACGTTCACGCCCCGGCACCATCGCGGCCCAGTCAATCTGCAACGCTGGACGCGGAAGCAAATTGAGATTTCCAATGCCCGAGACGCGCACCGTCACGACGAAAGTGTCACCCAGTCGAGCAGCGGCGCCGTCAGTCCAGAGAGTGTCGCGCAGCTCGCCCACCGCGCCCTTGAAACCAAGCGGCCGACCCGATGTGGGGAGTGGGATAGCGACGAAGCTGTCGCCAGCGCTCTGGACGGATATCGGGTGCGACGGATTGGCATATCCGTCGAGTTCTGGAACCGTGTATCTCAGGGTCGACGGCGGGACCTGGTACGTACCCGGCGATAACGGGAAAAGCGCGCGCCGGTACACATAGCGCCGAAAACGCGCGCCGTTCAGTGTTACGTCCGTGATCGACGTTGTGTCGAACGGGAAATCGTAAGTCGTAACGCCAGCGACATCTGACGGAGTGTACTCCGGATTGGCCCTGAGCCGGCTGCGTGTTGCGTCATCCACCAGCGTGATCGCCTCATGCGTGACTTGCTGTCCCACGTACACAGTATCCGGAACGACGCGAGTCTCGAACTGCACACCGCTAACCTGCGCACCGAGCTGAGCGAACATGAGTATCGCTCCAATCACCAGTCCTTCCCTCTGGGCGGTGGCTGAGGAACGTTTCGGTCCTGCTTTTTTCCCTGCACGTCCTGCTCTTCTCGCGCCGCGTTGTCCAGCACCGCCTCAGCCTGTTGTTGCCCGATTCCGCCGCCACCGCTGGGGGCCGGCCGAGGCGTCCGAGCAGCACCACCACCACCACCCCCTCCTCCACCACCGCCGCCTCCGCCGCTCTTTTGCGGGCGCAGCGCCAGCTCATAATTCCACTTCGCGTCGCGGTCGCCAGGCGCGAGCACGAGAGCTCGGCGATAGTGCGCCAGCGCGCTGTCCAACGGACCTGTCGCAGTGTCACCATGCAGCCGTAGCCCCGTGACGAGGTACGCCCAACCGGAGTTGAAGTTCGCACTAAACCGGAGCCGCTCACTGTGCGAGGCGCGTGCAGCATGTGCAGCCGCGCTGTCCAGCAGTGGCACTGCTTGCGCGAGCGAGTCATGCGCGAGCAGAAACGTTCCACGATTGTACATTGCGGTCGCCTGCCGCACGTCTGCTGAGCCACCGCACGCCGCCATTGCGCCGGCGGCGAGCGCGGACGCGGCGAGTCTGGCGCGACGTTTTTTCGTTCTCAACGCGAGCAATGAATCCAGAAGAAGAAGTAGTAACGCCGGTGCAAGGAACCACTGGAATCGGGGTGACAGATCGCGCCCCGTTGACACCGCGTGCGCGGCCGTCCTGAGACGGTCGACGATGCGTCGCACGTTCTCTGGTTTGTTGGCGGCTTCGGCCGGGATAAAAACTCCGCCCGCCGCCTGGGCCGCCGCCCGCAGGTAATCGGGCGTGTAATGCGTCACAACCGTTGCGCCGTTCGCATCCCGCTTCAGAGTTGTCGTCCCGTTCTCCTTGATCGGGATGGTCGATCCGGCCGTTGTACCGAACCCCACCGTGACGAGCGCAATCCCCGCACTTTTAATCCGCGCGGCCTCGCTCACGACATCAGCGACTGGCTCGAACCCCTCGCCGTCGCTCATGAGTACGATTGCCTTGTCGGCGTCCCCGTTGCCCAGGTTGAGGAGCGCCGTCGCCTGCCGCAGCGCGCTTGCTATCGAGCTACCGCCCTCGCCGACTACTGACGGATCCAGATTGTCCAGATATAAATCCAGTGCACCGTCGTCTGTAGTGAGCGGACTGAGGATGTACGCACGACCGGCGAACGCGATCAGCGCGAATCGATCGTTGGGAGAGAGCGCCCGAAGTTGTTGCACCGTCTGCTTCATCTTTGCGAGCCGAGAGGGCCGCTCGTCCGGTGCGGTCATGGATAGCGACGCGTCCAGCGCGAGTACAACATCCGCGCCACTTCGCTGCACCACCGCGTGTTCCAGCCCCCAGCGCGGCCCCGCGAAGGCAACACCGATCAGTGCCAGCGCTGTAACGATTCGCGCCACGTGCCATGCGCCGCGCCGGCTTGTCTGCGGCGCCAACCTCGCCAGCATGGTGCGCGTTCCCAGCTGTGTGAGACGCTTGGCCCGGGACTGACGGCCCATCACCAGCCCCGCGGCGGCGAGCGCGGGTAGAATCAACGCCAGCGCGAGCGCCCACGGCCACTGAATGAATCGCATCATGGGACCGGAGCCCTCACCGCGGCGAGTCCGAGCTCCAGCATCAAAGCCAATACGGCGACACCCAGTGGCCAGCGGAACAGCTCGGAATACCGCACGTACGTGGCCGTCTGGACGGGCGTCCGCTCCAGCGCGTCGATCTGCTCATAGATCCGGCGCAGAGCGGCGGCGTCGCGCGCGCGAAAGTAACGGCCGCCTGTGGAGCGGGAGATCTGCGATAGCAGCGCCTCGTCAATCTGGACGGGTTGATTCTCATAGCGCAACCCGTACAGTCCGCGACCGACTGGAACGGGAGCCATGCCTTCTGTACCTACTCCGATGCTGTAAATCTTTACACCGACTGAGCCTGCCGCCTGCGCCGCCGTTCGCGGGTCGATGTCGCCACGGTTGTTTACGCCGTCCGTCAGCAGAATCATCACGCGTGACTTACCGGGTGAGTTCCGCAGCCGGTTCGCAGCGGTCGCAATCGCATTGCCGATAGCGGTTCCGTCCTCGAGCTGTCCCGCCTGCAGGTTGTCCACAGCCTGCATCACCACTGGATAGTCGGTGGTGAGTGGGACCTGAGTCAATGCTTCCCCGGAGAATGCGACAACACCGATCCTGTCCGACGTTCTTCCCGATATGAACCGCTTCACCGTTTCCTTAGCAACCTCGAGGCGGTTTTGCGGCTGAAAGTCCTCGGCCAACATCGAGCTGGACAGATCAATTACAAGGATAATGTTAATACCTGCACTGCTCACACTCTCTGCGTGGCCGCTTCCGCGCGGTCGCGCGAGCGCGATGATGACGCCGACGAGCACCAGGTTACGCAGCAGGAAAAGCGCGCGCGTGACCCGCGCACCCGACTGCGGCCCCCGAGCGAGCATGGCGGCACGCGAAAACGTGATCGCGGCCGGACGCCTGCGCGCGCGTGCGAGCCACCAGAGTGGCAGCGCCAGCAGCGCCAGCAGCATCCACGGCGCTACAAACTGGAGTCCAGTCAACGTCATGTCGCT
>JBBSHV010000047.1:0-14664 GCA_038232435.1 Gemmatimonadales bacterium | reverse complement strand
GCCGCCGCGGTCCACGACAATGACGTAGCCGGGAATTATCTCGAGCTGATTGGTGATGCGGGGCGACAACCCCATGCGGCGCTCGGGGTCGCGAGCAAGCACGGCATTCCCGGCTGCATCCGACCTCGCCTGGTCCACGATCCGCAATGCCAGATCCGCGTCCGCCAATGCCTCTCGGCCCACAGAGCTGTACACTCCCGCGGTTCGCGCCGCCGAGATGGCGATGCCGAGCGCTGCGGCGGTCACCATCATCGCAGCGGCGAAGAAAAGTGTGAGCTGGGTGCGGGCGCGAATCATCCGCGCACGACGTACCCGACACCGCGCACGGTGGAAATCAGCTTCTTGGGATTATCGGCGTCAATCTTTTTACGTAGGTGGTTGATGACGACGTCGACGATGTTGGTGCCCGGATCAAAGTGGTAGCCCCAGGCGTACTCCGTAATCAGCGTACGGCTCATCACGCGGCCGCGGTGCCGCATCAGGTACTCGAGCACCCTGTATTCCTTTGGCGTAAGCTCGATTGCGCGATCGCCGCGACAAACTTCCCGCGTATCCAGGTCGAGTGTGAGATCCGCTACCGTCAGTATCGCGGCCGCTATGGCGCGTGGACGACGCGCCAGTGCCTCAACGCGCGCGAGCAGCTCCTCGAACGCGAATGGTTTGGTGACGTAGTCGTCGGCGCCCGCCCGGAGCGCCTGAACTTTCGCGTCCACCGCATCCTGCGCGGTAAGAACCAATACGGGACGCTCGAATCCCTTCGCGCGCAGATCATGCAGCACCTCCATCCCTGATTTGCCAGGAAGGCGCATATCCAGCACGACGAGATCGTATCCTCCCGCAGCGGCCAAGCGCTCGCCCTCATCGCCGTCGTCCACCAGGTCGACGGTCCAGCGTTGCTCCTCCAGCCCGCGCTTCACGAACTGACCCACAGTCGGATCGTCCTCGATGACGAGAATCTTCATTCCTCAGGCGGTGTTGGAGCCAACTTGCGTTTGCGCGGCCGTCGAAAGCCATACTCTCGCATCTTGCGATACAGGGTTTTGGTCGAGATGCCGAGCGCCAGAGCCGCCCGCCCCTGATGCCAGTTGCAGCGAATGAGCATGCTCTCAATGTGCAGCCGCTCCAGTTGGTCGAGCGCGCCGCCCTGCCCCTCGACAGGGACCGTGCTTACGCTGCCACTCGCCAGGAGCATTCGCACGTCGGTCGCGGTCACGAGTCCGGATCCGCTCAGTAGTGACGCGCGCGTCAGCACCAGCTGTAACTCTCGCACATTGCCCGGCCACGGGTAATCGCGCAGCGGCTCAATCGCATCCATTGCCATGGTACACATCCCACCGTCCACGCCCGATAGTAACTCCGCTGTAAGCCGCTCCATGTCCTCGGGCCGCTGACGCAGTGGCGCAACGTGGACACGTGACGACGCAGGAAAGTTCGCGCCAGCCGTTGGGTCGCGAACACATGCAATTATACGCGCGAGAAGCTCAATTCTGCGCGTGCCTCCGACACGGACAAAGTATCCGTCCGACACGGCCCGGCAAACCGCGCCGTAGGCTTCCTGATCCAGCCGCTCCAGATCCACAACGACACTGCCACGCTCCGCAAGAACGAGCGCACCGGTGCCCACGCCGGCGCTACGTGCGCCGGAGCTGTACGCCGCGGCGCCGCCTTCGTAGCCGAACAGGTCCCCGACCGTGACCAGTCGGCCGTCGCGAGCGGTGGCCTCGGCGAATGCGTCGCCGGCGCGGCCGCTGAGAGCGTGAAGGTGCCGCGCGATGTAGCTCTTCCCGGAACCAGCCTCACCGCTGATCAGGATGGCGTCGCGCTCGGGTGCAATCGCGACGAGCGTGCGCAGCATTTCCTGCATCGCCACATTGGCGCTGGTCAGTGCGCGCGGAAGCGGCGCGACACGTTTGCGCAACATGACATTGGCCTTGACCAGCTCCCGTTTTTCCCATGCGCGTCGCACCATCACGTCGACCTCGGCCATGCGGTACGGTTTGGATATGTAATCGTATGCGCCAAGATTGATGGCGTTTATCGCCGTGTCTATGGTGCCGTTCCCGGTGATGATGATGACCTCCGGCGGCTCCGGCTCGCTCTGCAAGTGGCGCAGCACCTCGAGCCCGTCCATCTCCGGCATCACAACGTCGAGCAGGGCGACATCATACGGTGCGGCGTGCAGCGACTGGAGCGCGGTACGCCCGTCGCGGCACATTGAAACGTCGTAGCCGCGGCCGCGTAGGAAGTGCTCCAGGATCGCGCCGAGATGCTCCTCATCTTCGGCGATCAGAAGCCGGATGGGCGCTACTTCGGTGGGGCGCTCGCCGGCAGGGCGCTCACTGGTCACACGGTCGCCGGTCACACGGTCGCCGGTCACACGATCGCCGGTCACACGGTCGCCGGTCACACGGTCGCCGGTCACACGATCGCCGGTCACGCCGTCTCCGCCGGTAGCAGGATGCGGAAAGTAGTACCCTTGCCTTCATTGCTGGACACATCGATCCGGCCTCCATGGTCTGCGACGATGCCATGGCAGATCGACAGGCCGAGGCCCGTTCCAACGCCTGGGTCTTTGGTTGTGTAGAACGGCTCGAAGATTCGCGTCAGCTGTGCTCGCGAAATCCCGGACCCCTCATCCTGCACTTCCACCATCACCTGGCGACCGTTACGGCCGCCGATCCGGGTGCGAATGCGGACCTTCCCGTATTGCGGCATCGCATCGGCCGCGTTCATGAGGAGCGCGATCATCACCTGTATGAGCTGCTCCGAGCTGGCATGCACGGTCGGTAACTCCGGTGCGAACTGCGCGTCAACGGTAAGCTGTTTGAATCGAGCGTGATGGTTGAGCAGAAACAGCGCGCGCTCCACGACACCGTTGACATTGAGCGACTGGCGTTCTCGCGGCCGTGGCCGGCTGAAGTCGAGCAGCCCGTCGACGATGCGTTTGCAGCGATGTACCTCGCTCTCAATGATCTTGAGATACTCCGGGCTTCCATCGGGCGTGGTTGTCTCAAGCGTCATGCTCTCGGCGCAGGCGGCGATGGTCGCCAGCGGATTGTTGATTTCGTGCATGATGCCGGCCGCGAGTCTTCCAATGGCTGCGAGTTTGTCGTTCTGAGCAATACGTTCGCGCGCCTCGACCCAGTCGGTGATGTCTTCGCCGATGGTGATGATGTGCGTGACTGTTCCCGCACTGTCGCGCATGGGAATCTTGGACAGTCGGTACGTCCGGAGCGTTCCGCTGGAGTTAGACTCCATCTGGAACTGCTGCATTCGTCCCGTCGCGAATACCTCGTCGAACTCTCGACGCAGTACATCACCCGGCTGCCGGTACAGGATCTCGAAGATGGCATGTCCGATCGCCTCTTTGCGGTCGATGCCGCGCATCCCGATCTCGCGTTTCCTGTTCCACACCGTGATGCGGTACTGCCGATCGATGACGTAGAGGCCGAGCGGTAGCATGTCCAGAATTTCTTCGCTGAATCGTTTGTGTTCCTCCGCCTCTAGCATGCGGCTCTGCAAGTCGCTTTCGAGCCGGCGTGACCGCTCCGAGTGCGCAACGAAGCCGGCAAGCATGCTGCAGAGCGCGGCGATGAAAGAGTTGACAGCTTCGGATGGAGTGCCGCGCACGCGAACGACGAGCATGCCGACGCGGCGAGTGCCGAATCGCATCTCCACGATCGCGAGGCCGCGCGCCGGTAACCCGCCAGCGACCGCCGCCGAGATCTCCGATTCGGCAGTCTCCTCCGTACCAGCGCTCCACGTTCGCACTAGTCGGGCAGCATCACCGTCGAGCCACACGGCGCACTCGGTCGCTTGGAGGGCCACGCACACGCTTTCCAGCACGTCGTGCGCGACCAGCAGCGTCGGGCGTGGGTCGGTCAGCCGCGCGGCGATGTCGGCCAGCACGGTGACGAGTCCGTGCGCCTCGACCTCGTTAACGGTTACAGAACGCGGCGCTGCGCGAGTCTTGGTAGACAAATGAGGTGCCCCTGAGGCTGACTAGCCGGATGCGTGTACGTATTGATTTGCTTGCAGCCGTAGGACAGTATGACCGAACGTTTAGTAACGGAACAGCCGTTCGAGAAATTTTGCGTCATCGTCTTGGCCGGACTGATCGATAAAGCCACGACTGCGCTGCGCGAGCCGGTCAAGTTTGCCGAGCCACAGAGGTGTGCAAAAGAACGAGCCCACATCAACCGGTGGGCTCGTTCTTTTATGGATAGGGCTGGCCAGTACGGCTATCTCAACGCCTGGCTCATACGAACACTGCGCGCAGCTGTTCCACCGCCCAGGCGAGATCTTCCTGGGACGTGACCAGTGGCGGGGAAAGGCGGATGACGAACTCGTGAGTTTCCTTGCACAGCATGCCGCGGTGCAAGAGTGCCTCGCAGTACGGCCGTGACGGAACACGCAGCTCGACGCCTACCATCAGCCCGCGCCCGCGCACGCTGGCGATGTCCGGGTGCTTGATGCCGCGCACCTCCTCCAAAAACCACGCGCCCAGCTCTGCCGATCGCTCCACCAGCTGCTCGTCCTGAATGACCCTGAGGGCGGTACGCGCAACAGCGCAGCCGAGCGGATTGCCACCGAAGGTGCTGCCGTGTGATCCAGGGCGGAAGACGCCCAGCACATCGCGGCTAGAGACCACCGCCGACACCGGGTAGTAGCCGCCCGCGAGCGCCTTGCCCAGAATGTACATGTCCGGTTTTACCCCTTCGTGGTCACACGCGAACATGCGGCCCGTTCGGCCTAGCCCGGTCTGGATCTCGTCCGCGAGGAAAAGGACGTTGGACTCGCGGCAAAGACGGACTGATTCGCGCAGATAGCCGTCGGGCGGGATCAGAATGCCCGCCTCACACTGGATTGGCTCCATCAACACGGCGCATGTATTTGGCGTAATCGCGTCGCGCAGCGCTTCGATGTCGCCGAACGGGATGAGCCGGAAGCCGGGGGTAAATGGACCGAAGCCGGCTCGGTACGCGGGCTCCGAGGAGAAGCCGATAAGGGTCGTGGTACGGCCATGGAAGTTGTTCTGAAATACGATCACCTCGGCCTGTCCGTCCGGAATTCCCTTTACTTCATAACCCCATCTGCGCGCCGCCTTGATGGCGGTCTCCACAGCCTCCGCGCCGCTGTTCATGGGCAGCACCATCTCCATGCCACAGATGGCCGCCAGTTCCTCAGAGAAAAGTGGCAACTGCTCGTTCCGGAAGGCGCGTGACGTGAGCGTCACCCGGTGTGCCTGCTCGATCATGGTCGCCATAATCCGAGGATGGCAATGGCCCTGGTTCAGCGCGGAATAGGCACTGAGGCAGTCGAGGTAGCGCCTCCCTTCAACGTCGTACACCCAGGCGCCGCTGGCATGGTCCACGACGATGTCGAGTGGGTGGTAGTTATGAGCACCCCAACGGTCTTCGACTTCGATGTAGTCCGCCGCGCTGAGGCGGCCGGTTTCGGTTGAATTCTCGACGGCTGTCATGCTTGACAAGGGTTAGTGGGAAACGGCGGCACGGACGCGACTGATGGAATCTGCGCCACGTTCGCGGCGTTTAGTAGGGCGCGCGGTCGGTTGGTTTACGTACAGACTGGACGCAGCGCCATGCGGTCACTCGGATTTTTCCAGTTTCCCGATCTGGGTGAGGATCTCGCTGCTCTCACGCTTGTTGCCGGGAGTCTCCTCAACGTGAGCCCAGCGAATGATTCCGTCTGTATCGATCAGAAAGTACGCGCGATTGGTGAAAAATGAGTCCTGCCACATTACGCCGTAACGCTCACCCACGGTGCGTTTGAAATCGGAGAGGAGATCCGTCTTCACGTTATGTCTGGTCTTGAACTCCTTGAGCGTCGGAACTGAGTCCACGGAAATCGGGAGCACGGCGACGCCGCGCGCGACAAACTCGTCGTAGTCGTCCCTGAAGGCGCACATTTCCTCGGTGCACGTGCTCGTGAACGCCAGCGGAAAAAACGCGAGCAGGACGGCGCTCTTGTCTCTGAACGACGAGAGCATCACATCGCTGCCGGAGGTGGACGGAAGTGTGAAATCCGGAGCTTCGGCCCCGATGGAAGGAACGGTCTGAGTGGCGGTCATGGTGCGGTCTGAGTGATGGTTTGTGTGGATGGCCGTCTCGTCTTCTGCAAGCGCGCAGCCACACGCTCGGCCTGCTCCAGCGCCCGCAGAATGTTCTGATCCGCCAGCTTGCGCATATCCGCGTCCGACCAGCCGCGCCGAGCCAGCTCGGCGAAGAGAACCGGATACTTGGAGACGTCCTCCAGTCCGGCGACTTTCTGCTCGCCGGTACCGTCGAAGTCGCCGCCGATACCGATGTGGTCGATACCGGCTAGATCGCGAACGTGCTCCATATGGTCGGCTACCTGGGTCAGCGTCGCGGTCGGCGCAGGATGCGCGGAACGCCAGCTCGCGGCAGCCGCGCGGTAAGCCGAGGTATCAATACCGGCGGCCTGGCGCATCGCGCTGTCCGCGTGCGCATGTTCGTTCTCCCAGCGCGCAAAATCAGTCGAAACGAATCCGGGGACAAAGGTGACCATCACGACGCCGCCGTTTGCGCGTACGCGCCGAAGAATCGAGTCGGGAACGTTGCGTGGATGATCCACGAGAGCGCGCGCCGATGAGTGGGAGAAGATGACCGGCGCTTCGGTCACATCCAGCGCCGCGCTCATCGTGGCCGGCGACACGTGCGACAGATCCACCAACATCCCAAGTCGATTCATCTCTCGCACCACTTCCCTACCGAACGGCGTGAGACCGCCGTGCGTGGGTCGATCGAGCGCGGCGTCCGCCCAATCCAGCGTCACGTTATGCGTCAGCGTCATGTACCGAACGCCAAGGTCGTAATATGCTCTGAGCGCACCGAGCGAGTTCTCGATCGCGTGACCTCCCTCCATGCCGAGCAGAGAGGCGATTTTGCCTGTGCGGAAATCTTGCCGGATATCCGCGGCCGTCAATGCCAGCGCGAGCCGCTCCGGATATCGCGCGATGATGCGCTTGGCGATGTCGATCTGCTCCAGCTGCACGCGCGCAAAGCCGGAGTCGCGAATCTCGCCGGGAATGTACACTGACCAGAACTGTCCGCCCACCAATCCCTCGCGCAGCCGTGCCAGATCGGTGCGTCCGACTGTCCGCTGCCGAAGATCATATGCGTCGACATCACGCGGCGCTGTCTTGGTTTCTCGCACCGCCCAGGGCAGATCGTTGTGGCCATCGATCACTGGAGAGGTTCGCAGAACGCTGAGAGCGCGCGTCATGTTGGGATCGGTTGCCTGAGCCTGTAGTGGCGAGGCCACGAGCAGGAGCGCGAAGGGGGCGAGTATGGCGATACTGGCGAGGGCGAGCGCGCGGTGGCCGAGTATAGCGCGGTGTGGTCTTGGTAGGAGCATGCAGCGAATGGTATCACCGCATCCCACGTGGCGCCATCGCCCCGTTTGGCGGCACCCGACTTGCCCATAGTCCAGTATGCACAGGTCTCGTGACCGCTCGTGTTTACTCGAGCTGCTTCACGGAGTGGCGGAACCGACGCGGCAGCGCCGATCGGTGGTCGGCGAATATGGCCTGGCCGAACGGCTCGCCATTGGTCCCGTGGCGCGGTCGCTACGGCGCAAGCTTCCGGGATCCTACGTCAGCTACAGAATCCCATGGGACCGGATGGACCTCTCGGACCCCGAACGCCCGCGGACGACGTGCGCCAAGTTCGATCTCCCCAAAGCTGACTGAGCTACGCCTGGACGCGTGCGCGGCACACACGATGCGAGCGCAGTGTGGCCACCGCAACAAAGCGAGGATGCAATGACGGACGAGCAGCAAGAGTCGCACGCCGTGGTCGAGGAGCGATACCACGAACTCCGCGAGCTAGAGCGTTGGCTCGAGACGCCGATGATCTATCTCGGGTTCGTGTGGATCGTGCTGCTTATAGTCGAGCTGACGCGTGGCTTGTCGCCGCTGTTGACCGCGCTGAGCACGGCGATCTGGGTGATCTTCATCATCGACTTTGTCGTGCGTATTACGCTGGCGCCGCGCAAGCTCAAGTATCTGGAGCACAACTGGCTCACGGCGCTGTCGCTCATCGTGCCAGCGTTCAGAGTATTACGATTCACGCGTCTATTTCGCTTCGCCCGGTTCGCGCGCGGATCCAGTCTCGTCAAAGTTATCGGCTCACTCAACCGCGGCATGAACGCGCTGCGCGGCGCACTGGGCCGGCGCGGCTTCGGCTACGTGGTGGCGCTCACGCTGCTCGTGACATTCGCGGGCGCCGCCGGGATGTATGCTTTCGAGCGGGACACGCCCGGTACTGCAATCACCGGCTACTGGGCAGCGGTATGGTGGACGGCGATGGTGATGACGACGATGGGATCGGACTACTTCCCGCACTCAGTCCAGGGACGCGTGCTGTGCGTGATCCTGGCCGTGTACGCTTTCGCCGTATTTGGCTACGTCACCGCGACCCTCGCGACCTTTTTCGTTGACCGCGACGCGGGCAACAAGGATTCCGACATCGCGGGCCAGGAGTCGGTCGATGCACTGCGGGAAGACATTGCGGCACTGCGGGCGGACATCACGGCAATGGTGGCGGCGCGCGGCAGCACTGGATAAGCATGCGGAGGCAACGAGAAGAGGGACAGGCAGTCCGGAGCCACGTGCGTCCGGATGGCCTATCCCTCTTCTCGTTGGTGCATCACGAGTACACCATGAGTACATCATGGAGCCTGAGGGAATCGAACCCTCATTAGTGCCTTGCAAAGGCACCGTCCTACCGTTGAACGAAGGCCCCGGTTCGGGACAATCTAATCAGTCCGTACTAATCGTGGGCCGGCAGCGGATCCATCGTTTTTGGGTTCACTGGGACCTGCACTTCGTCACGATACGGCGACGTTAACAGCACCACACGCATGCGCGGGAATGCGTCCATGAACGAGATGTAGCACAGGCCCCAGATGCCAAGGAATCCGGCGGCGATCGAGATTTCCCAGAAGCCCAGCGGGAGGCTGGTTCCCTCGCGCAGACCGTAAATGGATGGATAGACCTCGTCATAGCGATGCAGCCACAGCCCGACGACGAGACAGGCGGCGAACAGCGCCATGGTTGGCAGATACACCTTTGCCGCGCGCGACAGGAGCCCGAAGAAGGGCAGCACGAACATCAACGCCACGACCGCGAGGGTGATCCCGGTCCAAGGCGAGAGGAGCCGCAGCCGTGCCCAGTGGGTTTCTTCGCCGAGGTTACCGTACCAGATCACCAGGTACTGGCCGAAGGTGAGGTACCCCCAGAACGCTGTAAACGCAAAGCACAGCTTACCGAGATCGTGGAAGTGGCTGCTGGTGATCATGTCCTGGCGGTGCAGGTAACTGCGCCATGCCATGACGATGAGCGTCCAGCTCGCGATCGCCGCAACCCAGGCGCCCATGAAGAACCACCAACCATAGATGGTGCTCTGGAAATGAACGTCGAGCGACATGGATAGATCCCACGCCAGCACGATCCAGGTGAAGTTGAACATGAGCGCCAGGAAGACGGCAAGCTTTCCCTGGAGCGAGTGGGTGGAGTGCAGCTCGCGCCGCTCGTCGGCGAAGCCGTTGCGCATGCTCTCGCGAATTCCGCGCGCCCACGACGCACCGCTCTCCGGCACAACGCCGACATCGAGCCGCACCGACGTGTAGATGTACCACACGCTCAGGACCATCAGGATCGCGAACATCACGATGTCGCGCGTGACGAGGAACGGCACGTTGAGGTACGCGGCCTTTTCCGGGACCTCAATAACCATGTGCGTCCACGGGAAGATGTGCGTCCGCCCGAACAGCAGGATGACGCAAAGAATCACGAACGCCACGGGAAGGAAGGCGACGTACCCTTCCATGAATCGAATGATCGGGCGGGACCAGCGTGCTGTGGTGATGCGTTGCACGCCGACCACCATCACGCCGGCAGATGATACAGAAGTAAAAAAGAGCCAGTTGAAATGCAGCGCCTGCCATGCGCGGTCAGCGCCGACGAACGCTCCCCACAGAAATGTGACCGTCCCAAGAACCGCGAGAACTACGCACACGCCCCTGAGCCACACCGCGACCGGCTTCTGGGTCCCGTCGACGACTTCCTCGCGGGTGATGATATGCTCCTCGTCGTGCCCGCTCATTGCTTGCTGCCCTCTGGTGTGCCGTTCGCAGGTTGGTTCAGAGTGGTGTTCGGGGTGCCTGTCTTGTACACGTTCGGATCGAGCAGTGGCGGACCCACCTTGGGCGCACGCATGTCAACCGCCGGTGGCGCGCCACCGTTGGGATACCACGCGGCCGCGCTCCCTTGTGCCGGGGCGGTAAACGGCGATGGTCGCGTAGGAGCGGTGAGAGTCGCACCCGGGACCCAGCGGCCCGTCACGCCCGGAGCGGCGAGCGGTCCGACGGCAACAGGAATGCTGACCGTTCCTTGCAGAGCGCGCACGTAATTCACCACGTCCCAGCGATCCATCTCTTCGATTCGGTTGTACGTCGGCATGGCGCCGCGACCGTTTCGGATCATGCCAAAGATGTAGCCATCAGTGCGATTTTTGGTCAGATCGCCATTAAGATTGATCCCGATCATCCCGTACTTGGTAGCTGGCCCGTCGCCCATGCCACGATCGCCGTGACACACCGCGCAGTTGATCGAGTAATACTTGTGCCCGTTGTTGAGCGACGCTGGCGTTACCGGCGTCGGATTTGGAATGTTGGACATGGAGTCGATCACCGCCGGTAGCGGCAAGTACGATGTCTCGAATCCCGCGCGTGCCGTTCCGTACACGGAGACTGAGTACAGCGGGTTGCCACGCGACGGGATCTTGTCGTTGCACACGTCCAGCTTCACATCACAGTGCGTCGGTTCCCACGTTGATATGGCGGGCTGGCGCTTGAAGTCGGTGAACCACTCGCACGCCGAGAGGCTGAGCAGAAGCGGCGCGACGGCGGCCAGTGCACGAGTCGCTCTAGCGTTCAACTCGCACCTCCACGGCTCCAGCTTTCCGCAACAGCTGCTCGGCTTCCTGGATCCGGTCGGGCGACGGCTCAACCCAGATTCCGAAGTCCCCGTGACTGAAGCGGCGATCGTACCCGACCGTCATCGTGATTTTTGGAATACGCGCGTTGGCAAACAGTCCGGCAACCGTGGCGAGCGAACCGATCAGGACCATCACCTCGAAGCCGAAGATGGTGTACGGGACCCAGCTCGCGATCGGCTTGCCGCCCACGACCAGTGGCCAGTAATCCGAAATCCAGATCGCGATCCAGTAACCGAACGTCACACCGGCCAGCCCGCCGATCAGCGTGAAGCGACGCACCGCACTGGGCGCCGCGTCGATCGCATGCTCGATCTCGTGCCGCGGCGTCGGCGTATACACCGTGAACTCCCCAATCGGCCGCTCCTTGAGCGCGGAGATCGCCTCGATTGTCGCATCCAATTCCCGAAACATTCCAATTACGCCGCGCATCAGTCGTACTCCCCAGGCGTGTCCTGCTCGAACGGCAGGTGATGACCGGTCACGTCCACACCACGCATGTGCCGAACGCGCAGACGCGGCTTCACGATTTCCTTGACCTCGGATATTGCAACCACTGGCAACTGCTTGATGAAGAGCAGGAACCACATTGAGAACCAGCCGAACGAGCCGGCCAGGATCGAGTAATCAACCCAGGTAGGGTGATACGTAGCCCACTGCCACGGCTCGAACTCGTGAGACAGCGCCGGCTCCACGATGATAAAGCGCTCGAACCACATCCCGATGTTGATGAAGATCGACAGGATCCAGAGCCACGTGGTGTTGCGACGCAGGTGCTGCGAGAAGAGCGATAGCGGGAGCACCATGTTACAGGTGTACAGGATGGCCGACGCCCACCACCACGGTCCCCAGAGACGGTTGGCCCAGAACTGCTTCTCCGCCGGACTGCCGCTGTACCAGCCCACGAACCACTCGTTCATGTACGCCACGCCGACGACAAGCGATGTGAACAGCGCCAGCTTGGCCGCCGCATCCAGATCGTTGATGGTGACGTAGTGCTTGAGTCCGAAGTACTTCCGCAGCGGAATGATGATCGTGAAGACCATTCCGATGCCGGAGTAAATAGCGCCCGCCACGAAGTACGGCGGGAAAATGGTTGTATGCCATCCCGGAACCAGCGACATCGCGAAGTCGAACGACACGACCGAGTGCACCGACAGCACCAGTGGAGTCGAGAACGCCGCCAGGAACAGATACGCGCGAACGAAGTGGCGCCACTCACGATCGGTGTTACGCCAGCCGAGTGACAGCATGCCGAAGATGCGCTTGCGAATCGGGTTCGTTTCGCGATCGCGCAGAACTGCTATGTCGGGGATGAGGCCGATGTACAGGAACGTCGTCGAGACCGTCAGGTACGTGAGGATGGCGAAGACGTCCCACACCAGCGGGCTCTTCATCTGTGGCCAGAGATAGCGCCAGTTGGGATACGGGATAAGCCAGAAGAACTTCCACGGCCGCCCCAGGTGCAGAATCGGGAACAGTCCGGCTGTCATGACCGCGAACACGGTCATCGCTTCGGCACATCGATAGATCGTTGTTCTGAAGCCTGCTCTGAACAGATACAGAATCGCGGAAATCAGCGTACCGGCGTGTCCGATACCGACCCAGAACACGAATGTGACGATGTAAACGCCCCACATGACGGGCGGGTTGTATCCCGCGACACCGAGGCCGCTGTAGATTTGATACGTCCACGCCAGGGCGCCGATCAGCAGGAAAAAGATCGCTATGCCGAGGCCGATGAACCACGCGACGGTGGGATGCAACGTCCCCGTGATCTCGTCGTCGACCTGCTCGTAGTCCCTGACGGCCGGCAGACGAACGTCTGCTGCTGGGAGATTCGGACGGCGAAGAAGCTCGACGTCGGTGACTGGCTTTGGCTTGACCAGGGTCGCCATCGTCGCCCTCCTATGCCCGCACCGGCTGTGAGGCCGGTGCCGGATGAGTCACTTTCTTCAAGTAAACAACCGCGGTGAAGGTGTTGAGCTCTTCGAACACATGGTACGCGCGCTGATCCTTGATGAGGCGTGTGACGGACCAGGCCTCATCCGCCGCATCACCGAACGTGATCGCACGCGACGGGCACGCCTCGGCGCACGCGGTCGTGAACTCGTCCGGCCGGAGCGGGCGATCTTCCGTCTTCGCGCGGTTCTCAGCTTCGCGAATGCGTTGGACACAGAAGGAGCACTTCTCCATAACGCCTTTCCCGCGCACGGTCACATCCGGATTGAGCTGCCAGTTGAGCGGCTCCGGAAACGCGTACTGCGCCCGATGTGGCTCGCCATACCCGAACCAGTTGAAGTAACGGACCTTGTATGGGCAGTTGTTGGAGCAGTAGCGCGTGCCGACGCAGCGGTTGTACACCTGCACGTTGAGTCCGTCAGGCGAGTGATAGGTGGCGTACACCGGGCATACCGGCTCGCACGGAGCGTTGCCGCAGTGCTGGCACAGCATGGGGATGAAGCGGGTGTCGAAATCAGGACCGCCGTCTTCCCCGCCCTCGTAGTATCGCTCGAGCCGGATCCAGGTCATCTCGCGACTGCGCGTGATGTTGGCGCCGAAGCCAGTGCGATCGGGAAGCAGCTTGGCGTTCTGCCACTCTGCTCCCACTGTCGGAATGTTGTTCTCGGCGTAGCACGCCGTGATGCACGCGGAACAACCGGTGCAGCGAGCCAGGTCGATGGTCATGGCCCAACGTCGCTTGGCCATGTTGCCCCAGTGACTCGGGTCGTACATGCCCTTGTCCTTGGAGTTGGGATCACCCAGCTGACCTTGCGCGTCGTTGGCTACGGGCGAGCGGAGTCCTGGAAGAAACTCATGCGATGCGTCGCCCGGCAGCAGCTCCTCGGTGGTCCCTTCAACGTGAAGCCCCTCCGCCGGAGTCTGTCCCGCTGTGCGCAGTTCGCCCACCGGGATCGCGCGCGCAATGTCGCGCAGATGCTGCCGCGCGGAGCCCTCAGTGGTCGCCAGAAGGAGCGAGCCGCCCGCCTTGCTCACCTGCGCGCGCGTCGTCACAAACGCGAGACCACCGGCCATGTTCTCCGACACGGGGAGAAGATCCAGCGCCTTCTCGCCCGCCTTTGCGTATCGACCCGCGTTGGTGTGACCGCGGCCGTTTGCTATCGCGATAGTATCCTGACGGATTCCGAGATACATGTACACGGGCGCGGTCAGCGATCCGGACGCCGTCTTCACCGTCACGAGATCATTGTTGCCAAGCCCCATCCGCTCGGCCGTGAGCGGATGCATCTCGACGACGGTCTGCCAGCAAATCTTGGTGACCGGGTCCGGCAGCTCCTGCAGCCACGGCTTGTTCGCGCCGCGTCCGTTGCCGAGCACCGGGTGCGGGTACACCACCAGATACATGTTGCCCTGCGTTTGCTCCATCGCGGGCGCCACCAGGGGCGCCACCGCGGCGGGCCTTGTTGCCGTTGTTGCGGCGAGCGTTCCCGGAATGATTCCCTTTGGCAACGCCGCAGCCAGCGCGGCCTCGCCGCCCGGGATGCGCGAGAAGAGCCACGTGCGGTAATCCGGTGCCGGGTACCGCGCGGCGTTCGCGGGATCCATGCGGGCGACCCGGATCAACACATCAGCCGTTGGGAGCGAATCGAAGACCGGGTCCATC
>JBBSHV010000046.1:0-14696 GCA_038232435.1 Gemmatimonadales bacterium | reverse complement strand
TTGGGCTCACCCGCCTCGCCGAGCGCGATCACCACACCGAATGCGCCGAACGTCGCGAGCGTGTACGCAACCACGTAGAAGAGGAAAGCAGAGCTGCCAAGACCGCCGCCCACCGTAATTGCAACCATTATGTAGCCGGCGTGCGCGATGCTCGAATACGCCAGCATGCGTTTGATATTGCGTTCCTTGAGCGCAATGAGGTTTCCCGCGACCATCGTGATTGCGGCGAGCCACCAGACTGGATCGTGCCACGCAAGGAGAACGTTGGGGAACGCCTCGAGCCAGATGCGCAGGAACGCAGCAAAGGCGGCCGCCTTGTACGCCGCGGCCATGTATGCGGTAATCGGGGTCGGAGCCCCCTCGTACGCGTCGGGCGCCCACTGATGGAACGGCGCGGCCGCGACCTTGAACGAGAAGCCGACCAACAAGAGCGAGATACCGGTCAGGAGCAGCGCTCGAGACATCAGATGATGCTCGGCGATACGTGTACCGATGAGTTCCAGGCTCGTGGTTCCGGTCGCACCGTAAACCAGCGCGATTCCGTATAGCAGAAACGCCGTCGAGAACGAGCCCAGCAGGAAGTACTTTATCGCACCCTCCGCCGACTTGGCGCTGCGGCGGTTCATACCGGTGAGCACGTACACGGCGATCGACATCATCTCGATCCCGAGGAAGACGATGATGAGGTCGCGCGCACCGGCGAGCACCATCATTCCCGAAGTGGCGAAGAGAACAAGCACGTGCGCTTCGCCCGGCAGTATCTCTTCGCGGCTGTTGTAGTCCAGCATCAACGCGAGCGTGCCCGCTGTCGCAGCGAGCAGGATGAGATCGACAATCCAGCGGAAGTTGTCGACCGCAATAACACCAGGGCCAGCGGACGCACCGGACGCCATGAAGTATATGACCGTCGCTGCGGCGACCGCGCACACGCCGATTCCGGCAGTACCTACCATGCGCTGCCGATCTGCGCTCTCCGGGCCCCAAGCGGACATGAGCATGAGAACCATCGCGCCGATCATCACGACGATATCCGGCGTCAGGGCGGCAACGAGTTGCATCGGGACCGAAAGATCAAACACCACGATTTATTCTCCGGCCGGGATGGCGGCGGTTTGTGGCGCGTGCGCCGCCGCCGCGCTGTTCTGCGCGCTGCTCTGCGCGTTCGTTTGAACCGTGCGCACCAGGCGCACTGTGGATGCTTCCATGCGTCGAAGCACGGGCGCGGGATACACGCCTAGCCAGATAATGCAGATCAGCAGTGGCGTGAGCAAACCGATCTCGCGCCAGTTGAGATCGGGAATGTGCTCGTTGGCGGGCTTGTCCAGCTTGTTGAACAGAATGCGCTGAATGGCCCAGAGCAGATAAGCTGCCGCGAAGATGACGCCGGTGGTTGCAACGGTAGCGAACACGGGATGGGTACGGAAGGACCCGAGCAGCACCAGGAACTCGCCCACGAAACCGTTGGTCCCGGGCAGGCCGATGCTGCTGAGCGAAACGAACGCGAGTGCCGCGGCGAACATCGGGACCACGCGAGCGATGCCGCCATAATCGTCGATCGCGCGAGTGTGACGCCGTTCGTAGATCATTCCGATGAGCAGAAACAGTGCTCCGGTGGTAATGCCGTGATTGATCATTATCAGCAGCGCGCCCTGCACGCTCTGCACGGTAAGCGCAAAGATGCCGAGCATGACAAAGCCAAGGTGGCTGACCGATGAGTACGCCACCAGCTTCTTAAAGTCAGGTTGCACCAGCGCTACCAGCGCGCCGTACACGATCCCGATCACCGCGAGTGTGAGGATCACTGCGCGAACTGTCGAATTCATCGCGGCACCCGGAAACAGCGGCAGCGCAAACCGCAGGAAGCCGTACGTTCCCATCTTGAGCATGATCCCGGCAAGGATCACCGAACCCGCGGTCGGTGCCTGGACGTGGGCGTCCGGCAGCCACGTGTGGAACGGGAACATCGGCACCTTTACGGCGAACGCCAGCGCGAATGCAACGAAGAGCCAAATCGCGGCGCCGGGCGTCAGATTACCCGAGGCGAGAAGCGCATCATAGCTGAAGTTCGGAATCCCGGTGAGTGGATTCGCGTTGTGCACACCCAGATAAATAATCGCCACCAGCATTAGCAGCGACGCGGACATCGTGTAGATGAAGAACTTCAAGCTGGCATACATCCGATTCTCGCCGCCCCAGATTCCGATGATGAAGTACATCGGGATCAGCATCACTTCCCACGCGACGTAGAACAGGAACAGGTCGCGGGCGAGAAAGACGCCGAGCATTCCGGTGGTAAGCAGCAGCAGAAACGAGAGGTACGCGTGCACCTTGGTCTTGATTGATGTCCACCCGCCCAGAACCGCGAGCGGCATGGTCAGCGTCGTGAGCAGCACCAGCATGAGCGATATGCCGTCGACCCCGAGCGAGAAACGAACACCCCAGATCGGAATCCAGCTCGTATCCACCGCTGCTTGCCATCCAGCACTGGACGCATCGAAGGACCACCACAGTCCCGCGGACACGACGAACTCAAAAACGAAGGTGACTAAGGTGATCATCTTCGCCGTCCAGGCGTGCGCATCGGCATCTTCGATCCCGTTCTGCGCGGCGCCGTGCGCCCACACCAGCAGCGAGCCGGCGAGCGGAATGATCAGCAGCGCCACCAGGATCCAACTGTTGTAATTGATGCTGTCTAGAAAAGCGGTCATGAGCGACTCTTATCGGAAGGAGAAGGCACCGATCACCGCTATCGCGCCGATCACAATGAGCCACGCATAAGCACCAACGTTACCGGTCTGCACGCGCGTTCCAATCCACCCGAGTCCGCGCGCCGCCCACGCGGCGCCGTTCACGAAGAGAGAGTCGATGATTCCGGAATCCAGTCCACGCCAGAGCACGTTCTTGGATATCTCGTACGTGGGACGCACGATCGCGGCGTCGTACACCTCGTCCACGTAGTACTTGTTTGCAAGCACCTTTTCCACTCCGTGCTCCGGGCCGGCGTTTGCCTTGGTCGGCAGACTGGCTGGACGGAGCAAGAAGAACGCTGTCGCGATTCCAGCAACAGCGACCACAATGGCGAGAAGCACCAACGTCACCTCAGTGCCGTGCGCCTGCTCCACAGCAACGCCGTTGGTAAGGTTCAGCGTCGAGTGCCCGACCACCGGATCGAGCCAACGCTCCAGACCACCGACGGGGCCGAGGAAGGAGGTGATCGCTGGCAGATTGAGCCACCCGCCAACGAGACTGAGCAGTCCCAGGATCGCGACGGGAACCGTCATGAGCAGCGGCGCCTCGTGCAGATGCTCGCGCTCACGCTCGCCCGTTCGGTTCGGTCCGTGAAATGTGTACAGCATCATTCGGGTCATGTACACGGCGGTGAGGAACGCGGCCGCGAGACCCATCACGTATACCGCGTACAGCACTCCCTTGCCGGGCATGCCGAGCCAGGTGGCAGCCGAGAGCGTGGAGTTGCCAGCGCGATCGAAAACCGATCCAAGAATCTCATCCTTGGAAAAGAATCCAGCGAAGGGCGGGATGCCTGAGATCGCCAGCGTCGCGATCCACATCAGAACCCAGGTCACTGGCATATACCGCTTGAGCCCGCCCATGTTGCGCATGTCCTGCGCATCCGCATGGCTATCAGTGTGGTGATACGCCGCGTGCATGGCGTAGATCACCGATCCGGAGCCGAGGAACAGGAGCGCCTTGAAAAAAGCGTGGGTCGCCAGATGGAACACACCGGCCGTATATGCGCCGACACCGACGCCGACGAACATGTAGCCCAGCTGTGAAATCGTGGAGTACGCCAGAACCTTTTTGATGTCCCACTGCTTGATGCCGATCGTCGCCGCGAACAGGGCCGTCAACGCGCCGATGACAGCAACGGTGATGGACGCAACCGGGGAGAGCGAGAACAGGAAGGAGCTACGTGCGATTAGATATACGCCGGCCGTGACCATCGTCGCCGCATGGATGAGCGCGGACACGGGCGTTGGACCCGCCATCGCGTCCGGTAGCCACACGTACAGCGGGAGCTGCGCGCTCTTTCCAGCACAGCCCAGAAACATGAACAGGCAGATCGTCGTGACCAGCGCGCCGCCGAACGCGAGCGATCCCGCGCCTGCCGCGACGCCCACGAAGTCGAGTGTGTTGAGGTTGGCGAAGATCAAGAACATCGCGATCAGCAGGCCGAAGTCGCCGATGCGGTTGACGATAAACGCTTTCTTCCCAGCGTCAGCATTGGCTTTTTCGGAGAACCAGAATCCGATCAACAGATATGACGCGAGGCCGACGCCTTCCCATCCGACAAACAGCACCGGATAATTGGCGCCCAGCACGAGCACCAACATGAAGAAGACGAACAGATTGAGATACGCGAAGTAGCGTGCGTATCCCGGATCATCGCTCATGTACCCGACGCTGAAGACGTGGATTAACGTCCCGACACCGGTGATGATGAGCACCATCAGCATCGAAAGCTGGTCCAGCTGGAACGCGACATCGACGTGCAAGTCGCCCGCGGGCATCCAGCTCCAGTACCGCTGAATGAAGGGCGCCTCCATGTGCGCCCCGCGCATGGCGAAGAAGATCGCCGCGGCGAGAACAAACGCGACCCCAAGCACGCCGGGACCGACGAGGCTGACCAGCGAGGCGTACTTTGGCCGCGAGACAACGTGTGAATCGTCGCCGTGCGCGTGATCCTGCGCGCCAGCGGGAGCGTTCACGTTCCCCTCATGCGCGTGCCCGTGGCCCATGTCTGGATCAGCCGGCCCCACGTGCGCTGCTGGGAGAAGCGACAGCAGCCCGTTGATGATAAAGCCGAGCAGCGGGAGAAGGGGCAACAGCCACATCCAGTGGGCCACAGTTCCAGCGAGCGGGTTCGGGCCCGGGACCATCATGCTTTGCGCTTGCATCAGCCTCTGAGCAGGTTGATGTTGCGAAGGTCAACCGTCTGTCTGTGACGGAAGATGGAGATGATGATTGCGAGCCCGACCGCCGCCTCAGCGGCCGCGACGGTCATCACGAAGACCACGAAGACCTGGCCAGCCATGCCGTAATAACGCGACAGGGCGACGAACGTCAGGTTTACCGCGTTGAGCATGAGCTCGATGCACATAAAGATGATGATGGCGTTGCGCCGGGTCAGCACACCGGCGACGCCGATCGCGAACAGGATCGCGGAGAGACCGAGCGACTCAGCCAGCACTGGGCTCTCTCCTGCGGCCGAGCATCACCGCTCCAGCAACAGCGACAAGCAATAGAACGCTGGTGAGCTCGAACGCGAGCGAGAAGTCGCGATACAGCGGCCTCGCTACCGCGCCAACGGCACCGTACCTCGTGATCTGGTCCTCCACGAAAGTGCGCGACACGAGATACTGACCGGACGGAATACCGGTACGCGAAAGCACACCAAGCTCGGCTACCAGCGCCAGCGCGGCAAAGCCGCCCAGCAGCTTTCCCCAGAGTCCTCGCGCGTCAGCAATTTCCGACGGAGCACCCAGATTCAGCAACATAATCACGAAGAGAAAAATCACCATGATCGCCCCGGCGTATACCAACACCTGCATCGCGCCAATGAACTGCGCGTCCAGCATTATGTACTCGGCCGCAAGCGCGAACAGCGTCACGATGAGCCACATCGCCGCTGCTACCGGACTCCTTCTCGTCACAAACGTGAGCGCCGCCACGATCGCGACGACACCGAACAGATAAAAGTGGAACTGGTAGAAAAGCGAATAAGTATTCATGCTCACTCGCCTCTGGGGTCGGACGGATCCCACAGCTCCGTTACGGGGTGCGTCTGCGCCATCAACCGTTCCAGGTCGTACACGTGTCCCTCGCGACTGTACTCCGAGTTCTCGTAGTGCTGACCCAGATGGATCGCCTCTTCGGGGCAAACTTCCTGGCAATAACCGCAGAAGATGCAGCGGAACTCGTCAATTTCGAACACGAGCGGATACCGGTTGCCCTGCTCATCCTCGCCCGGTACCAGCTTGATGCAATTGGCGGGACAGACCGTCGGACACAGCCCGCACGCAACGCACTTTGCCTTGCCGTCTTCAGTGGTGAGCATGCGGTGCGTCCCTCGCCAGCGAGGTGACAGCTCCCATCTCTGGTCGGGATATTGAGTGGTCACCTTGGGCTGAAATATGTGCTTCAGCGTGATTCCCATACCCTTGAGCGTTGCGCGTACGTAGCTGGTGTCCTCCACCGGCCGAGCGACGCGCTTGACAGTGATCGCCATTTACTTTGCCACTCCATCACGAATTGCGGGGCGGGGCGCGCGAGCACGCAGCAGCAACAGCTCGCGCTGCTGTGCGCGGCCGTACGCCGGGCTGATGAGCCTCCCCTCGTCCACCATCACGAAGAGCAGCAGCACGATGGAGATATTCTCCATCAGGAGAACGAGACTGTGAATGGGGCCGGGCTGCACGCCGACAACATCCAGAACGAGCAGCGTTGTCGCGAGCAGCGCGATGTAGCCCAACGCCAACGGTAACAGCACCTTCCATCCCAACGACATCAGCTGGTCGTACCGGAAACGCGGAAGCGTCCAGCGGACCCAGATGAAGACGAAGAGGAAGAACAACACCTTGGTTAGAAAGCAGCCAAGCGTCAGCAACGTCTTGAGTCCGGAGTACGGAGCCGCGTTGTCCCAACCCGTGAATGGAATGTCCCATCCGCCGAGGAAGAGCGTCGCCATCAGCGCGCTCTGCGTGATCATGTTGGCGTACTCTGCGATGAAGAACAGCGAGAACTTCATCGCGCTGTACTCCGTATGATAGCCAGCGACGAGCTCGGCCTCAGCTTCTGGGAGATCGAACGGAACGCGGTTCGTTTCGGCGAACGCTGAGATGATGAAGATGATAAACGCGATCGTCAGGTTCAGCACGTTCCACATGCTGTGCGCCTGCTGTCGCACGATCTCACTCAGGCTGACATTTCCCGCCAGTAGAATCACGGGAATTGTGGACATCCCCAGCGCAATTTCGTACGACACAAGCTGGGCACTCGATCGAAGGCCGCCCAACAACGAATATTTGTTGTTCGACGCCCATCCCGCGATGACGACGCCGTACACGCCGAGGGATGAGATCGCGAGAATGAAGAGAAAACCTATCGGGAGATCGGCTACCACCAAATCAAGGCGGCCCCAACGTGTGGGCCACGGAGAAGCCCACGGGATCACGCACCACACCAGCAGCGCTGGAATGAAGGCAAGTGCGGGCGCCATGGAAAAGAGTGGCTGTGACGCGGCGCCAGGCTCGACCTCTTCCTTCATGAAGTTCTTCACGCCATCCGCCGCGGGCTGAAGCCAGCCGCCACGACCGCCAACGCGATTGGGTCCGTGCCGCCCCTGAATCCACGCGGACACCTTGCGCTCGGCCAGCGTCATCAGAGCCGCACCGACCATGTACACCGTGAAGCCGATGACCAGCTTGATGATGGTGAAGATCAGGAACGTGCCGAAGCCGGCGATCGGCGCCTGCCGATCCACGACCTGAAGAAGCAATGCTTCAACCGGAACAATCATCAAACCCCCGCCGCCGTGTGCGCGTGAGCCTGTTCGCCCGCGGTCTTGAGACCGCGCAAGCCAAGCGTGTCGTAGCTCATGCCGCTGAATTCCGGATGCTCGCTGGCGAGCGCCGAAAACACCTCGCTCGCGATGAAATACTGCGCATTATGTCCCAAGGCCGAGAGCACGTCGCCGGCCACCCACCAGCTCGGCCGCGACATGCCCGGCGCAACCCGCGCCTGCGTAAACCGCTGTACCTGACCGCGAAGGTTGGTGAACGTCCCCTCCTCTTCGGCAAAGTTTGCTACCGGTAGCACCACGGCCGCGGTGCGCATGCACTCGGGAAGAACGGTTCCAATCACGACAAGAGCCGCGGCGCGCGCAATCTGCTCAGACGGCACGTTGTCCAGCTCGGTGTCGGCGACAACGAGAACGTCGCCATCAGCCATTCCGGACAGCGGCGAGTCGACGCGCGTGAAACCCAGCAGCTCCGCACCGCGCACATTTGCCGCGCGATCCGTGCGCAGCGCGAGATCCTCCACTCCCGGTAGCGGAAATTCCGGCCCGGTCGGGACGGTGAAGGTGCCCGCGCCGCCGCTGTCCTTCATCAGCTTGCTCAGGAGGAACAACGTTTCATTTGACAGACTGGGCGAGGCCGCTACAAAGACTCGCTTGCCGCGCAGCACCGTCGCCGCGACTGCAAGCGCTTCTTCCCAATCGGCAGCGGCCAGGGCACCCGCATCCGCTCGGCGGACCATCGGAACCTCGACGCGGTCCTGGCGGTTCATCCACCGATAGTTGAGCCGGCCGTAATCGCACATGAAGTAGTCGTTCACTTCCGCATTGGGCCGCGGCTGCAGACGAACCACCATGTTGTCGCGTGTCTCGGTCATGATGTTACAGCCCTGCGTGCAGCCCGGGCAGATCGACGCGGCGCGGTCAATCTCCCACGCTCGCGTCTTGTTCAGGAAATCCTTGGACAAGAGCGCGCCGACGGGACACAGATCGACAACGTTGCCGGACCACATGTTGGTCAGGTCCTTCCCCTCGAACTTGCCGATCACGGCGCGATCACCGCGCTCGCTCACATTCAGCACGGGATCGTGCGCAACGTCGTCCATGAAACGAACACAACGAGTGCAGAGAATGCACCGGTTGGTGACGTACAGAACGTCGCCGCCGAAATCCTCCGCAGGGTTGAAGCGCTTCGGGTCGCGCAGCCGCGAGTCCTTACGCCCTTCCATGTACGTGAAGTCCTGCAGCTCGCACTCACCGGACTGATCGCAAATCGGGCAATCCAGCGGATGGTTGATGAGCAGCATTTCGAGCACGCCCTTGCGCGCTTCGCGGGACTTCTCGGAGTGCACGTGCACCACCTGACCCTCGGCCGCCGCGGTGACGCAGGACGGAGCGAGCTTGACCGCCTTCTCCACCTCTACCAGACACATGCGGCAAACGCCCGGCGCCGGAAGCGCCGGATGATAACAGTAGTGCGGAATGAGCACGCCCACACGCTTGGCGGCTTCCAGAATTGATGTGCCCTCTGGAACAGTCACCTGACGTCCTTCGATCGTCAGGGTGACCGTCTTTAGCTGCGTTACAGCTGTCGGCTCAACAGTAGTTGCCATTTATGCGACCGCCGCCGTGACGGGGTAGAACGTCGTTTTCTTGATCAGCGCTTCAAACTCTGAGCCGAACTTATTGATTCCAGAAACCACCGGCGTCGCGCATGAGTCGCTGAGCACGCAGATTGTTTTCCCCGTCATGTTATCAGCGATGCTCATCAACGTGTCTAGATCCTCCGCCGTTCCGTCGCCGTCACGAATGCGCTCCATGATCTTGGTCGTCCACGCTGTCCCCTCGCGGCATTGCGTGCACTGTGCGCAACTCTCGTGCGCGAAGAAGCGCGCAATGCGCGCGATCTGCTTCACCATGTTCTGCTGATCGTCGTACACGATAACACCGCCGGAGCCGAGCATGGACCCCTGCTCGACGAACCCTTCGTAGTCCATCTTGGTCGCTTCGGCCTCATCCATCGTCTGAATTGGCACCGAGACGCCGCCCGGGATCACAGCCTTGAAGGTGCGCCCTGGGAGCGGACCGCCGCATAGATCGTACAGGAAATCCTTGAATGGAAAGCCGAGCACGACTTCGTAGTTGCCAGGTCTGGCGATGTTACCGCAGACGGAGAATAGTTTGCTCCCGGTACTCTTGGGACTCGACAGCGACATCGACTTGTACCACTCGGCGCCGTTCACAATGATGTGTGGCACCGCGGCGAGCGTCTCGACGTTGTTGATCGTCGTCGGCTTCCCGAATACACCGGACACTGCCGGGAACGGCGGCTTGATGCGCGGATTGCCGCGACGTCCTTCAATGGAGTTCATCATCGCGGTTTCTTCACCGCAGATGTATGCACCCGCACCCTTGTGCACAACGATGTCGATGCGCTTTCCCTGGCCCATCGCGTTGGGACCAAGGATGCCGGCGTCGTACGCTTCATGCACCGCCTCGCGCACGCGAAGGAGTGGCTCGGTGAACTCGCCGCGGATGTAGATATAAACCATCTCAGCGCCGATCGCGTACGCGCCGATCGCGCAGCCTTCGAGCAGGGCGTGCGGCGTCCAGCGCATGATCTCACGATCCTTGAAGGTTCCGGGCTCGGACTCGTCGGCGTTGCAGCATAGGTAGTGCGGCTTGCCGTCGTCCAGCTTCATGAACGACCACTTGACGCCGGTCGGAAAGCCGGCGCCGCCGCGCCCGCGCAGTCCGGAGTTCTTTACCACGTCGACGATTTCAGTGGGCGCCATTCCGAGCGCCTTCTCCAGTCCCTGGTAACCGCCCGCGTTTCTCCACCCTTCCAGCGAGATCGTGTCCCGGTTGCCGAAGTGTTGCGACAGAATCGGAGTCTCCTGCGCTTCCGGCTTGAACGGAAAACCCATTACTCGAGCCCCGCCAGAATTTCAGGTACGCGCTCGGGTGTGACCGATTCCACAAAGCCCTCGTTGATCATGACCGGAGTAGCGAAGCCGCACGCGCCGAGGCACTCGACTTCAATCACTGTATAAAGTCCATCAGGTGACGTGACGCCCAGATCGCTGCAGCCGGTGTGCTCCAGAAATGCGCGCACAACGTCTTCGGCACCACAAATGTTGCACGGCGAAGTAGTACAGGCCTGGATGAGATACTTACCAACCGGATGCCGGTTGTACATGGTGTAGAATGAGACGACACCCTTGACATACGCCGGGGTGAGCTCGAGTACGTCGGAAACTTCCGCCATTCCCTCGTCGCTCACCCAGCCGTGTTCTTCCTGCACCATCCAGAGCGCCGGCAGGATGCACGCCATCTTGGTCGGATACCTGGTGAACAGCTCGTCCAGCTCCTTGCGCCTCGCGCCGACGAAGACCGGAGTGTACGGCACGCCGTGCTGGCTGCTGTTGTCGCGCGTCACTGCCTCGGTCATCGGTCGATCTCCCCCATCACGATGTCAATGCTCGCATTGATGGCGATGACGTCAGAGAGCAGGTGTCCCTCGACCATTCTCGGAATCGCCGACAGGTTGACGAACGACGGCGGCCGGATTCGCCACCGCACCGGCTTGGCAGTGCCGTCCGAAACCATGTAATAGCCCTTCTCTCCCTTGGGGCTTTCCACCGGAACGTAGCACTCGCCGACCGGTGGACGCGGACCTTCCATCACCTGCTTGAAGTGATGGATCATGGATTCCATCTCGCTCGTTGCCTTGGTCTTGGGCGGTAGGATGACGCGCGGGTCGTCAACGTTCACCGGCCCATCCGGAAGCCGCTTCAGCGCCTGGTCCAGGATACGCACTGATTGACGCATCTCCTCCACACGAACGAGATACCGATCGTACACGTCACCGTGTTCCCCCACGGGAACCTCGAAGTCGTACGTCTCATAATCCATGTACGGGAAGTCCTTGCGCACGTCGTACGCGACGCCCGACGCGCGAAGCAGCGGGCCAGACAGGCCGTAGTTGATCGCCTCCTCCGGCGACATCACTCCGAGGCCGATGGTACGTCCCACCCATATTCCATTCTTGGTGAGCATCGCCTCGATCTCATTCAGCGTATTCGGGAAATCATCCACGAAGTCCTGAACCAGTTCGGTCCACCCGACCGGAATGTCAGCGAGCATTCCGCCCACACGCGTGAGCGACGTCGTGAGCCGAGCGCCGCACCACCGCTCCAGCATGGTGTAGATCTGCTCGCGCCGAGTGAATGACCAGAGAAACGGCGTGTACGCGCCGATGTCAATGCACGTCGTCCCGAGCCACACCAGATGCGACATGATGCGCGACAGTTCGGCAGCAATAACGCGCAGAACCGTGCAGCGCGGCGTGATCTCGATCCCGAAGAGCCGCTCAGCGCCGAGCGCGAAGGCGACATTGTTACCGGGCGAGTTGAGATAATCCTCACGATCAGTCCACGGGATGATCTGGTTGTACTGCCGGTACTCGCCGATCTTCTCGAAGCCGCAGTGCAGATAACCGATGTGCGGAATGCAGCGCACCACGGTCTCGCCGTCCAGCTCCAGAACCAGCCGGAGCACGCCATGCGTTGCTGGATGTTGTGGTCCGATGTTGATGAGCATGTGCTCGCCATCCAGGTCCGGCTCCAACGCGATCGGCTCCTCCATAAGCAGTCCGGCGCCGCCACCCTTGGTCACCAGTGGTATGCGTTGCGGCTTGCCGGCGGCATCCATCCCCGTGGTGGAAAGCTCTACTTCAATCGTGCGTGTTTTCGTCGCCATCGCGTGTTCTTATTCTCCCGTCGGCTCGCCCGAGGCAAGCCGGCGGCGCATGTCTTCCGGCAGCTCTCCGTACGCCTCAGCGATCGAGAGCTCTTCCATTGAGTACTTCGCCTCCGGGTTCTGCGCTAGCGCCTGGCGCAACTGCTCCGCGCGGCTAAAGCGGCCGCGAAGCGGAAAATCCTTGCGCAGCGGATAGCCCTCGCGGTACTGCTCCCACATCAGAATGCGGCGCAGGTCCGGGTGGCCGTTGAAGCTGATGCCGAACATGTCGAAACACTCCCGCTCCATCCAGTCGGCGGCGTGGTACACGGGCCACACGCTGTCTACCTCGAGCGGCGTCCCCTTTGGCAGCTCAACCTTGATCCGGAGGAAGCGGCGGTACGGCAGCGACCGAAGGTGCCACACCACCTCCAGCGGCGTTTCGTAGTCGCGATACTCGACGGCGGTAAGGTCCGAGAGATAGTCGTATTGCTGCAACACGTCGTCGTGCAGCCACCGCACGATCTCGCCAACGCGCCCGCGCGCGACGTACACCGTGGTCTCGCCCCAGACCACGGAAACGCGCTCGATAGCGTCGCCGAACTGATCCCGAAGCGCCGCAGCCGACGGATTGACCGCACCGCCCTGACGCGGCACGGCCACGGGAGTCCTCGGCGGCTCCGCATCTTCCGGCAACGCGTTGCCCGCGGAGACAATGTCGAACGATTCCGTATAGGGTGCGTTCACGGAGCTGAGCGCGTCTGAGTAATCGAATTGCCGAACGGCTCCGACAGCTCGTCGATCGCCGGTGCCGGAATGTACAATTGGCTGGATGGATCCGGCTCCATCTCGTTGCGTAGTCCCCTGTCCGAGCTGCGCTCGTTCATCACCTTCTTCTGTAGCATCATGATGCCGTACAGCAGCCCTTCAGGGCGGGGCGGGCAGCCGGGTACGTAGATGTCGACGGGGATGATGGTGTCGATCCCCTGCACCACAGCGTAGTTGTCGAACATGCCGCCGGTGGAGGCGCAGGCACCCATGGAGATGCACCACTTGGGCTGCGGCATCTGCTGCCAGATGCGGCGCAGGATGGGCGCCAGCTTGAACGGCACGCGGCCGGCGCAGATGAGCACATCCGACTGCCGCGGAGAAAAAGCCATACGCTCCATGCCGAAGCGCGCCAGATCGTAGTTGGCGGCTGCGGTGGCCATGAACTCGATGGCGCAGCACGCCGTGCCGAAGGGCATGGGCCAGAGCGAGTTTGCGCGTCCCCAGTTCACCAGGAAGTCCAGCTTGGTGGTGACCCACCCTTCCTGCGACTGCGGATCGTACTCGACCTGGCTCAGGCCGGTGCTGCTGTCCGGTCGCGCGCTCAATCCCATTGCAGTGCTCCTTTTTTCCACACGTACACAAAGCCGACTACCAGGATGGCCATGAAGATGAGCATCTCACCCAGGCCAAAGAACGAAACCGAACCGGCGGGACAGATGCGACCCACCAGCTCCACGTTGCACGAGAGCTGCTTGTAGTAAGCGGCCCATGGGATCATAAACACGGTCTCGATGTCGAAGATGATGAACAACATCGCGACCATGTAGAATGCCACGGAGAAGCGCTCGCGCGCGTCGCCGATGGCCGGAATGCCGGATTCGTACGCCGCTCGCTTGACGGGTGTCGGCCGCTTCCGGATCGTGATCGCCGAAAGCCCGATGATCAGCACCGCGTTCATCACGACGAAGCCGATCAGCAGCAGGACTGGGAAGTATTCTCGCGCCATGCCGGATTGAGGGCGGGCAGCTCTAACGGCTGTGACAGCGTTAGGCGTACCCGCATGTGAAATTTTTCACTAATGCGTGTGCGAGGATTGTAGCGTATTTTACGAGGCTTTTCAACCAAAACGACATACTCGGAACTGAATGTCCATACAGTCTGACCGCTGGATCATTGAACAGGCCGCAAAGGGGATGATCGAGCCATTCGAGAACAGCCAGGTACGCTCGGGCGTCATCTCGTACGGCGTTAGCTCATACGGCTACGACATGCGCGTTGCGAGCGAGTTCCGGATTTTCACCAACGTCCTCAGCTCGATCGTCGACCCCAAGCAGTTCGATCCCAGATCATTCGTCGAATTCGAGGGCGACGTGTGCATCGTTCCGCCCAACTCCTTCGCCCTGGGCCGATCAGTCGAGTACTTCCGCATTCCGCGCGACGTGGTGACGCTGTGCGTGGGAAAATCGACGTATGCCAGGTGTGGTATTATCACAAATGTGACGCCATTCGAGCCCGAGTGGGAAGGCTTCGTAACCCTGGAGATATCCAATACGACGCCGCTCCCGGCCAAGATCTACGCCAACGAAGGGATCGCGCAGGTGATGTTCTTCCGTGGCGAGGAGCCGCCCATCACGTCGTACAAGGACAAGAA
>JBBSHV010000045.1:0-14729 GCA_038232435.1 Gemmatimonadales bacterium | reverse complement strand
TCATCCCCAGTAGCTCCGCGTGGATTATGAGGTGATACGAGTGCTTGTGATGCCGGTCGAAGTTGATGTGATAGCCGATGTCGTGCAGCAATGCGGCATCGGCAAGCGCGCGGCGATCGGCGGGGCCAAGTTCCAGTCTCGCGGCCACAGCGTCGAAGATCACCAGTGCGATGCGTTGGACCTGATTTGCGTGCGCCGCCTCGTAGCGCGACCGCTCGGCCAACTGCATTACCGAGCGTTCTCGCGCTTCACCACGGTCGGCGACCACGGGAGTGACCCGCGCGGCTTCGAGCAGCAGTCCTTCGCGTATTCCGTATGCGGAGACCACCAGCTGGCGCGCCTGTAGCCGAGCCATCACTTCGGCCGCGGTGGCAAGCCCGGCGACGATAATGTCGGCCCGTGCCGGGCTGAGCCCAGGAACGGTCTGCCGTTCTACCGGCGACATGCTCTCGAGCATATCCAGCTGATGCTCCAGCTCCGCACGCGTGACGACGGTACCGTGCACGCTGGGCGAGCGGCCCATCCCCTGTCGCGCCAGGATCATCGAGGCCAGGTTGGTGAACGTCCCGCCCGATCCTATGAGCTGCGCCCCGTGCCAATCGCTGCGAGAAACACGCGCCCGGATCTCCCTGCGCACGTAACGGCGCATGTCACTGAGGTCGCCGCGCGATGGGTTGCCGGAGAGGAACTGCTCGGTGAGGCGAATCGCGCCAAGTGGGAAAGACATCAGCGCGTCGAGCAGCCCGTCGACGCTGAGTGCCAGCTCCAGTGATCCGCCGCCGATGTCCATGACTACATTGCGTCCGGCACCAAGGTCAAAGTGGGCAAGAGCACTTCGGTACGAGAGTAGTGCTTCCTCATCACCTTCGAGCACACGCACGTGCAGCCCTGTCGCTTCTCGAACCGCGGTGAGAAACTCGTCCTTGTTTGCGGCGTCACGCACGGCGCTGGTCGCGACGACTTCCGTGCGCACGGCACCCAGCTGCCGATTGAGGAGCGCCATGCGCAGTAGCGCGTCGAGAGCGTTACGCATGCCGGCGTCGCTCAGCCTACCGGTCTCAGCGAGCCCTTCACCCAATCGCGGGGCGGCTTTCATTTCGTCAACGACGCGTATTTCACCGTCACCCGATACGTCGGCAATGATCTGTCGCACCGAGTTGGAACCGATGTCGATCGCGGCTATGCGAACGTCGGGTGCGCGCACGTTGCCATCGGAGCGCGCTCGGGAGGTGCTTATGCTGTGAGTGGTAAGCGGATTCACCATCGTCTGGTCCCTCTGGGAGTGGCGTAATGTAACGTTCGGACGGTGACCCACGGCTGGCTCAGCCAGGCAAGAACACGCTGATCTCCGTTCCTTCGCCGAGCACGCTGCGTGCGTCCACGTGCCCTCCGTGCGCTTCGGCCAGGTGACGGACTATCGCGAGGCCGAGTCCCGTCCCTCCCTCATCGCGCGCTCGTCCCGCGTCGACGCGGTAGAAGCGCTCGAACACGCGGGGAAGATGTTCCGGCGCGATTCCTCCTCCCGTATCGCGCACGCCCACCCGGATCCCGCCGCGTTCACGTTGCGTGAACACGGTCACGCTTCCGCCGGAGGGCGTGTGGCGAATCGCGTTCTCGGTAAGATTCGCTAGCACCTGCCTGAGCGCCGTTCGATCGACCACAGCGGTGTCCGCGTCATCCGGGACGTCTGCGCCCAGCTGCACATGTTTGCGAGTGGCGGTATCGCGCACGAGAGCGAGTGCCTCGCTTATTGCTCCTCGTACATCCGTGTGCGCGGGGCGCGGTGTCCACCCACCCGATTCCACCCGCGATAGATCCAGCAAATCGTCCACGATGCGCTGCATGCGGCATGTGTTCGCGAAGATAGTCTGGGCGAACTGGCGACGCACGTCTGGAGGAGTGTCATCGTCCAGCAGCGTCTCAGCGAATCCTCCGACGATCGTGAGCGGAGTGCGAAGCTCGTGCGAAACGTTGGCGACGAAATCGCGTCGTGTCGTCTCCAGTGCCTCGAGTTGGGCTGATAGCTGGGTCAATGCGAGCGCCAACTCGCCGACCTCGCCTGGGGCGCGGATCTCCGCTCGCGGCCTGAAATCATGCCGCGCCAGTGCACGCGCCACATCGCGCAGGGCAATCACTGGCCGCGATACATTGCGCGCGAATAGCAGCCCCAACACAGCGGCGATCGCGATCGCCGCGAGTCCAGCCTTGATGACGTCCAGCCGCGCGCTGTCGAACACCTCGTCCGCGGCTTGCGTTGGCATGGAGACACGCACCGCGCCGCGCCCCGCTCTCACCGCTACGTACAATTCTTCATCTCCACGCGATGGACTACGACGACGCGCCCACGCCATCCCCCGCGCCAGCGCTCCGATAACCTCGGGGCGTCCCGCGTGATTCTCCAGCCGGACCAGCTGTTCCGGGGCGAAATCGGAATCGCCAATCACGACGCCATCGCGGCGGATCAAGGTCACGCGATGGTCCAGCGCCGCGCCCGCGACGTGGGCCAGGCTTTCCGGCTGGATGTCTGGGGTCCACTGGGTCGATACCAGACGCGCCTCGCGCCCGAGCTGGTCGATGGTATCCCGTTCGATGCGACGGTGCAGCCGATTGTCGATCACGACGACTATCAGTAACGTGAGCGCCCCGATCAGTGCGACGCTGTACAGCAGGAGCCTGTTCGCGAGGCGCATGACGCCCTACGCTACTGCCGTGGTGCGTTGATGCGATAGCCGAAACCGCGAACCGTCTCGATCAGTTCGCCGGCCGACCCCAGCTTGGTGCGCAGCCGCTGCACGTGCATGTCGACGGTGCGGGTCTGGATATCCGGCGCCGCGTCCCACACCGTCTGTAATAGATTGGACCGCGCCTGCACTCGTCCCCGCCGCTCGGCCAGCGTGAGGAGCAGCTTGAACTCTGTGGCCGTGAGATCGATGCTTTCCCCCGCCACCGAAACATGGTGTGCCGCAAGATCGATGCGAATCGCACCAATCCTGATCTCGTCTGAGGCCGCAGGGCCGGCAGCGGTAATGCGTCGCAGGATCGCGCCAACGCGGAGCACCAGCTCCTGTGGGGAGAACGGTTTGGTCAGGTAATCATCCGCGCCTAGCGAGAGCCCGCGGACGCGGTCCGGCTCGTCGCGACGGGCTGTCAGGAGGAGCACTCCGATGCGCGTCATCGCTGGATCGCGTCTCACCGTCTCGAGCACGTCGAAACCGGACATTCCGGGAAGCATGAGGTCCAGCACCATCAGCGCCGGCGACTCGGTTCGGGCCTGTGTGATTGCATCGGGCCCGTTCCCAGCCGTAGACACCTGGTAGCCAACGCGCGCGAGATGATAGGCCACGAGCGCGACAATGTCCGGCTCGTCGTCCACCACCAGAACGCGCTGCGCTGCGGGGGCTTCTCCTCCTGCGGGCTCGGCGACGATCATCTGTGATTGAAATGTGGCGTCGTGGGCGGGTGCCTGGAGACTTGCTACTGTCACGAATGCGTATCAATCCCGCGGCTTCCGGGTGGGCATTCGCCGTATAACTTATCCGGATGTTAACCCCGACGTTGTTGGGAGCGATCACCGCGGCATCCGCTGCTCTGAGTATTGCACTGAGCGTTGCCCTCGCACCAGGTGTGCACCCCGGTCGCGGCCCAGCTACGCCGCCGGTCCCGTGCCGCGCCGGGCAGAGCGCAACGCTCACCATCGCGGCCACGACCGACACACACGGGCGTGTTCGCGGCTGGGACTATTACGAGAATCGGGCCGAGTCGAATCGCGGCCTGACGCGCACCGCTACGATCGTCGACTCGATTCGGCGAGCGCACCCTGGCGGAGTGATCCTCGTGGATGCTGGCGATCTGCTTCAGGGCAATCCGTTCGCGTACGTTGCCGCGCGTGTCGCCAAGCAGAAGAAGAACCCGATTATTACCGCGATGAACTCCATGCACTACGACGCGGCGGTGATCGGCAATCATGAGTTCAATTACGGCGTTCCGTACCTCGACAGCTCCATAGCGCAAGCGCGCTTTCCGTTCCTTGCCGCAAACGTGTACCACGCTAGCGGCTCGCCCGCTTACGCGGCAACCACCATCGTCCGTAGAAACGGCGTGAACGTGGGCATAGTGGGCGGCACCACGCCCGGCTCCAACGTGTGGGACGCCGAGAATCTGAAGCAGGCAGGGTTGCACGTGAACGACATTGTTCCCGCCGTTCGCGCCGGGGTCGAACGTGTGCGCGGAAAGGGCGCTGATGTAGTTCTCGTGTTGCTACACTCCGGGCTGGACGAGCCGTCCAGCTACGACACCGTCGGTTCCGGCATCGCAAGCGAGAACGTTGCGGCACGCGTCGCGGCCCAGGTTCCCGGCATTGACGTTGTGGTGTATGGCCACTCGCACAGGGAGAACGGCGGTGAGACCATCGGCCACACACTCCTCATCCAGCCGAAGAACTGGGCGACCAGTGTTGCCGCGGCCGCGATTCCGCTCGCGTGTGATGCGTCTGGCGCGCGATGGAATGTCGGGCCAGCCACGGGAACGTTGGTGCAGAGCGCGCAGCACGCGGAAGACACAGGCGTGCTGCGCGCCTCCGAGCAGGTTCATCGGCAGACCATCGCGTACGTGACGTCGCCCATCGGATCCACACCTGTATTGTGGCGCGCCGACTCGGCTCGCGCCATGGACGTCCCGCTCACGGATTTCATTCTCGAAGTGGAGCGCAAGGCCGCCGGCGCTGATCTCGCATCCACGGCGGCGTTCGATCTCAACGCGCGACTGGGCCCCGGCGCCATCACGATCGCGCAGGCAGCGCAACTGTACCCGTACGACAACACGCTTCGCGCGGTGCGTATCAGCGGTGCACAGTTGCGCTCATATCTGGACTACAGCAGCCGCTACTACAAGACCAACATCCAGGGTGCGTTGATGGTCGATACGACTGTAGCGGGATACAACTTCGATGTTGTAAGCGGCGTGGACTACACGCTGGACCTGTCGCGGCCGATTGGCCAGCGTGTGGCGACGCTCCTGTACCACGGCAAACCGGTCGTGCCGACTGACTCCTTCACCCTCGCGCTGAACAACTACCGGCAGACCGGCGGTGGTGGCTACGCCATGCTGAGGGGCGCGCCAGTGGTCTACGATCGGCAGCAGGAAATTCGGCAATTGCTAGTGGACGAAATCCGGCGCAAGAAGGTAATTCTCCCGGCTGAATACTTCGTGAAGAACTGGGCCTTCGTGCGACCGCTGGCGACGCAGTGAAGGGGCCCTTCCGCATCTTTGTGGACGGCACCCCCGTCGATGCGAACGCGGGCGATACGACAATTGCGGCCATCCAGCGCTGGCGCGCCGATATTGCTGTGCAACTGCGCGAGGGTACGCGCATGCTCACGGACAGCCGCGGTCTGCCAATCTCGATCGATCTTCCGGCGTATGCCGGCGCGATCTTCCGAGTGGTGAGCGCGCGCAGCGCCCGCCCAAGTGACGCGTTCGATCCGGGAGCCGGCGATTGACTCCTTCACCACTCAACGTGAACAATCTGGAACAACCCTCGGCCGACCAGCTACGCCGCATGCCCAAGGTCGAGCTGCACTGTCACCTCGATGGCTCCATGCGCCCCGAGACGATGCTCGAGCTGGCGCGGGAACAGAACGTCGCACTCCCTCGCTCCAACCCGGAAGAGCTGCGTGCGTACATGCGAGCCGACAACGTCAGCAGCCTGGAGGATTATCTCGCCCGCTTCGAGGCGACCATCTCCGTGCTGCAGACGCCGGAGGCGCTGGAGCGGGCCGCGTATGAGTTGGTCCAGGACGTTTCCAAAGACGGCGTTCGCTACATAGAGGTGCGCAACGCCCCGCGCCTCAACACGCGCACCGGCCTCACGGAGGACGAGGTGATGGATGCGACGATGCGCGGACTGGCGCGTGCCGAGTCGGACTCTGGAACCGTTGCGCGCTTCATCGCCTGCTCGCTCCGGCAGTGGTCCCCGGAGGTGTCGGTGCAGACGGCGGAGCTAGCGGTGCGGTACATGGATCGCGGCGTCGTCGGCTTCGATATCGCCGGCGGCGAGGCCGGTAACCCGGCCGGCGCGCATGCCGCCGCGTTCCTGTATGCACGCGAGCATTTCCTCGGCGTCACGTGCCATGCGGGCGAGGGCGATGGGCCCGGGTCCATCGAGCAGGCGCTCTTTCTGTGCGGTGCATATCGGATCGGTCACGGCGTCCGCGCTGGAGAGAATGCAGAGCTCCTCAGCTTCCTGCGCGACCGGCAGATTCCATTGGAGCTGTGTCCCACGAGCAATGTCCAGACGCGCGCGGTGGAGTCGTTCGCCGAACATCCGGTGAAGCGATACCTGGACTATGGTATAGCTGTAACGCTCAACACAGACAACCGCCTCATCAGCGGCATCACGCTCACGAGCGAGTTCACCCGCCTGGTTCGGGAACTCGGGTTCACGGTCGACGATCTGGCGCGCTGCGTCATGAACGGGTGCAACGCGGCGTTCCTACCGCTCCCCGAACGCGAAAAGCTGGTGGCGCGCATCGGGACGGAGCTTCGGCGCGACTGGGCCTACTCAGGATGATATCCGCATGACGCAATACGACTCGGTCGCGGCGCGTGCGGCCGCATCTTCCGTAGCACCGCGATTGGGGAACCTTGCGCCGCGCGTTGCGATCATTCTGGGATCGGGGCTGGGCGGCCTCGTGCACGACATTGTTGATCCTGTCGTGGTGCCGTATGCGGAGATCCCGGGATTTCCGCGAGTCAGCGTTCACGGCCATGCCGGACAGCTCGTCGCGGGGACGCTCGCGGGGGTGCCGGTGTTGGTTTTCGCCGGGCGATTCCATGCGTACGAAGGCCACCCGCTTCAGCTCACGGCTTTCCCAGTTCGGCTCGCCCACGCGCTCGGTGCGCGGACGCTCTTTGTATCCAACGCCGCCGGCGGTGTGAACACCGAATTTACCGCGGGTGATTTGATGGTGATCGACGATCACATCAATCTCATGTTCGACTCTCCGCTCACGGGCGCTGCCGCGCCGGAAGAAACCAGGTTTCCCGATATGTCTTCGGCGTACGACGCCGGTCTGCGTGACACTCTACGCGCCGTTGCCGACGCAATGGGGTTGCCGCTACAGGCCGGCGTTTATGCGGCCTTACGCGGCCCCGCATACGAGACGCCGGCGGAAGTGCGAATGGTACGCACTCTTGGCGCCGACGCAGTCGGAATGTCCACGGTTCCAGAAGTCGTGATGGCGCGTTCGCTTGGCATGCGTGTCGCCGGAATTAGCTGTATCACCAACATGGCGGCGGGTATGCAACAGAACCCACTGGATCACGCGGAAGTGCTGGAGACGACAACTCGTGTCGCCGAGCAGTTCCAGGCGCTGGTCAAAGGCTTCGTAGCAACACTGTAGCTCGATACTAACGAATAGCGCCGCCGGAAAAGATCCGGCGGCGCTTTTGCCCAAGTTATGTATCTCGGTTGACCCGCGCTGACGCGCCGCAGCTCATTGCCTGCGCGGCGTAGGCGAGGGAGGCAGCGACTGCAGCCGGTTCTTGAAGCTGTGGAAATTCTGCGAATCCCTGGTGAGCCTTGTGAGCGTGCTCTGCGGGATCTGATTGATGCGCTTCTGCACGTCCTGGATGCGAGCCTCCTCCAGGGGGTGGGTCGCGAACCAGGCGTCCACCGCTGTTGGTTGCGATTGTCGTTCATCCAGCAGCTTCTGGAACATCGTCACGAGCCCCCTCGGCGAGATTCGCGCGCGAACAACGATGCCGACCGCCCCGTCGTCCGCCTGCATTTCGTCTGTCCGGCTGAACTTGGCGAAGAGCGCGGTCCCCGCGACGTTGATCGCGGTGCCGGCCGCCTGGCCGTTGCACACACTCGTAAGGACGCAGGCGAGTGTGATGCCGACGTTGGCTCCCTGTTGCTGCTGCATCTGCTTAACCGAATGGCGATCCACAACGTGCGTGATCTCGTGCGCGAGAACGCCAGCCAACTCGTCCATGCTGCTGGCGCGGTCGATGAGTCCACGGTTGACGTACACATACCCACCCGGAACGGCGAATGCATTCACCTCTCGACTGTCCACCACGTAAAAATGCCAGTCCAGATCGGCGCGCGGTGTGAGGTGAGCGAGGGAATCACCCAACACATTGATGTACCGAGTCACCACCGGGTCGCTGATCAGTGGCAATTGCTGCGCGATCTGCGCGGCATACTCCTGACCCATCTGAACTTCCTGCTGCTGATTGATGGCACAGCCGGAAAACGTCACGACGGCCGCAAGCATAACGATTCGTTTCATTAGCCCTCTCGGTAGATTTTCGCAGTGCCCAAAAGCAAGAGACATTCCATCCCTACACCCCAATCGGCATGAAAGTGCGCGCGTGAGGCTGCTAAGTGTGGCACGGGATCTACATCGCCGCCGTGGGAGGGAGCGGTCGGGGCTGTTCCTGGCCGAGGGAATCCGGACAGTGGAGGAGCTCCTCGCCTCGGGGCTTCCTCTTCGCGGCGCCCTCGTTTCGCCATCGCTCTCCGCAACTGAGCGCGGATCGGAGCTAGCCCGCCGCCTGGCGGCGTCCGGGCCGGAGGGTAGATATGGGGCGGGATATGAGGTGGCCGAGGTGAGCGACCGTGAGCTGGCGCTGGCCGCCGCCACCGATTCGCCACAAGGCGTACTGGCTCTGGCCGCGCAGCCAGAACGATCGTTCGACGAACTTCCGCAGAGTGTGCCGCTTTTAATAGTGGTGCTGGACGGGGTGCAGGATCCCGGCAATGTCGGCACGATCCTCAGGACCGCTGAGGCTTTCGGAGCTTCGGCGACGGTTGCACTCGCGGGCACCGCGGATCTGTGGAATCCCAAAGTGGTGCGATCGGCCATGGGCGCGCTGTTCACGCAGCATGCGTTCGCCTCCTCGGCAGACGCGCTCCTGGATTTTTGCCGAGCCAATGCAGTGGAGCTGTGGGCGACCGATGCGGGTGGAGAACCGCTCCAGCCAGGGCTCGCTCCTCCGTCCGGTGCCCCCGGCCGGCTCGCGATCGTCGTTGGCAATGAGGGGAATGGTGTTTCAGGCGCTGTGACACGCGCTGCGGACCGTACCGTCGCGATTCCCATTCGGGGCGTCGAGTCCCTCAACGTCGCGGTGGCAACCGGGATTCTTCTTTACACGCTCACGGCATGACTATCAGAATGGCTGTTCGGCATGATTGACGCTTTCAGCAGCAACGCTGTCGTATTCTTCTTCACGTTTCTGACCGGAGCGTGCATCGGCTCGTTCCTGAACGTGTGCATCGCGCGCTGGCCCGCCGGACTGTCCGTGGTGTCGCCGCCGTCCCGCTGCCCCAACTGCGAGCGCGGTATCCGGGCGCGCGAAAATGTCCCCATCCTCGGTTGGCTGACGCTGCGCGGCCGCTGTGCCGGTTGCTCACTCCCGATTTCGGCGCAGTACCCGCTGGTAGAGCTGCTAGTCGCACTGATCTGGGCCGCTGCGGTCGTAGCCTATGGGCCGACCTTCACCGCATTACGCGTCGCGGTACTTGTCACAATCCTGCTCGGCGTCGCGGTGACCGACGCAAAGCACTATCTCATCCCCGATGGCTTTACGGTTTTTGGTCTGATCTGGGTGACCGCAACAGCCTTTGCGGCCCTGTTCTTCGAGGGGTCGTCGCCCTTCGCTGGCGCATACGATGCGTTGATCGGCGCCTTTGCCGGCGCCGGCGCGATCGCGGTCGCGGGGTGGCTCGGCGAGGTGGCGCTCAAGCGTGAGGCAATGGGCTTCGGCGACGTCACGCTCATGGCGGTTGTGGGCGCCGCGCTCGGCCCCAATCGTGCGCTGCTGACCATCTTCATCGCGGCGGCACTGGGATTGGTCGGCTTCGTGTTGATCATATTGCCGTTCATGAAGCTTGCCGGCCGAAAGCGGGCGCGCGGGAGCGACGTGGCGGGTCCTGAGCCCGCCAGCGAGGCGGACGAAGACGCGCTGCCACGAGTCCCATTCGGAGTATTCCTTGCACCGGCCGCCATCGTATCGCTGCTCTTTGGCGATGCAATGATTCACTGGTACATGTCGCGCTTTCTATTCACTTAGTCAGACCTAGCATCGCATGCGCACAGACCGCTCGGACGTTTCACGCAATAACACACGCTCCCTTACCCTCGTACTTTCGGCCGCGGCTCTCGCCGGCGCCGTTGGCGGCTGTCGCCAGGAGCCGCGTGGGGCGGGTGGTCCGTACGGCAACATCGTTGCGCAAGCCGTCCCCGCAGTGGAGCGCGCGGTCGGGCTCCGTTTCAAAACGCCGCCGAAGATCGAGACCCGAAGCAAGGCGCAGGTTCGCGCTTTTCTCGTGGCGCAACTTGACGAGCCACAGGTTCGGCGCGACATCGTGGGCACACAGCAGGCATATGCGCTGCTCGGACTCATCCCCGACACGCTCGATCTACGCAAGCTTGAGGAGAATCTGCTCGCGGAGCAGATCGTCGGCTTCTACGATCCAAAGACCAAGGTGCTGTACGTGGTGGACGGCGCGGCCAGGGACATCGTGAAGATGGTTGTGACACACGAACTGGTACACGCTCTTCAGGATCAGTACGTCAGCCTCGACTCGGTGCAGAAGGCGGCCGGCGACAACGACCGGCAGACGGCCGCGCAGGCAGTGTTCGAGGGGCAAGCCGTGTACAGCCAGATGGTAACGGCGCTCGGCGCGGGGAACGTCGCGGTCCAACTTCCCGGTGGCTGGGATCGCATACGCGAGACCATTCGGAACAATCGTGCGGCAATGCCGGTTTACTCCGGCTCTCCGCTGGTACTACAGGAGACGCTCATCTTCCCGTACCTGAGTGGCGCGGAGTTCATCAGGAATTACAAGGACAGGAATCCGACCGGTACCCTCTACAACGATATGCCGGTATCCACCGAGCAGATCCTGCATCAGTATGCCTACTTCGGCACTCGTGACGCACCCACTCCGGTGACGTTCGCCCCCAGTACTGCCGTCAGGCCCAAGTACGACAACGACCTCGGCGAGTTTGAAACGCGGCTCTTTCTGTACCAGCATCTGAATAACCAGGAGGACGCAAACCGCGGCGCCGCCGGATGGGACGGCGACCGATTCATCGTCTTCGATACTCCAATGGGCGCGGCGATAGCATGGGCCACGGTGTGGGACACCCCGAACGATGCCACTGATTTCTACAACTTGATGCAGCGGGTGGGTGATACGGATAAATCCGCGCAGCGGAGCACTCTCGTTACAACCGGCGAGGTTGGCGGACGTCCGGTGGTGCTGTGGCTCGATGTCCCCGCCGGTTCGCGCACCGATGCCGTCACGCTGGCCAACGTTAAAATCGGCCCGGCCCCGTAGCCCGTACCGTCGGCGCGGTGTGGAAAACCCTCGCCATCGCGGGCTGCGCGCCTGGCTAGTCTATTCGCGCTGTTCGGCGCCGGGTTCTGAGGGGCGGGTGCGATTCGCACCGACACGTTGTTGCACCGCCGCAACAATGCGTTCGGCCAGAGCGTCCTCGAATGTGCGCACCAGATCATGCATATCAAACTCTGGAACGTCGTATGCGACGATGACGTCCCTCAGTTGCTTGGCGTCAAGGGCACGCAACTCTTGCCGCAGCCGATACTCGCCTGCGCGCCGGTAGATCTCCACTGGATCGAGCGGCGCTGGCGAGATGTGTACCAGGTTCGTCTCCAGCACCATGCGCTCGTCCGAGTGCATACCTGAGCGCGCGCTTGCCAGCGCGGATTCAGGCATCGGAACCGAGATTCCGCGCGGAGTGGCGCTTCGCTCTGGAGCTAACGCCCGCACCAGCGCCTCGGACAGATACCGGCGAGTAATCCCCGCGGCCCAGAAGCGAAGGTCGCCGCGCGTGAGCTGCTCCGTCTCGCGTCTCGTCCGGATCGGCTCGCCTCCGTCGCGCGGATAGAACTCGATCCAAGCTTCCCACAGCCCCTCTGAAACTCGCTGACCATCTACCTGCGCGATGAATAGGCGGCCGTCAGGGGCCGGCTGTGGCTCGTCGAATTGAACCAGCACTTCGGACATGGTCAAAATCACGGCGGAGATAGCGAGCCAACGGGTGAAGGCACGGCGACGGGTGACGGCGCTACCGCGATTGCTGCAAGCAGTTTGCCAGCTTTACGGACGTATGGAACGCGCGTTGCCATCTCAGCGACTGTCTACAATCGTGGAGTGCTGTCATGGGAGTAAAGCTCAAACCGCTAAGCGAACAAACAATTGTGATCACCGGCGCATCGAGTGGAATCGGGCGTTGCACCGCGTTGATGGCCGCCGGTCGCGGCGCCAAGGTTGTTGCGGTAGCGCGGAACGAGACCGCGCTCAAGGAGGTGGTAAACGAAATCGAGGCCAAGGGCGGCCAGGCCGCCTACGTTGTGGCCGACGTGTCGGACGCGGGCCAGCTCGATCACGCGGCCGAGACTGCCGTGGCGAAGTTCGGCGGATTCGACACATGGATCAATGATGCGGGCGTGGGCATCTACGGTCGCCTGGACGAGATCCCGCTGGAGGAGAAGCGCCGCCTCTTCGACGTGACGTTCTGGGGCGTGGTGAACGGTTGCCAAAGCGCGCTGCCGCAGTTGCGTGAGCGTGGCGGAGCTATCATCAACGTTGGAAGCGTGGAATCGGATGTCGCCCTTCCGCTCACCGGCATGTACGCGGCGGCGAAGCATGCGGTCAAGGCATACACCGACACCCTGCGCATGGAACTGGATCACGACAACATTCCGGTGTCGGTAACGCTTATAAAACCGTCCGGGATCGACACTCCGTTCTTCAAGCACGCGCGAAATCACCTGGAGGTCGAGCCCCAGGCCGCGCCGCCGGTGTATGCGCCGGAAGTCGTTGCGGAGGCAATCCTGCACTGCGCCGAGCATCCGACGCCGGATGTGGTGGTGGGCGGAGCGGGGAAGATTATATCGGGAATGCGGAAGGGCTCACTACGCTTGACTGACAAGTTCATGGAAGCCACCCAGTTCAAGGCCCAGAAAACAGACCGGCCGGCCGACATGTCCAATGACAGCCTGTTCGACGCCCCAAGTGATCGCGGTGCCGTACACGGCGACTATAAGGGGCACGTGATGCGCTCCAGCACCTACACCAAGGCCAAGTTGCACCCGTTGGTCAGCACCGCCGTTGTCGCGGGTGTCGGGCTCGCTGTCGCCGCCGGCGTTCGCCGTTTCGGGGGTAGGGGAGACTAGCGAACGGCCGGTGAAAAGAAGGTGAGCGACTTCCTGCTCGACCGCCTCGGCGAGTGGGGAGTCAATCGCATCTACGGCTATCCCGGCAATGGCATCAACGGTGTGCTGGCGCGCTGCAACGAGCGGGCGATCGGTTCGATTTCGTTCAGGTTGCGCACGAGGAGCTTTCCGGTTTCATGGCCTGTGCCCACGCGAAGGTCACGGGCCAGATCGGTGTGTGCATGGTCACGAGCGGGCCCCGCGCGATCCATGCGCTGAACGGAGTGTACGATGCGAAGATGGATCACCAGCCAGTACTCGCCATTGTCGGTCAGCAACCGACGGTGGGTCTGGGCGCCGACACCCAGCAGGAAATAAACCTGAGCGTCCTGATGGGTGCCGTCGCGGAGACGTTGCGCGCGTTGATCCCGCTACTCCACAAAAAAGAAGATCGCTCCTGGCGCCAGGAAATAAAGCAGAATGTCACCGAGTGGCCGAACAGGGAGTGACACTAGGATGACAATGATGCTGAGCAGGATACCGAAGCGACTGATGTCCGTATCCGTGCTGTGCACCTCCAGCGCGTGGCAAGTAGGACCAGTCGGTACTGGATCGGCTGCACGTCCCGCCCGGTTTTCGCGTAAATATTTTCGCCAACAATCTCGGCTCTCCGCGCATGCTTCTGACCGGCGACGACGGCACCGTTTACGTGACGCGCCGCGATTCGAACGACGTCCTTGCGCTGCACGACCGGGGGAGCGGGCGGGCCGGTCCGCCGCGCAAGGTTATCAGCAATCTGCGTCAGGTGCATGGCATCGCCGTAGACGACGGTCAACGGGTGCGCCGACATCGGCTACGACGCCAGGCACAACCAGGTCGCGGTTCCGTTGACATCCAGTAATCGCGTCGAATTCTATGAGGTGCCGAGGACGCCGCGGAGTAGTTAGGGCCCACGCGCGAACCGGTGAGCCGGCTGGCCGCGTGATTATGTTCCGTAGTACATGTCCCAGCCCGTACTGACCGAACTTCCGCCACTCGCGGACGAGGAACTCAAGCGCGAGCGGCTCGCGCAAATGAAACGTGTCGCGTTACTGCTGCTCGTTGCCGCGGGCGCGGTATACATCGCGGCGCTGCTGCTCGAGTCGCGCGTGGCGTGGCCCTGGCTCGGTTACGTGAGAGCGACGGCCGAGGCTTCATTGGTCGGCGGCGTGGCCGACTGGTTCGCGGTCACCGCGCTGTTCCGTCATCCGCTCGGCATACCCATTCCGCACACGGCGATCGTACCGGCGCGAAAGGACCGCATCGGACGCGCCCTCGGCAACTTCGTGCAACAACACTTTCTCTCGCGCGAAGTTGTCGCGCGTAAATTATCTGCGCTCCGCCTGGGTGAGCGCGGCGCGCTCTGGATCGCGGAGCCCGAACACTCGCGCGCCGTCACTCGTGCGGCGGCTCACGCACTCGCCGCGGGCGCAGCCGTGCTGCGCGACGAAGACGTGCAGTCCTTCATCGACCGCACAGCCGGCGAGCGTGTGCGCACT
>JBBSHV010000044.1:0-14756 GCA_038232435.1 Gemmatimonadales bacterium | reverse complement strand
GTTGCCCAACGCGATGGCGCGGTGGGAAGGCGACGTGCGCGAGGCGTTGCGTCGCCGGTTCGCGCGCGGTCACGTGACGCTCACGGCCCGACTGGAGCGCGATGCCGATCACACGCTTTTCATCGACGAGGCGCGCTTTGGAGCGTATGTGGAGCAGCTTCGCACGCTGGGTGAAAGGTTCGGACTTGCGGGTGGTGTGGACGTCGCGACGGTCATGCGGCTTCCCGAGGTGATGACGTCGGGCGCTCAGGATGTGCAGGATAGCGCCGCCGCCGGATCGCTGGAGGAGCTCCTTCCCGTGGTGGAAGAGGCCGCGGCCGCGCTCGACGCGATGCGGCGCGTGGAAGGAAACACGATTGCAGAGTTTCTGCGCGAGCATCTCGACGTCGTCGAGGCGGCGCTCGGCCGTATCGACGAGCACGCTCCCGTACGCCTGCGGCTGCAGCGTGAGCGCCTGCGCGTTTCCGTCGCGGAGCTGGCCGCGGGGGTCGCGGTGGATCCGCAGCGCTTGGCGCAGGAGATCGCGATCATGGCTGACCGGCTGGATGTTTCCGAGGAGCTGAGCCGTTTCGGTGCGCACATCGCTGCCTTTCGCACGGCGCTGTCGGAACCGGGCGAGTCGGGTGTCGGAAAGCGGCTTGGGTTTTTGTTGCAGGAGATGTTGAGGGAGGCGAACACGACGGGAAGCAAGGCGAACGACGCCGGTATTCTCGCCGATGTTGTCAGCATCAAGGAAGAGCTGGAGCGCCTGCGCGAGCAGAGCGAGAATGTGGAGTAGGTGCCGTTCCCGATCATTCTTTCGGCCCCTTCTGGGGCCGGCAAGACGACGATCACGCGGCGGCTGCTCGAGCTGAGGTCGGACGTCGGCTACTCCGTGTCGGCAACGACACGGGCGCCACGTACGGCGGAGACAGACGGCGTCGCGTATCACTTCATGTCTCCGGCATCATTTTCGGAGTCCGTGTCCGCGGGCCATTTCGCGGAACACGCGCAGGTTCACGGCAACATGTATGGCACGCTACGCCGGGAAGTGGAGCGTGTGCTCGACTCAGGACGGCATGTGGTGATGGACATTGACGTTCAGGGCGCGGAACAGTTCGTCGCCGCGTTCCCGAATGCGGTTCGCATTTTTGTATTGCCGCCGTCTGGCGAGGTACTCGTGTCGCGGTTGCGCGACCGGGGGACGGAAGATGCAGCGACGATCGCGCGGCGCTTGCGCGACGCGGTCGTCGAGCTCGCGGTGATGGACGAGTTCGAGTACGTCGTCGTGAACGACGACCTCGAGCGCGCCGTCGCACAGGTTTCGTGCATCATCGACGCTGAGTCGTTGCGGCGGGTACATGCCCCCGCGACGGCGCGCGCAGCCGCGGAGATAGTCTCCGTGCTCAACGCGGAAGTGGGTAACATCGAAGTAAGCCATATACTGGAGAAATAGATCAATGCGAGTCCATACACCTGACGAGATCGCGAAGCACGCGACCAACAAGTACCTCGGCGTTCTCGTCGCAGCCAAGTTTGCGCGCGTGCTGAACGAGTTCCCGCGCGACCGATCGGCGCCGGGCGAGAAGAAGCTGACGACGCGCGCTCTGGAAGAGCTGTCCGAGGGCGACATTTCCTATCACGTGGTTCCGCGCCGCCGCGCGGAGTAATCACGGCTGACTTACGCGGTCGCCGCGTAGTCCTGGGCATTACCGGCGGGATTGCCAGCTACAAGTCCGTGTGGCTGGCGCGGCTGCTCACGCAGCGCGGTGCCGAGGTCGATGCCGTGATGACGAGAGGTGCCTGCGAGTTCGTGGGGTCAATAACGTTCGAGGCGGTTACCGGGCGACGCGTGCACAGTGACATCTTCGCGGCGGGCGACGCGCTGGCCCACATTCGGCTCGCGCGCGCGGCCGAGTGCATCGTCGTTGCGCCCGCGACGGCGGACTTCCTCGCACGCGCGGTGCACGGCCGCGCGGACGATCTGCTCGCGGCGATGCTGCTTGCCGCGGACTGTCCGGTGCTGCTCGCGCCCGCGATGAACGACCGCATGTGGGCGCACGAACAAACTCGCCGCAATGCCGCGCACGCGCGCGATCTCGGCTACACTGTGCTCGAGCCGGACACTGGTCCGCTTGCTTTCGGTGAAGGCGAAGGGGCGGGGAGGCTCCCTGACGCGGACGTCATTGCGGCGCACGTGGATCGATTGTTGGCGAAGGCGTCGCCCCTCCGTGGTCAGCGCGTCGTCGTGACAGCGGGCGGCACGCGTGAGCCGATCGACCCAGTGCGCTTCATCTCCAATCACAGCTCCGGGAGGATGGGCGTCGCGATTGCCGCTGCTGCTTTCGCGCGCGGCGCTGAGGTCACGTTGATTGCGGGGTCGATCGAAGTGGCGCCGCCAGCCGGAGTGGATGTCGTGCGCGTCATCACCGCGGCTGATCTGGAGGGCGAGGTGCGCGCTGCACTCCCGAGAGCGGCTGTTCTGATCATGGCGGCGGCACCCGCGGATTTCAGGCCGGCCACCGTTGCCGATCGGAAGATCAAGAAGGGAGCGCGGCCCGCGTCGATCGAGCTGACGGACACCACTGACATTCTGTCCGCGACGCGCGGTGATCGACCCAACGGGCTGATCGCTGTTGGCTTTGCGCTGGAAACGGACGATCTTGTTGCGAGTGCGCGCGGGAAACTGCAGGCCAAGGGGCTGGACATCGTCGTGGCCAATCGCGCTGGCGTACCGGGTGAGGGTTTCGGTGCGGAAACGAATCGGGTCACGATAGTATCTCCCGATGCCGTAGAAGAACTGCCGCTCCTGCCGAAGCGCGAAGTCGCCGAGCGAATTCTGGATCGTGTGGAGGCGCTGCTGAGTGGACGCTAGAGAACGATTACGGGCGTATCTGGAGCAGCGGCGAGAGCTGGGCGAGGGCGAATTCGTGCTGGACGGACTCAGCGTGGACGATGCGATGGCAGCGATAGACGCTGTGCGTTCGGGGCGGCTACCGATTCCGGGAGCCGTGCGCGAGTCGCGGCCGGAGGCAGCAACATCAGGTGCCGCCCAGGCGCCGCACGCACCCGCACCTGCTGCCGCACCGCCTCCGACCGCGGACGTGCGGTTATCTGAGCCACCGAAGGCAGATGATGGTGCCCCCACTGTGAAAGAGTTCGAGCAGGGAGTGGTGGTCGGGACTCCGAACGGGACGTTGTTGGAGCGGAATCCATTTGCCGATGTCAGTTCGCTCGCGGCTCTGGCCAAGTTGGTGCAGGAGTGCACGCGCTGTCCGCTGTATCAGACAGCGACTCACGGGGTGCCAGGCGAGGGTGATCCAAAGGCCGGGCTGATGGTCGTGGGAGAAGCTCCGGGTGCCAATGAGGACGAGACCGGCCGGCCGTTCGTGGGACAATCCGGGGCGCTGCTGAACAAGATTCTCGAGGCGATCGACCTGAAGCGCGCGGACGTGTTCATTTCCAACGTCGTCAAGCACCGTCCGCCGGGAAATCGGAATCCCACGCCGGACGAGGTGGCGGCTTGCAGTCCGTATCTCGTTCGGCAGATTCAGATCATCAAACCGAAGGTGATACTGGCGCTCGGGACGTTCGCGGCGCAGACTCTCCTCAATACAAAAACGCCGATCGGCAAGCTTCGGGGAGCGGTACACCGCTACCATGGCACTCCGCTGATCGTCACCTATCATCCGGCCGCGTTGCTCCGCAATCCGGCCTGGAAGCGCCCTACATGGGAAGATGTCAAGCTCGCTCGACGCATACTCGATTCAACAAAGTCCTAGCACATTGACGGCACCGCGCGACCCGTACCGTGAGCGTACGCCCCCGTATTCCGAGGCCGCCGAGCAGGCGGTGCTCTCCGCCATGCTGCTCTCCGCCGACGCCGTGTTGCGCGCGAGCGAGTTCGTGGACGAGAGCATGTTCTACCGGGAGGCGCATCGCAGGCTTTTCCGTGCCATGCTGGCGCTGTCGGAGCGCGGCGATGTAATCGATCCGCTCACGCTGTCCGAGGAGCTGGCACGCAACAACGAGCTGGACGCGATTGGCGGACGCGAGTTCATCGGCTATCTGGTCGACGTCGTTCCAACGGCGGCGAATGTGGAATATCACGCCAAGATCGTTCAGGAGAAGGCGCTCCGTCGTCGTCTGATCGAAGTTTCCACCGCGATCGTGGGCGAGGCCTTCGAGTCACCGCGTCCGGCGGCCGAGCTGTTGGACGACGCAGAGCACCGCATCTTCGAGGTGAACCAGACGCGCGGCACCGAAGGCTTCACGCGCGTGAAGGAGCTGATGTACGAGGCGATGGAGCGCATCGAGCAGCTCCATATCGCGGGCGAGTCCGTGACCGGTGTGCCGAGCGGCTACCGGGATCTGGACGAGATGACGGCGGGCTTTCAGCCGTCCGATCTCATCATCATCGCGGCCAGACCATCGATGGGAAAAACCGCATTCGTCTTAAATTGCGCACAGAACGCAGCGCTCGATGCCAAGACGCCGGTTGCGTTCTTCTCGCTCGAGATGAGCAAGCAGTCGCTGTTGCAGCGCATGCTCACGAGCGAGGCTCGGGTTGATGCTCAGCGGCTGCGCAAGGGAAAGCTGCGCGACGACGAGTTCGTGCAGCTCGGTCGTGCCGCGGGACTGTTGAGCCAGGCCCCGATCTGGATCGACGACACGCCTGCGATATCGCTGCTCGAGATGCGTTCCAAGGCGCGTAGGCTCAAGGCGGAGAACAATATCGGGATGGTCATTGTTGACTATCTGCAACTGATGCAGGGACCATCCGGTTCCGAAAACCGGCAGCAGGAAATCAGCCTGATCTCGCGCTCGCTAAAGGCGCTCGCGCGTGAGCTGCGCGTTCCCGTTATTGCGCTGTCGCAGTTGAGCCGCGCGCCGGAGCAGCGCACGGGCGACAACAAGCGGCCTCAGCTGTCGGATCTGCGCGAGTCAGGTGCGATCGAACAGGACGCCGATGTTGTCATGTTTCTGTATCGGCAGGAGTACTACGACGTGCTCGAAGGGAAGGATCCGAGCCAGCCCGACAAGGATGGCAAGGTGTCGCAGGGGTTGGCCGAGGTTATCGTTGGAAAACAGCGTAACGGTCCGACCGGAAACGCGACGCTGTTCTTCAATCGCGCTTTCACCCGTTTTGAGAATTATTCGGGACGGGGCGGTGGGGGCGGCGGGAACGGCAACGGATCGAAAAACGGATCGAAAAACGGATCGCAGGGCGAGTGAGTCCAAAGGCGAAGACGCTGTATCGGTGCACCAGTTGCGGCTCGGATCATCCCAAGTGGGCCGGACAGTGTGACACGTGCAGTGAGTGGAATACGCTGGTCGAGGAGATGGCGACGCCGTCAGCGGGGGCCGGCGGCGCGGCCGCGAGGCGCAGGGGTGGTGCTCAATCGCTCGCGGCCGGAGGTGTTGCGGCGCACGCACCGCGGCTGCGCGAAGTGCATGGGTCGGAAGACCGCCGCTGGAAGACGGGGATTGGAGAGTTCGATTTCGTGCTTGGCGGCGGAATTGTTCCGGGCTCCGTCGTGCTGATCGGCGGCGAGCCGGGAATCGGTAAGTCCACGCTGCTACTTCAGGTCGCGGCAACGTTACAAGGACGTAATCACGACGTGCTGTACGTCTCCGGCGAAGAGTCGCCGTTACAGGTGAAGTTGCGCGCTGATCGGCTCGGCGACTCGGCGCAGGATGTAATGCTGCTGAGCGAAACCAACCTGGAAACCATTCTCGCGACCGCCGCTGAGCAATCTCCCAAGGTGATGGTAGTCGATTCGATCCAGACCGTGTTCACGTCAGATCTCGAGGGCGCACCCGGCAATGTGGGGCAGGTGCGGGAGTCGGCTGCGAGGTTGATGCACTTTGCCAAAGCTTCAGGCGTGAGCGTCTTCGTCGTCGGGCACGTGACCAAGGGCGGCGGCATCGCTGGACCCAAGACGCTCGAGCACATTGTGGACACGGTGCTGTACTTCGAGGGCGAGGGATCGCTGGATCATCGCGTGCTACGTGCGACGAAAAACCGCTTCGGTAGCGTCGATGAAATCGGCGTTTTTCGAATGAGCCAGAACGGTCTCGAGCCTGTCGCCAACCCGTCGGAGCTCTTCCTCGGTGATCGCGCCAACGTGTCATCGGGCAGTGCCGTGACGCCGTTGCTCGAAGGAACGCGACCGATTCTCATCGAGGTGCAGGCGCTCGCCGCGAAGGCGGGTTTCGGAACTCCGCAACGCGTGAGCACTGGCTTCGACGGACGCCGGCTGGCGCTCCTGCTGGCGGTGCTGGACAAGCGCGCCGGACTGTCGTTCGCGTCGTTGGACGTGTTTCTGAACGTGGTTGGCGGAATGCGGTTGCAGGAACCGGCCGGTGATCTGGCCGTTGTCGCGGCGATCGCGTCCAGTGTGTACGACCGCGCCATCGCCTCCGACGCGGTTTTCTTCGGCGAAGTCGGCCTGGGCGGCGAGATACGTCCCGTCGCCCAAACGGAGCGGCGCATGGCCGAGGCCGCCAAGATGGGCATGCGCACGGCGTACGTGGCGGAGCGCTCAGCAGGCGGACGTGTGCCACGCGGCGTGCGCGCGGTCGGAGTGCGAACGGTACGTGAGATGTTTGACGTGATGTTCGGGTGAGCCAACCTGTCATCCCGGATAATGTCGCAGATATCGTCGCCGATGTGGGCGTGGTTATCGTTGCGGCAGGTTCCGGCAGCCGCGCCGCGTCGTCGGAGCTGAAGCAGTTTCGCTGGATCGCGGGCAAGCCGATGTTGCTGCACAGCGTTCAGGCATTTCAGGCGAGGTCCGACGTCGCGATGGTGGTCGCGGTCCTCCCGCGCGCGTACGCTGGAGACCCTCCGCCCTGGATCTTTCAGAGCGACCTGGAGCGGTTACTCATTTCCGTCGGTGGACGTGAGCGCGGCGACTCCGTGGCCAACGGACTGGAGGATCTCCCGCCCGAAGTGCGCATCGTGGTCGTGCACGACGCCGCTCGCCCGCTGGTACCGCACTCCGTGATAGATTCGGTTATTGCTGTCGCGCGCACCGGCAGTGTAGCGATCGCCGCGATGCCTGTGATCGACACGTTGAAGCGCGTGGACATCGGCGGCAACGTTGTCGAGACCGTGGAGCGCGACGGACTCTGGCGCGCACAGACTCCGCAGGCGTTCCCGCGCGACGTCATCGATGACGTCCATCGCCGCGCGCGGCTGGATCAGGTGACGGCGACCGACGATGCGGGACTGTGCGAGCGATACGGCGTTCCCGTCGTGATCGTCCGCGGCAGTGAACGGGCCATGAAGATCACGACAGAGGAAGATTTCTCGCGCGCCGAAGCGCTCAGTATTCTTCCTGGATGACACAGCCTTCGCCCACGATCCCGTTCTGGTCAGCCGAGGAGGTCGAGGCATCGCTGCGCGGCACCATCGCGCACCTGAACGCGCGCGGTGTGCTCGCCTATCCTACTGAAACAGTGTACGGCTTCGGCGGCGGCGCTGACCACGACTCGGTAGCCAATCTCGTCGCGCTCAAATCGCGTCCACGCGGCAAGCCTTTTCTCATGCTGATTGCCGGCGTCGAGATGCTCGCTCGACTCGATCTGCACCTCACACCCGCCGCCTCCTCGCTCGCGTCGCGGTACTGGCCCGGTCCGCTGACGCTGGTTTTGCCCGGTGGCGAGCGACGCGTTCCGGATGCGTTGCGCGGTCCGGAGGGCGGCATCGCGGTTCGGTGGACGCCGCACCCAGGGCTCAACCGGCTTATCCACGCATACGGTGACCCCATCACTTCCACGAGCGCGAACCGGCCAGGTCATCCGCCAGCGCAGTCCGCCGCCACTGTCGTGCACGATTGGTGGGACGCGATCGCGCGCGGAACACTGCGTGTGCTGGATGGTGGAACGCTCACGGCCTCGGAGCCTTCGACCGTTGTAGATTGCATGGGTGAGCGTCCGCGCGTCATTCGCCCCGGAGCCATCTCTGTAAACAGTCTGCGACTCGCGGCCCCGACTCTAGTGCCAATCGCGTAGCCCGTGAAAGTCATCTTCGTCTGTACAGGCAACACGTGCCGCAGTCCGTTTGCCGAAGCGCTCGCTCGCCAGATGGCGGCGGACCGCGCCCTCGCTGTCGAGTTCTCTAGCGCAGGCACGGGTGCCGCGCTGGGCGCGCCGGCGAACGACGGATCGATGCTCGTCGGGCTCGAGCGTGGGCTGGATCTCTCGCGCCATGGGAGCAGGCCGCTGCTGCCGGAGGAGGTTTCGGGTGACACGATCGTGCTCGCGATGTCGCGCAGTCAACTTCCGGCCATTCACGCTGTCGTGCCTGATGCGCGTGTCGCCCTGCTGGACGAGTACGGATCACACGGAGCGTCTCTGCGCTCCATTGCGGATCCATTTGGCGGCGACCTGAACGACTACCGGCACGCTGCCGACGAGATCCAACAGATGCTCGGTCCAGCACTCGATCGCATCGCTGCCGAACGCTCGGCCGAGTCGCAGTAGCGTTCCGATGAAGACGCCAGAGCGGCTCGTACTTCTTGGCCATCCCGTTGCGCACTCGCTCTCGCCTACGATACAGAACGCCGCGCTCGCGGCGGCCAAGATTCCTCTGCATTATTCCGCGCTGGACGTAGCGCCGCGTGATCTCAACGCCGTTGTCGGGGAGCTTCGCAAGGAGACGGGCGCCGGCAACGTCACAATACCGCACAAGCAAACAGTCTTCGCGCTCTGCGGTCGCGTTACGGAAGTGGCGAAAACGGCACGCGGCGTGAACACTTTCTGGTTTGAAGAGGGCGCTCTGGTCGGGACGAACACCGACGTGGGCGGCTTTGACCACGCCACGCGGAACCTGATGTCGGAGCACGGGCGCCCGCTGCCGCAACGCGTTACGCTTCTAGGCGCTGGCGGTTCTGCCGCCGCGGTCGCAACCGCGGTGTCCGGGTGGGGAGGGACCGCGCTCACCGTCTGGTCGCGCACCGAGCAGAGCGCGTCCAATCTGGCGCAGCGCTTCGATTGCGCGCGCGCGGAACGCGATCTGACGGTTGCTGTCAGGGATGCACAGCTTGTTGTGAATGCAACACCAATCGGTCTCCGGGACGACCTGCTCCCCATCGCTATCGAGCTGCTCGCCCCCGGCGCTGCCGTTATCGATCTGGTGTATCGCGCCGGAGCAACGCCGTGGGTTCGCGCCGCGCGCGCGACGGGTCTCGTGGCTATCGACGGCCTGCCAATGCTCATTGAGCAGGGCGCGCTCGCGTTCGAGTGCTGGTTTGGTTTTGCGCCGGACAGGCGGGTAATGTGGGAGGCGGCGGCGGGGTAGGGACGCTCGCGCAGTACGGGAAGCCATTGGCGCGGCTGGCTCGTTCCGGCGCACTGGCGGCTCTCGACTTCTTTCTCCCCCGCGCGTGCGTCTGTTGTGATTTGGCCCTGCCGGCGGAGGGCGACGCGCTCGTGTGCGCGCTCTGTCTTGCCCGCATCAGCCGGCTTCCCGCGCCGCAGTGCGACCGCTGCGGTCATCCAACGCGGGGCCAGACTTGCGGCTGGTGCGCGCTGCTACCGCCCTTCGTGCGTTGCGCGCGGTCGGTCTGCTGGGTTCCGACCGGCGTTGGCGGGGATCTCGTTCACAAACTCAAGTATGACGGCTGGACGAGGCTGGCCGAGCCGATGGGTGACAGGATGGCCAGGCTAAGCTTCCCGCGAGACGTTATAGAGGAGCGCGCCATGATGGTCGCTGTCCCGCTCGCCCACAGCCGCCTGCGCGAGCGCGGCTATAACCAGAGTGAGCTCCTGGCGACCCGCATCGGCGAGCGCTGGGGCGTACCTACTGGGGCGGCTCTGGTCAGGCGTCGAGCTACGGAAAGCCAGACGCGCTTGACTCCAGGGGGTAGGCTACGCAACGTTGCAAGCGCGTTCGAGATCGCCGTATCTCGCCGTGAGCTGGCCGGGCGGCACGTTATCTTGGTGGACGACGTTGTGACGACAGCCGCGACGCTCAACGCGTGCGCCGCCGAGCTGCACGCCGGTGGCGCGCGCATCATAACCTACATCACATTCGGGCGAGCCCGCGCTGCGGGCGACGCGCCATAACCGCCTTTAACGAGGAATCTGAGCATCATGGCCATTCGTGTCGGTATCAACGGTTTTGGGCGCATCGGACGTCAGGTGCTTCGGGCGGCAAAGGAGCAGTGCGTGGCCGATCTTGATTTCGTCGCTGTCAACGATCTCACGGACACAAAGACGCTGGCTCACCTGTTCAAGTACGATTCCGTCCACGGTACGTACCCAGGTGATGTTTGTGCCGGCGAGGGCAAGCTTCTTGTCGATGGCGACGAGATCAAAGTCCTGAGCGAGCGTGATCCGGCCGCACTGCCGTGGAGACAGTTGGGCGTGGACGTCGTGCTCGAATCCACGGGCCACTTCACCAAGGGCGACGCCGCTCGCAAGCACCTCTCGGCAGGCGCCAAAAAGGTGATCATCTCCGCTCCCGCAACGGACGAGGACATCACAATTGTGATGGGCATCAACTCCGACAAGTATGACCCGGCTAAGCACGACATCATCTCCAACGCGTCGTGCACCACCAACTGCCTTGTTCCAATGGTTAAGGTCATTCGCGACGCCTTCGGCTTCAAGCACGCCTCGATGGTGACAATCCACAGCTACACCAACGATCAGCAGATCCTGGACCTGCCGCACAAGGACCTGCGCCGCGCCCGCGCGGCCGCGGTCTCGATGATCCCCACAACGACAGGGGCCGCAAAGGCGACCTCCCTCGTCATTCCCGAGGTCAAGGGAAAGATCGACGGTACCGCTGTGCGCGTGCCCACGCCCGATGTATCGCTCACCGAGCTCACGGTCGAGGTGGAGCAGGCGACCACCACGGAGGCCGTGAACGCGGCCTTCCGCCAGGCAGCGGGTGGTCCGCTCGAAGGAATTCTGGCGTACGCCGACGAGCCGCTCGTGTCTGTCGATTACATCGGCAACCCGCATTCGTGCATCCTCGACTCGCTCAACACCAACGTCATCGACGGCACTATGGTCAAGGTGTCGGGCTGGTACGACAACGAGTGGGGCTATGCTTCGCGCTGCGTCGATATGATCCGCTTTGTCGGCGCGCGCCTCAGCTGACCGCACCGAACGTGAATAAAAAATCGCTTCTAGATGTGCCGGACGACGCACTGCGCGGTAAGCGCGCGCTCGTCCGGCTGGATCTCAACGTCCCGTTGGACGATTCCGGCAACATCGCCGACGATACGCGCATCCGCGCGTCGCTGGCCACGCTCGAGTACCTGATCCAGCACGGCGCACGCCCCGTCATCCTGTCCCACTTCGGCCGGCCCAAGGGGGCTCCTGACCAGCGTTACTCGCTGAGCCCTGTAGCCGACAGACTCTCGGCGCTCACCGGACGACACGTGGTCTTTGTGGGCACCACCGATACGGATGAGGCAATCAAGGCTTCGCACAGCCTTCAAGCGGGCGAGCTGCTGCTGCTCGAGAACACGCGCTTTTTGGGCGGCGAGGAGAAGAACGACGAGCGTCTCGCACGCGGGCTCGCGGAGTTGGGCGACCTGTACGTGAACGACGCGTTCGGCGCTGCCCACCGGGCACACGCCTCCACGGCGGGCGTGGCAAAGCAGCTGCATCCGGCCGTCGCGGGGCTGCTCATGAAGCGCGAGCTCGACTTCCTGGGCAACGCCCTCGCCAATCCTCAGCACCCCTTTGTCGCCATACTGGGCGGCTCCAAAATATCAGGCAAGATCGACGTCATTCGCGAGCTACTCCCCAAGGTGGACGCGATGCTCATCGGCGGCGCCATGGCGTGCACTTTCTTCAAGGCGATGGGGATTGAGACCGGCAAGTCGCTGGTGGAGCAGGACAGGGTCGAACTGGCCGGTGAGCTGCTGGAGAACGCTGGAACACGCATCAGTCTTCCGCATGACGCGGTGGTCGCGCGTGGCATCGATCAGCCCAAAACGGCGCACGCGGTAGGCCGAGGGGCGATTCCGATGGATGAGGCCATGTACGACATCGGACCGGAGACGGCGATGGCGTACGCGCGAGCGATCGGATTTGCCAAAACCGTTCTCTGGAACGGGCCAATGGGCGTCTTTGAGCAGGCTCCTTTCGATGAAGGCACGATGGTAATAGCCAGAGCCATGGCCGATGCAACAACGCGCGGCGCGGTAACGATCGTCGGCGGAGGCGACTCCGCGGCAGCCGTTGTGAAGGCAGGGCTGGCGTCGAAGATGAGCCATGTCTCCACCGGCGGCGGTGCATCGCTCGAATTCCTGGAAGGAAAGGAACTCCCGGGCGTGGCCGCATTGGACGACGCGTGACAAACGGTTCCGACGCCGGCAGCATGAGACGGCGTGTATTCGCCGCAAACTGGAAGATGAACCACGGCCCCACGTCCGCCCGTGCATTCACACGGAACTTCGTCGCGCGATATACGCCTGATGCGGACAGTGAAGTCATCTTCTTTCCCCCTGCGCTGTCGCTTGCCGCAGCAATGGAAGGTGTAGGAGAGGCTTGTCCGTTCCGCTTCGGCGTTCAGAACATCTACAGCGCCGATAAGGGTGCCTTCACAGGCGAGAATTCCGCCCCGATCGCGCACGATGCAGGTGCTCGGCTTACACTGGTGGGTCACTCCGAGCGGCGGCACGTATTCGGTGAAACGAACCAGCAATCCGCGGCCAAGTGCGCTGCCGCTGAGCGAGCGCAGCTGCTCCCGCTACTCTGCGTCGGTGAGACCCTGGAGCAGCGCGAGCGCGGCGAAACGGAGGCGGTAGTCAGCCAGCAGCTGCGGATCGGGCTCTCCGAGTTGAGGGAGCCGCGGGTCACCACCTCGATCATCGCGTACGAGCCGGTGTGGGCCATCGGCACAGGGAAGAACGCCACGGCCGCTGATGCCGCTGAGATCCACACCGCCCTGCGCGGTGTGCTTACCGAACTGCTCGGAGATGCCGCGGAAAAAGTGCGCATCCTGTATGGCGGGAGCGTGACGCCGGCCAACGTATCGGAGCTGCTTTCCGCCGCCAACGTCGATGGAGTCCTGGTCGGCGGGGCAAGTCTCAAGGTCGACAGCTGGTTGTCCATCTGCTCGCCTGCGCTTAACTTGTAACGCTACATGTACACATTTCTTCTTGTCCTGCTGATTCTCACCAGCCTCGTGCTCATCGCGGCCATTTTGCTGCAGAGCGGCAAGGGCCAGGGGCTTTCCGCCAGCTTCGGCGGCGCGAGCTCTTCGCCCGACGCGTTCATCGGTATGCGCCAGGCCGGCAATCTCCTCACCAAGATTTCGTGGTGGGGCGGCGGCGTCTTCCTGGCGCTCGCCTTCATTCTGCAGCTGATGTCCACCAGGACGCGCGTGCCACGTTCAGTCCTCGAAGGGAAGCTCGGCGCACCGGCTGCTGCAGCCCCGCCGCTTCCGAACGCCGCCGCACCCGCGGTTCCGCTAACGCCGCTGAATCAGGCAAGCCCGACAAGCCCGACAAATCCGCCGAGCCCGCTCACACCATCGCCAGCCGCGCCGGCGCCGACAGTTCCGCCCAGGCAGTAACGGACCTGATTAAACCCAAATAGAGCCAGGTGGCCTCGCAAATCTCGACCGCAGTACCAGGGTTCCTGCTTCTCGAAGACGGAACCCTTTTTCACGGGCTCCTGCACGGCGCGGAGAGCCTCGCTGCAGCTGCGCCTGAGGCGGCGGAGGTCGTCTTCACGACAAATATGACGGGGTATCAGGAGGTCTTCTCCGACCCGTCGTACCGGGGCCAGATTGTGGTCATGACCGCGCCCCAGATCGGTAACTACGGTGTGAATTTGGAGGACCCCGAATCCGCGCGGCCGCAGGTTGCCGGAGTGGTGGTTCGCGAGCTTTCGGGCACTTACTCCAACTGGCGCGCGCAGGGCGATCTGATCTCCTGGCTCGCAGATGCGCAGGTGCCTATTCTGCAAGAAGTTGACACGCGCCGCCTCACAAAGCACCTGAGGTCGTCCGGTGTGATGCAGGGCGTTTTCGGCGCGGGCGAGTCTCCTTCAGCGGAGGCCACCGCCGCTCTCGAATCGTGCACATCCATGGCCGGGCTCGATCTCGCCAGCGTCGTGTCCACGCGCGAGCCGTACGAGTGGGGTGACGCGGCCGCGCCGCACCACGTGATCGCGTATGATTTTGGGATAAAGCGCAACATTCTGCGGCTGTTGGAGCAGAGCGGTTGCCGCGTGACGGTAGTGCCCGCGACCACGCCAGCCGAAGCGGTTCTGGCGCAGCGGCCCGATGGAGTGTTCCTGTCCAATGGGCCGGGCGATCCCGCCGCGATTGAGTACGCGCCGGCGATGGTCAGGACAATCGCCGAGTCGGGGACGCCACTGTTCGGCATCTGCCTCGGGCACCAGCTCATAGGGCTGACGTTTGGCGGGAAGACCGCCAAGATGCCGTACGGCCACCGCGGCGGAAATCACCCGGTGGTCGAAGTCGCGACCGGCCGCGTGCTCATCACATCGCAGAACCACGGCTTCGCGGTGCAGGGGAACGAGCATGGGATTCCTGGCGCTGACGCGCTGGAAGTGACCCACGTCAATCTCAATGACCGGAGCATTGAAGGCGTACGCCATCGCGAGCTTCCGGTATTCGCGGTGCAGTACCATCCTGAGGCAGCGCCGGGGCCGCACGATGCGCAGCCACTCTTCGATGACTTCCTCAGGAGCGTGCTCCTGAATGAGTATCCCGATACAGTCCCACGACTTAGCGTTATCACTGGGGTCTTGGTATGACAAAGGCGGTCCTCGTTGTG
>JBBSHV010000043.1:0-14815 GCA_038232435.1 Gemmatimonadales bacterium | reverse complement strand
TTCTGGCAGCGCCAGGCGGTCGCTCCTTACCTGAATCAGGTCAAGGTACCGACGCTCAACGTCGCCGGCTGGTGGGATCAGGAAGACTTCTACGGGCCGATCAAGATCTACGAAACGCTGGAGCCGCATGACACGCAGCATCTCAACTATCTGGTGGTCGGTCCGTGGAACCACGGCGGCTGGAGCGCCCTTACTGGACAGAAGTTGGGCAACGTCGATTTCGGCAGCCCCACTGCGGCCTATTTCCGGAAGCACATCGAGGCACCGTGGTTTGCCCACTGGCTCAGGGGCAAAGGAACGTTAAAGCTGGCCGAAGCGACCACGTTCGAGGCGGGCTCGAACAGCTGGCGCTCCTACGACAACTGGCCACCGCGCAAGATCGTCAGTCCGCGGAAGCTATACCTGCGCACCAATCACGCGCTGTCGTTCCAACCGGCGACAGGATCCGTGGACAGCGCTTTCGACTCGTACGTCTCCGATCCAGCCAATCCGGTACCTTACCGCCGCCGTCCCATTAAGCCGACTTACACTGACGGCTCAACGTGGTCCACATGGTTGTTCGACGACCAGCGCTTTGTCCAGGGTCGCCCTGACGTTGTAGCTTGGCAGACGGCACCGCTCTCGGAAGACGTGACAATCGCCGGCAACATTGCGGCTCACCTCTTCGCTTCGACTACGGGAACCGATGCGGACTGGATCGTCAAGCTCATCGACGTCTATCCGGATCAGTACGAGCCTAACCCGAAGCTGGACGGTTACGAGCTCATGGTTGCCAATGACGTGTTGCGCGCGCGCTTCCGCGATGGCTTTGAGAATCCGCAGCCGATCGTTCCCAACCACGTCGATGAGTACGTCGTCGACCTGCACTCGCAGGACTACCGCTTCCTGAAAGGGCATCGGATCATGGTTCAGGTGCAGAGTAGTTGGTTCCCGCTCATCGACAGGAATCCCCAGACGTTCGTCCCGAATATCTTCGCGGCAAAGGATTCCGACTTCAGGTCCGCGACGCAGCGCATCTTCCACTCGCAGCAGTCGCCGTCTTACATCCAGTTACCCGTTATAGATAGCGCCGGAACCGATAACAGCGCAGCCCGCGCGGCGAGGGGTTAACGGCAAGGAATTCTGACGCTGTTCGTAGCGCTTAGCGCTTCCAGGGGTGCCTACCCGCGTACCATTGGGGCTGTTGGCACGAACCGTTCTCCTCTGAACAGCCATGCCAAGCACAACTCGGAACACGCTCATTGGTGGTCTAATTGCCGGCGCGGTATTCTCCGCGCGATCTCTCGGCCGCTCACGCCGGATCTACGATCTTATGAACAAGGTCGTCCTCATAACTGGCGCCTCTCGCGGGTTGGGGCTCGTCATGGCGCGCGAGTTCGCGGCGCGTGGTGCACGACTGGTGATCTGCGCACGCGATGCGGAGGAACTGGAGCGTGCCCGGGCTGAGCTGTCCGACTCCGGTGCAAACGTTGTCGCCCTGGTGGCCGATGTCACGGTTCAGGGAGACATAGAGCGGCTCCGAGATTCGGTATACGCGCACTTTGGACGGGTCGATGTTCTGGTCAACGACGCCGGTGTCATCGCGGTCGGTCCGTTCGACAAGATGACAGTTGCTGATTACGAAGAGGCGATGCAGACGCACTTCTACGGCCCGCTGTACACCACGATGGCTTTTCTGCCCGGCATGCGCGAGCGCGGCCACGGACGCATTGTGAACATCTCGTCCATCGGTGGCAAGATCACCGTGCCGCACCTGCTGCCGTACTGCGTGAGCAAGTTCGCGCTCGCGGGGTTCTCAGAAGGGATGCGTGCGGCGGTCAAGCGGGACGGCGTGTACGTCACAACTGTCTGTCCGGGTCTCATGCGGACCGGCAGTCCGCGGCACGCGGAATTCAGGGGGCAGTTGGAAAACGAATACGCCTGGTTCACCGCCGCCGATTCGTTACCCGGCTTGAGCATCGATGCGACTCGCGCTGCGCACACGGTCGTGGATGCCTGCGTGCACGGCGATGCCGAGCTCATTATGCCGGTATCAGCGTGGCTCGGCGTAAAAACGAACGCGCTTGCGCCGGGGATTGCCAGCGACGTGCTCTCGCTCAGCGAACGTTTACTGCCTCAAGCAAATGGCTCCGACGGTGACAAGCGCCGAGGCGCCGAGCTCGGGCGTGATGCGATTCCGGCCTGGCTCGCGGCCCGGGATGACAAGGCAGCAGTGCAGAACAACGAGATGCCGCTCCCGAGGTGAGGCCGCTGCCACTCCGCGGCTGCCCCGTGGCCCAGTGCCGGCACGCTGCCGCGGCAGCGGAAGGCTAACCAGCAGCTTCACATTACGCGCTTCTGTCCGCGTGGGTCTGCTGTGATCAGTACCGCCACTCGCGCACCAGAAACAGCCCGAATGAGCTCGTTGTCTGCGGATTCTGGTCCTGCTGTAGCGTAGGCTGTCTGAGCAGATAACGTGGCTCGAAGCTCGCCTCGACGCGATATCCCGTCCGCGTGCCGAAGCGGTGGATGACCTGGAAGCCCGGGCGCAGCAGCGAGGCTGGGTCCGGCCGTACCTGGAGCTGTAGGAAAGTTCGGGTCTGGATGTACTTGCCGAACTCGATCTGTGTGCCACGCAGGAAGCTCGATGCGCCGAGCGATACGTCGGCCGGCGATATGTCGAAGAAGTCGGCGCCAAGAGAGCGCGCCGCTTCGCCCGATATCTGATCCGTCACGGCGCTCAGCGCGGCTGCGCCAACCTGCCTCGCGGCAAAGGCAGCGCTCGCGCCGACGACGTTCCCCGATCCGCCGGTCCCACCGTTGCTGAGCGGACTCCCCGACTGCTGTAAGAGCGACGAAGATGAAGTACCAAAGGCCAGATAGCTGAGCAGCTCAGTCTGGGACAGAGGCGGCTGCGCATCACTCTGCAGCGCGATCTTGGGCTGCTCCAGCGTTCCCGAGATGACGATCTGGATCGTGAGTGCCGGCACCTGAATGTTGTATCTGCCAGCAATCTGGAGGATCGGATTTAGATTTGGGCTGTTCGTGAATACGGCCGAACCGCGGTCGATCTGGAACCGGCGCCCCTGGAATCGGTACTCACCGCGGTCACTCAGCAGAACGCCATCAAGTAGCAGCGAGTTGCTGGCGTTGTTCACGGCAACGTTCAGCGGCCGGTCGGTATATAGCTCGACGTTGGCGTCCTTGGACCTGACGAAGACGTCGCGATTTACCGCCACCTGTACCTGCATGCGCAGGTTTGCCAGGAGCGGCGACTGGGACGGGAAGAGCTCGCGCTCGTTAGTCACCGCTGTGTCCAGCACGTTGTAAAGTGCCGGATCACCGGCACCGACGAGCGTCTTCCCGGTCGGCTCGGGGAGATACACAACACCGCGCAGGATGCGCGCACGGCCGGTGACATCGACGTTGTTGTATGGACCATTCACCGCGATGTCGGCACGGGCGTGGATGTTGCCCATATCATTGTCGAACACCTCGGCGTTCCGCGCCGAGAGCTTGAGCGCGAACGACGGCTGAGCTAACGTCTTTATGCCGACGCCACCGCTGACCCGGATGAGACCATCACTTCGCGCGACGAGTGAGTCGATCACCACCGTGTCGCGGAGCAATCGGACATTCGTTGCGACGTCGGTGAGCGTGATTCCGAGCGGCACGACTTTGACGCCACCGTTCTGCAGCGCGACGCGTCCGTTCACGATCGGGTTGTTGATCGTACCGGCAACGGTAAAGTTGGCCAGCGCGGTCCCCTTCAGGTCGGTCACGGCGGTGGAGAGCTGCGGAACGATACTGAGCGGGAGCGAATCAGCGTTGATCCTGACGTCAATCGCGCGATCGCGCGGCACTCGTGACCCGGTGACGCCCGACAGAGCCAGATTCACCGGGACCGTTCCACGCGCCCGGAGAATCGCCCCGTCACCCTCACGGTTGACCTCGGTGTTGGTGCGAAATGTTTGATCGCTGTAGTCAATAACGCCGTGCAGCTCGGGCGTCGCCCGCCCGCCGTAGCTGAAGCGCGTCAGTCCGAACGCACCGCTAAAGGATGGATCGGCCCGCGTTCCCTCGGCGTGCAGATCCACCGACACCAGCCCGCTCGCGGGGACATCGCTCTGTAGCAACTCAACGATATCGCCTACGTTGAATTGCGTGATATGCACGTCGAGATTCGAATTCCCGTTGGTTGGAAGTTGGCCGTCCACATACACGCGGCCACCTTGCGGGCTCGTCAGTTCGAAGTGACTAACGTCCACGCCAGCCGTGCCGAAATGGATGAGCGAAGGCCGTGGCGTTGTGTAAACTGTGGTATCGAACCGCAGCCTCACGTTATCAAGACGTAGATCATTGCGCACATTGTTCAGCGTGTACGCCGCACCAACCGAGTACGTCCGGCTGGAATCCTGATTGATGACGAGGTTTACCGTACCATTTGGCTTCTGATACGCAGTGACCAGTCTCACCGTATCGAGCGCAAAGCCGGCCGCAAGTACATTGGTCGCGTGTAGATCGAGCGAGACGTGCGAGTTGGGTGTGAAGGCAGTGTTCCACGCATACGTCGCGGTCGCCGCATCCACGGAGTTGCCGTAGGCGACAATGTTTTGCCCGCGGGCAGTACCGGTCAGGTCGAAAGTATGAATGTTTCCGGTGGCCGTTCCTTCGGCGCGAACTGATCCCGCAAAGGCGCCCCGAGGAATCGCGGTTGGCGTATCCACCACCATTCGCGGAAGGCGCTTGCCGGTGGCCGCGCGCTCGACTTCGGTTGCCTTCGCTACCCTGGCCGAATCAGCCTGAGCGCGTGCCACACGTTGCGCAAGTATTCCGGGCCGCGGCGAAACAGTGCCCGTGTCGTGCGCCAGGAAGCGCGAGAGGCGGCCGAGCGAGTCTATAGCCGCCACGTAGTGAAGCGTCCCAACGTGTGAGCCTGTCAGCCCGAATTGCCCTCCAACGTTGGCGTAAGCACCCGGCACATTCACGACTAATGTATCCACCGTTGCGATGCCGTTGGCAGCCGCGACACGCAGAAGCGCGGAGTCGACGGAAACGCTATCGTACACCGACGTCGTGACATGAGCGGTGGCAACGGCGTTCAGCGTCGCCGGATCGAAACCTGAGCCGCGAACCGTGACGTCGGCGCTCACCGAAGTGCTTGGCGCCTTGGTGCTCACCGAACTCGCGTTGAACAGGTGCGCGTTCACGGCGAGGTCGTAACCCTTTTGCGGTGCTACCAGATCCAGCGTGCCGCGCGCCGCGATTGAGCCACCGTCGGCTGTGGTCAGATTCGCGTTGAGAGCCAGATTGCGCATCGGACCCGTCAACTTGACCGGACCCGACACCGTGCCATGCAGCCCGGCGGTGGGCGCGAACCGACCAACTGTCGCCAGGGATAACGGTAGGAAGCGGAGATTGGCGTTAATCAGTGGGACAGGAGTACCGGCCCCGTAAATCGCCGATCCAACGACATGTGATACTCCGGTGGCCGCGTTGTGCGTGATGTCTACGTTGGCGGCCAGTCTTGTGTCCGAGCTACCGTCCAGGACTGCCTTGCCGGTAAGTGTCCCGCCAATTGGAACTGATGGCGCAACGCTGCGTACCAGCCCGACCTGGAACGGCTCGAGAGTGAGATGCAGGTCATCGGCACGCAGTACGCCGGCGCTCGCGCCCACGGTGCCAAGCGCAACAACGCGCGTTCTGCCCGTCTTGGGATCGTCAAACGCAACGTCTCCATCCACGCGCATCGCGCCGAAACCGCCATCGGCGGCAAGCCGTCCAGTGAGATATCCTTGCGTCGGCGACTTGACCGTTGGAAACAACTGCTGAATCGTGCGCGTGTCGAGATGCGCGAACTTCATGTCCGTGTTGTGGAACGCTAGCGTGTCGGTAACCATGATGCCGAGCTTACCGGCCAGAGTTGCGCCGGCAACGACGAGCGACGCGTTGGTCGCCTGATAATCGCTGGTCTTTCCCACCCAATCGAGTGCGAAGTCGAGCTGGCCACTTCCGTTCTGCGGGATTGTGGGATCGATCCACAACAGATCGTTGGTCGCGACCGTATCCGCGTGCAGTCTCAGTCGAAGATCGTCGTTGCTGAATCTGTAGCGGCCGTTTCCGGATAGACGCGAACTAGCCAGTGCAGCCTGGATCCCCGAGAAATAGAGTGAGTCGTTCAGCACAAAAAAACGTCCGCGCACATCGGTGACTCTCACCGAAGGCGGCTTAAATGGCTCGGCAGTCGTCTGGAGCGAAGCGACGTCGAAGATCTGCGTTTTGTTGTCCGGATCCTGAATGCGCAGAAGCGGCATCTTACTATAGATGTCGCGGAAGTCTGAAACCTTCTGGAAACCCGTATCAGCGCGCACGACGAGCAGACGCGATTTCGAGCTTGGGTCCAGGACGAACCGGATCGCGCTGTCCCGCTGCGTGAGCGTGAGCGTATCTGGCGGCACCCACGGCGATTTTACCGTTACGTGTCCGTTTATTACGGTCACGTTGCGCAGTGTCACCCACGAGCCGAGGCTTGGGGGGGGAGCAGGCACGTGCTTGACCGTATCACGTGGAAAGATCCGGTCGTAGTTCCACGCTCCGCCGGTCTTCCGACTGATGACGATGACCGGGTGTACCAGCCGAACACCGTCGAGGTAAATGCGCTTGTGCAGCAGGTCGGATAGCGAGTACGACGCCGTGACGCTGTCAGCCTTTATAAACGGTGCGCCGCTGCTATCGGTAATTGCGATGTCCGAAAGCGTCGCACCATTCACGAGATTGCCACTGACACCGCCGATCTTGACGAGTCCGTGGGTGATTTTGCCGAGCTGCGAGATCGCCGTGCGCCTGACCCGCTCGCGGCCCAAGTCCGTTCGCGTCAGCGTCAGGAATGCCGCGCCAGCGATGATCACCAGCCCGGCGATCGTCGACAGTCCAACTATGGCGGCAGTCCGGCGGCGCATTGTTCTAGAACGCCTCGCCGATGGAGAGGTGCAGCGTCAGGCGGGACAGGATTCCGCCAATCCCACCGCCACCAGCCACTGAGTAAGAGCGGCGCTGATTCAGCCGCACCAAGCTTCCATTTGCGGCCAGCACGTCCTGCGTTACTACCGGCAGATCCTCAGCGACAGACGGATTGAGACCGATGTCCACACGCACGGGTCCGACCAGCGACTTATATCTGACGCCAACGCCGGGCGTGATCGCTGCCTTGCTTTTGGGCAGCGCGGGGCTCGTGTTCTGCGACAGATAGGCGGCATCCACAAACGCTGCGCCAAGGAAATCACCGAAGACGGGGAAGCGAAACTCCACGCTCCCCTCGATCAGTCGATTGCCACCCAGCGGGCGCGGCGTGAACTGGCCGTTCGGAGGCAGCGCCGGATTGCACAGCACGACGTCGGCCCTGCAGGCCGAGGTGGTATCGTACTGGCGCAGCTTTGCGGCTGGAATGGTGAGCACACGCGGGCCCAGCTGCGACTCGCCATAGCCGCGTACGGACTGTGAGCCTCCGGAATAGAAGCGGGTTCTCGGATGCAGGATATTGCGCGAGCCCGTAAAGTTGGTATCCGCGCCCACGGCGATCGCGGTGCTCGAAAGCGCATTGACGTAGCCGACCCGCAAGTGGCCAGCGAGTACGGACCTGGTGCGGAATGGTAGGAACAGCGCCACGTCGCCCACAGCGCGATTGTAACGAAAGTCCGACAGCGTGAACGTTGACGCGCTCTCGAGCGATCCCTGCGCCCGATAGCCGCTGCGTGGCTCGAATGGATCGTTCGTCTTGTCCAGCGTCAGCGACAGTCCGATCGGCGACAGGCTCTGATTGCCCCGTAGCGCGCCGAGCGTCGGTGCATCACACACTCCATAGTTGACGCAGAAGTACACGTCGCCCGCATCCACTTTAGTGATCTCGTAGCGATAGTTGAGGCTGGCCGGTCCGCGCTCGGTGAGCAAGCGCGTGAGAGTCGCAGAAAGGCCGTAGCCGCGGTCCACGTAAATGCCGGGCGAGCTCCGTCGATGCGCAAATACACCGAGCGCGGCCTCGTTGTTCGGCGAGCCGAACCACGGATACCGGAACTCCCCACTGGCGGTGTATGTCGGAGCGAAGTACTTGGACGCGGGGTCGCCTATGACTGTCTTCCCGATGTCGTAAAAGATCCCGTTCCCGTTGAGCTGGCGCGCCAACAGATTCCCCACAGCCGCGTCCAGCGTCAGGCGCTTTGCGCCCCCGAGCCAGTTGTAGTTGATGTAGCGCCCGTGTACCTGAAAGAAGTCGACGGTGCTGAATCCGACGCTCGTGAGCACACTTCGCGGTTGATCTTCCTGCACCTGGATCAACACATGCTTGAGCGAATCGTCGCGCTCGGGCACCTGTATCGACGCGCGCCGGAAAAGATTGGATTCGTACAGTGACCGCTGACTCTTGAGCACATCGGAATAGCGATAGACGTCGCCCGGCTTGAAGGAGAGCGATTTGCGAATGGTTCGCGGGGAGACCAGCTTGGCTCCCTGCACGTCGATGGTTGCGACGCGAGCGATCCAGCGCGGATCAATCTCGAGCGTGACAGCAGCCGCGTGCGAGGCCGTGTCGATAGCCAGGGACGAGTCAACGATGGCGTCGGCATAGCCACGGTCCCACAGCCTGCGTTTTAGCAGCGCCTTTGTGGAGTCCAGTGCCAGTAAGCTGAGCCGGTCCCCCTTCTCCAGCACCGACGCGTCCGCGATCACCTTTTTCGAGAGAACGGTGTCCGTCTGTACCACATTGAGCGAAGTCACCGCCGTGGGCGGGCCCTCTGTCACCTTCAGCGTGACGTGTACGTCAGCATGCCCAACGGGTGTGACCGTCGTATCCACCTGAGCGTCGCGGAAGCCGCGCTGGAAATAAAAGACTCGCGCGCGCAAAACGTCGCGTGCAAGCTCGTCGTGGTCCAGGTAGACGCGCCTGTAGAAGAGAGGCGACTTGCTGAAGATGCAGATCGGCTTGAGGACGAACGACACGCAGTGCGATTCACCGATCGCGAGATGGCTGCGTAACAGGGTCTCATCCAGCGACTTGACCCCTTTGATCGTGAGATCGACGATCTCCGGATGCGAGACGATCGCCTTGGTACCCGATGTAGTCTGCGGAGGAGTCTGTTTGGGGGCTTGCTGAGTCGCCTGATTGGTAGCTTGAGCATGCACTGCGGCTGGCGCTGCCAGCAACAGGGCAGCACCAACGATCACCGAGGCGGAACACCGCGGGCGGATCGAGGGAAGCATGGCCGCCAAAGAGCAAACGCCGGGCCGGCCGCTGGCCAACCCGGTATTTGTCGTACCGTCGCGCAATGATTTCACCGAGGTCTCAGTCGCATACCGATGTCACTGGGGCCGTGCTACAGGCCGGACATTACAGCCCGGACAGCAAAGCGTCGTTGTTCGGCGTACCCGCGATTCGCTTGATGAGCCACTCCATGGCCGAGGTGGAAGGCATCTGTTGCAACCCACGCCGCAATGTGTACACGTGCTCGATCTGGTCCGGCCTGAAGAGCTTGTCCTCGCGCCGCGTCCCGCTCACCCCGATGTCGATCGCCGGGAATATCCGCTTCTCCGACAAGCTGCGGTCCAGCTTGATCTCGCAGTTGCCGGTTCCCTTGAACTCCTCGAAGATCACGTCGTCCATGCGCGAGCCGGTCTCGACCAGCGCCGTGGCGATGATGGTGAGCGAGCCGCCGCCGTTCTCAGGCGCGACCGCGCGTGCCGATCCAAAGAACGCCTTCGGCTTGGCCATCGCCGAGGAGTCCAGTCCGCCACTCAATGTGCGCCCGGTCCCGCGCTCCACGGTGTTGTAAGCGCGTGCCAGGCGCGTGATCGAGTCCAGCACGATCACCACGTCCTGGCCCAGCTCCACCAATCGGCGCGCGCGCTCCAACGTCATCTCCGCCACATCGGTGTGCCGAGCGGCTGGCATGTCGAAGCTCGACGCAACCACCTCGCCGTAGCCCAGTGTGATCATGTCACTCACTTCTTCGGGTCGCTCGTCCACCAGTAGGACGAAGAGGTGAGCCTGCGGATGATTTATCGCGACTCCCTCGATCACCGCTTGGAGCAGCATCGTCTTTCCCGCTCGTGCCGGAGCCACGATCAGCGCACGCTGTCCATACCCGATTGGGGCGATAAGATCGATGGCGCGGCGTGTCAGCTCGGGGCCACCCTTGGCCGGTTTTCCCGTTTCCAACGTGAGCTTCCGGTCCGGGTACGACGCTGTGAGCGACTGAAACTCAGGTCTACGCAGCGCCGCCTCGGGGGCGGCTCCATTCACAGAGATCAGCTCGGCTGCTATCACCCGTCCGCGTTGATCGTGACCCACCGATGCGGTAACCAGATCGCCGCGGCGCAGATCTACCTGGCGCGCGAGCTGCAGCGGAATGAGCGGATCCTTGGGATCGGGGAGGTAACTGTTGGTCGGGTTGCGCAGAAAGCCAGCGTCGCGCTGAGCATCGAAAAGTCCAGTCGCCTCGCCATCCACCGTGACTGGACCGACCGGTCCGCGCGGGGTCTGCTGTTGCTGCTGATTTTGCTGCTCGGGTGGACGGTTGCGTCTGTTGTTGCGCCGGCCGCCCAAACCTTGCTGAGCGTTGCTATGGTTTTGCTGCTGGTTTTGCTGCTGGCCTTGAGGATTATGCCGCGGTCGCGATTGCTGACCCTGTTGACCTGGCTGACCCTGCTGGCCGCCCTGTCCGGTACCACCCTTTCGCTGCCGGAACCTGCGGTTACGTCCCCTCGGCTGGTTGCCACCCCCACCCCCATCCACGCCGCCCATCCCGCCGCGTCCATCGTCCTGGAACGCATCACCGTCGCTGCCCACTCCGTTGCTGGAGGCGCGAGATGCGACATCGTTTGGGATGTCTGCTGAGATAGATCCTGCACCATTCCCTGAGCCATTCCCCGAAACATCTCGGATAACGGGCTCGCTCGGGACGAGTGATACCGTTGGCGCGGCTTCGGAATGTGGTCGTTCAGTGTGCGGTTGTTCGGCGTGCGGCCGCTCCACCACAGGAGCTGCTGGCGTCTCCAGATACGGATTGGCGTCAGCAAGCGCTTCGGTGGAAGCGGCATCATCGGAGCGCTGGCTCCGGCCCCGACGGGTAGGACGTCGGCCTTCAGTCATGTGGATGGAATTCGGGTACACAGGCACCGGCGACACTCGCCGCAAGCGCATAACGCGACGGGCGCTTGGCGCCCTCGCCGCGGTCACAGATTATTCACAGGTTCGAGGGAGCATCTCTCGGAACGCGGGGCCAACTCACGCGGCGCACCCGGAGACCATACCCTTCAAACTGCGCGCCGGAAATCGCGCGCATTTAATCGCACTTCAATCGCACTGCTCCTAAACGCTAGCACCGGCCGCGACTATTGTCCAGAGGGATACATTTCGCCGCATGGATGATCTATCCCTTCCGACGGTCGCTGAACTGGAGCGCGACGTTGCCAAATCCCCCGACGACGCCCAGGCTCTGGTCCGCCTCGCCAATGCATACTGGCTCGAAGGACGCGGTCCCGATGTGGTCGGTGAGATTGCCGACCGCGCTCGCAATATGGACCGCTCCAACCGCGGCGCGTGGCACCTCTGGGCCCTTGCCGAGCCCAACCCGCGTGATCGGGTAGAACGCTGGCGCCAGGTCACGGAGCAATTCCCAACCGATGATCTCGCCCGCGCCAATCTTGCCGACAACGCCGCCGCACTGGCCGGTGCCGAGCACGATTACTCGGCCCTCAGTCTCGCCATTGAGACCTACGAGCAACTGCTGAACACCGCCACGTATCCCCCGCAACGTCTGGCGCTGGAAACAGCGCTGGAGACGTTGCGCGGGTGGAAGATATAGTTATTTCCCGACGACGAATCTGGTGTTCGTCTTGTCCAGCTTGTCCAAAGTCTGGGCGATGTCGTTGCCGATTGCCTCGATGCGCGTGACGTGGTGTGGATCAAACTGTGGATCGTATGGGCTGCGTGTCGGGCCGCCGCTCACTTCCATAACCGCGTCAAAATTGTAGCTGTGCGTCTTGCCAGTTTTTGGATCGGTCCACGAGCCGTGCCACGCTAGTGACTTGTTCTTGGGCCAGATCCCGTATGGCAGAGCCATCGATCTGATCTTGTACCCCGGTACGGCCGAATCGATTCCCATGGCGTTGCGCGCGATCTGCTCCTGCACCACGGCGTCGGAGTACTTATTCAGCATTGCGTGCCACAGCGTGTGGTCGCACAACTCGAAGCCGTTATCCGCCAGATATTTCACCTTTTGGAAGCGCCACGCCTTCTGCTGGCCCGCGAACTTGGGATTGTCGCCGAAGAAGTTGTGGCCGGCGGCCCCTCCGTTGAGCATGCAGAACACGGCGCGGTTCTTCCATCCCGGGTGCGACTTGGCGAAGTCGAGCCAGATTCCAAGGCCGCTGGTCGGATCAATCTGGAGCTGGCCGCTGCGATCGATGTAGCGGAACTGCTCAGGCGAAGCGTCATCGAAGACAACGACCACCGGTGACATGCCGGCTGGCACGTCGCGGAAGTCCTTGTCCAACATCTGTGACAGGGTGATGGGCCGATAGCCCCGGCGATAAGCGTCCTCCAGGTCGGCGCGGAAATGCTCGCGAGTGCGGCTGTACTGCGCGTCGCGATCACCGATCAGGTGATACTCCAGAACGGGAATGCGGCCGAGTTTGTTGGGCGCCTGCGACGGGCTACCGGACGCAGCCGGCGAATTTGCCGTTTCGGTCCGTTCCGGGGTATGAGCGGCTACTGTTGTTGAGGAAGTCGCTGAGGGAGCCGCAGAGGAAGTCGCTCGGGGGCTGGCTTCGCCCTTGGAGCAGGCGAGGGATGCCGTCGCGGCGATTGTGGCGAGGGCGAAAGCAACTGGACTATACATTTTCGGCATGAACCTACGGTTCGACAGGATTGGCAGGAAGCAATATATACTCGCCGCGCTGGTCATTCTAAGCGTCGCGGTGTACGCATTCGACTTCTGGATAGGGACCTGCGGCGGCGACGGCTGCCCGACCGCGGCGGACATCAGATCTTTCCATCCGGACGAGGGTGGGCGTGTTCTCGACCGCAACGGTCGCTTCATCTCACACTTGGCCGTGGTCCGTCGCGTGAACGTACCGCTGTCGGCCGTCCCCGTTCCGGTGCGAGAAGCGTTTGTCGCGACTGAGGACCGGCGCTTTTACCAGCACAACGGCATTGACTGGCGCGCCCTGCTCCGCGCAACATTCCGCAACATCCGCGCGGGCCACGTGCGCGAGGGATTCTCCACCATCACCATGCAGGTGGTGCGGAACACTTTCGTCGTGCGCCGCTACAAGGGACGATCGTTCAAGCAGAAGCTGCTCGAGATGCGTCTCTCTCGCCTGCTGGAGCAGAATCTCACCAAGGATCAGATCCTCGAGCTGTATCTCAACGTCATCTACCTCGGCAACGGTGTGTACGGCGTCGAGGCGGCGAGCCAGGATCTGTTCGACAAGAATGTCAGCGGCCTCACGGTCCCCGAAGGAGCCATGCTGGCTGCTCTTCCAAAGGGCCCGTCGGCGTACACTCCGCGCAGAGCACCGCTTCGGGCGATAACGAGGCGCAATCTCGTCCTGTCGCTGATGGCGCAGGAAGGATACATCTCCGATGAGCACGCGAAACGCTTCCGCGACATGCCGCTGCGCATCGCGCGACAGGAGTGGCACCCGGATGTGAGCGGCGATTCGTACGCCATTGATGCGGTGCGCCAGGTCGTCGATTCGGTGCTCAAGAGTGGCTCGCTGGATGTGAACGATCTCACCGTCTACACCACGCTCGACACGCGCGCGCAAGTAGCGGCTGACAGAGCCGTGCGCAGACAGGCCGCGGTGATTCAGGGAGAGTCGTACGGTAGAGGCCAGCGCGTGGAGGGGGCGATGGTCGCGATCGACCCGCGCACCGGCGATATCCGGGCACTCGTCGGAGGCCGTAGCTTCCAGCGCGGCAGCTTCAATCGCGCGCTCCTGGCGCACCGTCAGCCCGGCTCCGCGTTCAAGCCGTTCGTGTATGCCACCGCACTTACAGCCGGCTACACGCCGGCGAGCGAGGTGGATGACGAGCCGGTTTCGGTTCGCATCGGACGCACGGTGTGGGAGCCGCAAAATTACAACGGTGAGTACGGCGGTCGAATCACTTTCCGCCGCGCGCTCATGCGCTCGGCCAACGCCGCAACCGTACGCGTGAGTGAGCTTGTCGGCATTCCGGCAGTGATTGCCACAGCTCATCGCGACGGCATCACCAGCGATCTCCCGAACGTTCCATCCGCCGCGTTGGGAGCGCTTGAAGTTACGCCGATGGAAATCGTGCGGGCGTACGCTCCGTTCGCCAACGGTGGGTGGCGCGTTACGCCGCGCCTAGTGCGTCGCCTGGAGACCGTTGATGGCACCGTGCTTTGGAGTAGCGACAATCAACGCGTGCGCGTCATGGAACCACAGGACGCGTATCAGTTGACGTCGATGCTTCAGTCGGTGGTGAACTACGGCACCGGCAACGTTGTGCGCGACTACGGTGTGGAAGGGCTCGTCGCCGGGAAAACAGGAACCACCAACGATGGCACCGACGTGTGGTTCATAGGATACACGCCAACGCTGGTCGCCGGGTTCTGGTTCGGTTACGACACGCCGCGTCCCATCAGCAGCAACGCATCGGGCGGCCGGCTTGCCGCTCCCGCGTGGGCCGATTTTTACACCAAAGGTTGGGGCGAAGCCGCGCCAGCGGGGGCGTGGCAAGCACCGCCGGGAATGAGCGAGGTAGTCATCGACGCGAAGACGGGGTACCGCGCCAATGAGTGGTGTCCAGTGACTCAGC
>JBBSHV010000042.1:0-14877 GCA_038232435.1 Gemmatimonadales bacterium | reverse complement strand
TCTGGCGCAGAGTACGTGCTACTCGGAATCCTGCTCGGTCCACAGGTTTCCGGGCTGCTGGGCAGGACCGTTCTGCAGAGCTTCGAGCCAATCACGACGCTCGCGCTCGGTTGGATGGGGGCGATCATTGGGACGCGCTTCTATCTTGCCGAACTGGTAGCGGTGCCCGGCATCACGTATCGACTCGCGTTTGTGGAGTCGCTCCTTACGCTGCTGACTGTCTTTGGCGTTGAGATGGCAGCGATGACGCTGCTTGGCTTTTCGCCGGGGCGTGTGTGGATTCCGGCGTTGGCGATGGGCGCTATCGCGACAGCCTCGTCCACCGCCGCTGTCAACATGATCGGTGAGCGACTTGGAAAGGAGAGAGAGAGAGGGAGTGAACGGCCGCTATTGGTGCAGTTGAGCGTGTCCACCACGGTCAACGCCTTCGTCGCTGTGATCGCGTTCGGTATTCTGCTCAGCATGCACCATCCTGATCCCTACGTCATGGATCGGCCCATCACACCGACAGAATGGATGGCGATCGCGATTGGAGTTGGTGTCGTTGGTGGATCGCTATTCTATCTCTTCCTTGGGAGCGAACAACATGAGGACCGGCTACTGATCGCGCTTGGTGGAGCGGTCATCCTTGTGAGCGGAGCGGCGGCGTACCTGAGCCTGTCACCATTGGTCGTCGGGCTCTTCTTTGGGATCATCCTGGTCAATACAGCGGAGAACCGGGAAGAGGTAACCGCTGTATTGGAGAGCGTCGATCGTCCCTTGTACTTCGTTTTGCTCGTGATTGGCGGCGCGACGTGGAGGCCATCTGCGGAGCCGTGGGCACTCGCCGTCGTAGTTCTCTTTCTTGCCGCGCGCGCTGCTGGCAAGATTGGCGGCGCCAGACTTGCGGCGCGCGCGAATGGTGCGTTACCGGTACTTGGAAACGATTGGGGCCAGGCGCTCCTGGGGCAAGGGGGGCTCGCGCTCGCGCTGGCAATCAACTACCAGTACCAGCAAGTTCCCATCGGCTCAGGACTTGTCTTCACCGCGGCTGTCGTCTCGGTGCTCCTCACGGACTTTATCTCAGCCCGACTCATGCGCTCGGCGGTAGTGTCAGCCGAGCAGCAAAACGGAGCGAGTGAGTCGCTCGCGAGGGATTCGCTTGCGGGCGAATCACTTTCGGGAGAGGTGTCGTAAATGCGGCGCGTCGTGATCCTGGCGTTGCTCTTCTCGAGCGTGCAGGTCGTGCTCTGGCTCGGTCAGGCGGGACACGGTGCTCAGACGTTGCTCGCGTTTGGTTTCCTCATTGTCGCGGCGTACACCATCGGTGAGCTCGCGAGCGCTGCGCGACTGCCGCGCATCGTTGGCTACATGGGTGCCGGTGTCCTGTTCGGTCCATCCGTTCTCGGAACCGTACCCGCGCAAGCGGTCCGTGCCCTCACTCCGATAAGCTCGCTCGCGATCGCGCTGATTGCATTTCTCGCGGGGGCCGAGTTACGATGGAGCGAGGTGCGCGAGCGTGGAATCGCGATTCTCAAGATCATGAGCTCCGAGATGGCGCTCACGTTTGTGTGCATCATGGCGCTTCTGGTATCGTTGCGCACCTTCGTCCCATTCATGAGCGGTTTGGGCTTGCCCGGGACGATCGCTCTGGCCGCGCTCTTTGCATCAATGGCCGTGGTGCACTCTCCGGCGGTAACGATGGCGCTGCTCACGGAAACGGGCGCTCGCGGGCCAGTTGCGCGCTCGACCCTGGGCGTCGTTCTGATTTCGGATGTTGCGGTAATCGTTCTGTTCAGCACATGCCTCACCATCGCTCGCAGTGTGGTGCCGCCGGGTTCGGATAATGGCGGCGTTACGGTGCTCGCGATTGTCTGGGAGATTGCCGGATCGGTGGTGGTTGGCGCAGCTCTGGGTGGAGCGGTTGCGTTGTACCTTCGCGTGGCGCGGCACGAGCTATTTCTATTCGCGATTCTCGTTACCGTCTTCGGCGCGGAAGTCGCGCGCCTGCTTCATGTCGAGACGTTGCTCACGCTACTGGTTGCTGGCTTCGTTATGGAAAACACATCGCGCAGGTCTGACGGGACGGCGCTGCGCCTGGCAATGGAGCGGTCCGCCGCTCCTGTCTTCGTCGTCTTTTTCGCCCTCGCTGGGGCGGAGATCGCGCTTGGGACGCTCGCTTCGGTGTGGCCTCTGGTCATCCCCGTCGTTCTCATCAGAGCGGCCGCAGTACGCGGCGGGACCGCGCTTGGCACGCGCTGGGCCAAAGTGTCATCCGTCGAGGCACAGTACACATGGATGGGGCTCATTTCACAGGCCGGTGTCGCGGTGGGATTGGCCGCGATCCTTGCTGATGTATATCCCGAAAGAGGTGAGAGCATCAGAGCGCTCTTCCTCGCCACACTTGCCGTGAACCAGGTCGCCGGTCCAGTGATGTTCCGCCGGGCGCTGGCACGCTCGGGCGAGTTAGCCGGCTCGGATAAATCCGGCGACACCATCGTAGCGGCGACCGGCGGTCACCCTTCTCCGGATGCGATAGTGGTTGGTTGAATTGTTATTGCGCTGCTGCCGACTCGTGCTCACTGCGCATCGCGCGTGTTACTTCCTGCAGGGCGCGGCGAAAGCGACCGTCGGGTGAGCGCAATCCGGTTTGCGAGTCGTAGTCGCCCGCTTCGGTAACGACGACTCCGACGATCGCCGGCTGCGCCGTGGCCCAGGCCAGCACGCCGCGCAGCGCCATCGTCTGACTCTGCTCACCGTGCACGATAGGATAACCGCCCGCCGAGTAGACCCAGTTGTCCTTGGGACGGCTCTGCACCCGGAGCCATCGCTGCGCGATTCGCATGTGCGTCTCCAGCGACCGCGCGCCGTCGAAGCCCGGCATGAGTGAGAAGCCAGGGATGTCCACCGGCGAAGTGCGCTCCGAAGCCCAGGCGTATAGCGCGCTATCGCGCGATCCGTAACTTGAAGCGGCGAGTCCGACCTTGATATTTGGGTTCACATGATGCGCAACCGCTGCTGCGCGCGTCACGTAGTCGATCCAGAAGCTCGGCGGTTGTGTTCCCAGGGTGCGTGTCCCTTCCCCGTACGGTTCGAGCGCCGGGATGAAGATGTTGGGCCGGAGCGCGCGTGTGAGCCTGTTTACATCCGCCAGCCGCTCATCCACGTATGCGGCCTGTGACCGTTGCATCAGCGCGCGCGCGTTGCGCGGGTAGCCGAGCGTCACGATCAGCGTGGTGCTGTCGTCGCGCACGTTCTCGAGCACATGCGCCAGTGAGTCGAGCGCCTTTCCGCGCGCGCCCTCGGGATCAACCACGATCGAGACCGCACCCACGTTGAGCGAATCAACCAACCCGAGATCGTTGGATATGGCGATCGGCGGTGGTGCTCCGCGCACGTCCGGAAAGACCTTCATGCCAAACTCGAAGTCGCCGTCACGGCGTTCCGTCATCACATCGCCCCGATACCGTTGGTAGCTGCTGATCGCCTCGGCCGCCGCGGGAAGCTCTACCAGCACGATTGCGGCGGCCAGCGTAACGCCGGCGGCCAGCAGAGTGCGTAGAGCGATCTTCAAGCGCGACCGCGACGGTAGCGCGGGCGAGAACATAGGCACCAGCAGCCATGTGGCGTGGGACAGAACCGCCGAGCCTCCCACGACGCCAAGCGCATTGGTCTGGGCGGCCGACACCACCAACGCGAAGTCGGGCGGCTCGGTTCCACGCGATACGGCGTAACGTGCGATAGCGACCAGCGCGATGATGCCGTCGTATACCAGGATGGGAACGCCAAGAAGCGGTGTCACCAACCCGCGCGCGAGCGAAAAAACCGCCTGAATGACGAACAGGACGGTGACCACGGGCCATACCCACGCAACCGGCTGGATGGCGCGCCCGTACACGAACGATGCACCGGACACGGCTACGAGCAGTGCGGGAATGAGCAACAGGGCGCCGAATGCGGTCGCGCCCGCAAAGATGGGCGGCGCTCGGCGGCTCTGGATGATGCGGCCCGCGGCCGCGATATTCCAGACCACGATGAGGGCGGCGAGCCCGAAATACGCTGCCAGCACCGCGCGGTAAGGAATTGCCATCGCGCCGAAGCTAGAGCGCGATTCCCGCGCTGGCAACCCACGCGCTGGCAACACATGCGCGGGCCCGGTACAATTCGCCATGCCGAAGAGGGTCCGGTTGTGGAACGTTCCGAACGTGATCTCGCTGTCGCGGGCGGTGCTCGCGGTGGCCTTCTTGTTTCTGCACGACGACCGCGGCCGCGTCGTTTTGATTGTGATCGCCGCGATCACGGACTTTCTCGACGGCTTCATTGCCCGGATCGCTAACATCAGGAGCTATGCTGGCGCACTCATCGATCCGATTTCGGATCGGGTCTTCGTGCTTGCCGCCATCTCCGCCTATCTGGTCGATGGCCAGCTCACCACGGGGCAATTCTTCGTATTCATCTCGCGCGATTTGGCCACGGCGGTCGGCTTCGCCGTCGCCCGGACCATTCCCTGGCTCAGACCGGTCGTGTTCCGCGCGCGGCTGCTTGGGAAGGCAGTGACGGTGCTGCAGCTCACCACGCTCATCGCAGTGCTGGTCCGGCCGGTAGCGACTCCGGGACTGATTCTAGCGATCGGGATTTTGTCAGCCCTGTCAATTCTCGACTATACTCTGGCGCTCTGGCGCGCCCGCGTCCGATAGTATCCCACTAGCATTCCACTAGCATTCCACAGTAGAGCTTCCCAACTGTTTTTAGTGTCCATGCGCATAGTATTCCTTGCTGCCGTACTCGTTCTGTGTACCGTTACGAACGACGCTGCGGCCCAGGCCCAAGCAACACAAACAACACAACAAACACAACAGATTGGCCGTGCATCCGCCTTTGTCGCTCGGCTCGATTTCATCGGCGACAATCCAGCCGCACTCCACGCGGGGCTCGGCGTCACGGTGCCGCTGACCCGGGAGTTCAGCGTCGGTGGTTTGGCCGGCGCTGGATTAAGCTCAACAGCTTTTAGCGGGCGCGGAGATCTGTTCGGGCATTTCTCTCTCGATCCGTACCACCGGAACTCGTGGGAGCCGTACGTTGGCGGTGGTGCGACTGTCCGGATCGATACTGGGCCAGGCGCACGCACCTATCTTCTGGGCTTTTTGGGAGCGAATGGACCGCGTACCGGGTCGGTAATTCCCGGTGTTGAGCTTGGTCTTGGCGGCGGCGTGCGCATCGGAGTTACGCTCCGATGGACCACCAAGTGACGGCTAGAGGAAGCCGGGCGGAAACCGTCAGAAACCCGGTGGATGACAAAACGGCGGCCATTCCGGCCGCCGTGCTCAGACCGCTTGCTTCGCGGTCTTAAGGGGCTGAGCAAAACGCTCGCCCTGTGTGCGTAACTGCGTTAGCTCGAGCGGATTCAGCTCTGGGTAACGCTCTGTGAAATACGCGAGTGTTGCATCAAACCACTCCTTCTGGTGGTCTGGCTCCGCGCCAATCACGCCGCAGCGCATGATGTGCTGGAACAGCTCGTCGCGTGCCTCATCGACCGGCGCCTTTTGCGCTGCCGGAGCGGATGAGTGGGACTGAAATCTCGGGGAGGTGTGCTTCTTGGCCATTAATTCCGTGTAAGAAAAGTCGCAATTACCGTACCGTGTAAGTTAACCAATTTGCGAATCATTTGTAGTGGTCACCGTAGTGCTATTCGTGCTATTTGATGCGGATTCGTGCGGACCCGATATGAAGTCTAGCAGCAGCTCTGTCAGTTGCTCTGGAGCCTCCTCCGGAATCAGTCGAGCGACGCCGTGGACGCGGGCCAGACGGGCGTTTGGAAGGGTCTTGGCCAGCCGGTCTGCAATGTCTCGATTCAACCACTCGTCACGGTCACCGCGGACCACCAGAGTTGGCACTGTGACATCTTCCAGCGCCAGGTCGTCGATGTCCGACCGCCGTATGGCGGCGCCGAGCGTGAGTAGATGATTGACACCATCATGTCCCGCGAACGGGGCGAGATAACGGGCCAGCAGCCTGGCCGGCATGTGCTCCGCCGGCTTGACCACGCTCGCCTCGAGGATTGCTTGGAGCAGGGCGGCCGCACCCAGAACACCGCGCGTAACCTGAAAAGCAAACCTGGCAGTGCTGCGCTGCAGCGTAGCGATGTCGCGGGCCGGAAGCTCGTCGAACGCGGGTGTATTTATGAGAACCAGCTTTTGCACGCGCTCGGGACGCGTTGCGGCCAGCCTGAGTGCGACGTCACCACCCAGATCGTTGCCGACTATGACCGCCCTGGCCACGCGGAGCGCAGTCATGGCCGCGTCCAGATACTCGGCCTGCGCCGCGATGCCCAGGTCGGCATCGGGCGTCCGGTCCGACTCGCCGTGGCCGAACAGATCCACGGCGTAGGCAGTGTGGCCCGCCTCCGCGAGCAGCGGAGCCACGTAGCGCCACAGAAATGTGCACGTGCCGAAGCCATGGAGCAGGACCACAGGCGTGCCGCCGTGACCGTATCGCTCCACATGCATCGCGCCCGGACCCGCCGGGACACGCAGAACGTCAGCTTGCATCGCGAGGTAAATTCACGGGATGGCGAATAATAATCCCCCACGAAACGCAAGAAGCGCATCAAAAAACGCGTCAGGGCGCTCCACGGCAAACGTTAACGGCGCTCGAACCGGTTTCTATGCACTCCTGATCGCGATCGCCGTGATCGGCGCGGGCGTGATCTTCTACCTCATGAAGAACCCGGCGGCGGGCGACGCTAATGCCGAGCGCGGCGCGCAGTACGATTCGCTCAAGGCCAACTATGCCAAGGCCGGCCCGGCCCAGCCGTACGTTGTCGGGAACGCCAACGCGCCGGTTGTGATCGAGGAGTTCGCCGATTTTGAGTGTCCGGTTTGCGGCTCGTACGCGACGGTTACCGAGCCCGATGTACGCAAGCGCATCATCGAGCCCGGCCTGGCCTCGTACAAGTTTTACGATTTCCCACTCCCGATGCACAAGAACAGCCAGGCGGCATCGAACGCCGCCGCGTGCGCAGAGGAGCAGGGGAAGTTCTGGCCGATGCACGATCAGCTCTTTGCCGGCCAGGACGCGTGGGGATTGCAGCCCGATGGCGCCACGCAGGTCACCGATAATCCCAAGCCCATATTTCTGGGCTATGCAAAGGCGGTCGGCCTGAACACTGATCAGTGGGAGAAGTGCTTTGACTCCAGGAAGTATCAGTCACGCATCAACGCCAATGCAGCGCAAGGGTTCCGGCGCAACGTGAACCAGACGCCCACATTCTATGTGAATGGAAAGGCGTTCCCCGGCTCGATTGCATACGACAATCTGAAGCGGGCCGTGGACGAGGCCGCAGCGGCGCCGAAGCCAGCGTCCGGTCAGTGACGCGTTCAGTAACGCGCCTGGATTAGTCGACCATGCGACGGATGGCGATCGCGGCACTCGCGCTCATCGGCGCGTTTGTCGCGATGTATCTCGCGCTATACAAGTTCGGCGCGATCGGTCACCTGGCATGCGGCCTGGGCTCGTGCGAGCGCGTAAACACGAGCCGCTGGGCCACCTTCCTGGGTGCACCAGTGGCCGCGTGGGGATTCGCCTTCTACGCCGTCACGTTCGTCGTGGCGCTCGTCGGCACTTCGCCCGCATGGAGCGGAAGGCGGGAGATATCGGTCCTGCTCACCGTGATGTCCGCCGTAGGCGTCGTGTTCTCCGCCTGGCTCACGTACCTGGAGCTGTATGTGATTGACGCCGTGTGCCGCTACTGCGTGGTTTCGGCGGTAATTGTGACGCTGATTTTATTCGTGAGCGTCAGCGATTTGTACCACTCAGGGAGGCGCACGACACCGTTGCTGGCAGACGGAGAGTGACGGGGACCACGCCGACATTCATGATCGTGGTCACGCTGACAGGAGTTTAGCTCCGCCCAAACGAGCCATCTTCTTGTCGAAAGTGAGCGTTGTTGCGCCAGTGCGCTCCGGCTTGACTCCTCTCTCGACAGGAACGAGGCGCACTGCTAGAACGCTGCACGGGTGAGGATAATCTCCTCCCCTCGGCACGCACGCTCGACGAGCTTTGAAAGGCTGTTCTCGGCCGCGCTTACATCAACGAAAGTCACAGCGCGTCGGATCAGGCCCGCCGCACCGACCGATGTCTTGACGCCGCATCGTCCAGTCGCACGCGTGGCGTGGTCTCCACTTCTTCCTCCCCCTCTTCGCGGGCACGCCGGCGGAAGGGAACCAGGTCGCGGCCGAGCGTGACCAGCGCTCGCGTGGCGACGGCGCTCGCCAGCGGCTCGGGGATGGCCATGACGCGGATGTACGTGTCGATCGCGCGGTCGAAGGAGAGATCTTCGGCCAGGGTATCGACAAACATCAGCGCGTTGTCCACATGCGCGCGGATGATTGTCTCGTCCGCGCGTGCTTCGGCCAGTCGGAGCCGGCGTTCGGCGTTGGGGTGGAGCTTGCGCCCGAAAATAGATTCGGGGAATAACGAGCGAAAGATCATGATTCCATGGACTCGTACTGCTCCTTGAGACCCGCCACGACGGTCGGGTCGGCTAACGTGGTCGTGTCACCCAGCGTACGCCCTTCTGCTATATCACGCAATAAACGGCGCATGATCTTTCCTGACCTGGTTTTTGGAAGGTCGGCGGTGAATATGATGTCGTCCGGCCGAGCGATCGCGCCGATCTTGTCGGCCACAAATTGCTTCAGCTCGGCCGCCAACTCGGGCGACGTATCGCGATCAGACCTGACCGTCACGAAGGCCGAGAGCGCCTGGCCCTTGATCTCGTGCGCCTTACCGACCACGGCGGCTTCCGCCACGGCCGGGTGCTCCACCAGGGCCGACTCCACCTCCATCGTCCCGATCCGGTGTCCAGCGACGTTCAACACGTCATCGACGCGGCCCAGGATCCAGAAGTAACCGTCCTCGTCGCGCTTGGCCCCATCGCCCGGGAAGTAGATGTCCGGCCGGCCGGGCCACTTGGAAAAGTAGGTTTCCTGGTATCGCTTATCATCGCCCCAGATGGTGCGCAGCATGGACGGGATTGGACGCGTGAGGGCCAGAAAGCCGCCGCCAACAGGGATCGGGTTTCCGGCTGAATCGAGCAGATCGGCGCTGCATCCAGGAAGTGCAAGGGTCGCGCTGCCCGGCTTGGTTGCCACGACTCCTGGGAGCGGCGAGATGACGATTGCGCCCGTCTCGGTCTGCCACCACGTGTCGACCACCGGACAGCGGGAGTGGCCGATGTGCTCCCGGTACCACATCCACGCCTCGGGGTTGATCGGCTCGCCGACCGAGCCCAGCAGTCTCAGTGAGGAGAGATCGTGCCGAGCTGGATACTGGTCGCCCCACTTCATGAATGCGCGGATGGCGGTCGGCGCGGTGTACAGGATCGTTATCCGGTGCTTCTGGATGAGATCCCAGAACCGGTCTTTCTCCGGCCAGTCAGGCGCGCCCTCGTACATGAAACAAGTCGCGCCGTTGGCCAGAGGACCGTACACCACGTACGAGTGGCCCGTGACCCAACCGACATCGGCCGTGCACCAGAATATGTCGTCATCTTTCAGGTCGAACACCATGCGCGACGTGCTCGCCACGCCGGTGAGGTAACCACCAGTGGTGTGGACGATCCCCTTGGGGTTCCCCGTCGTTCCCGAAGTGTACAGGATATACAGGATGTCTTCCGCATCCATGGCCACCGGGTCGCATCCTTCTTCGGCGCGCTCCATGAGCTCGTGCCACCAGTGGTCGCGCGAGTCGTGCATGAAGCACTGTATATCCTGTTCGTCCTGGTTATCCTGTCCCTTTTCTTTATTTCCGCCATGTCGCCGTACGACGACGACGTGCTGGATGGACGGCGTTTCGGCGACCGCGCGGTCCGCGTTCGCCTTGAGCGGCACGATGTTACCGCGCCGGTAACCACCGTCGGCGGTGATGAGCAGCTTGGCTTCCGCGTCGATGATGCGGTCGCGCAGTGATTCCGGCGCGAAGCCACCGAACACCACCGAATGGATCGCACCGATGCGCGCGCACGCGAGCATGGAGATTGCCGCTTCTGGGATGAGCGGCAGATATATCGCGACCCGGTCGCCCTTCGTCACTCCGAATGAGGTGAGGACGTTGGCGAACTTGGTGACCTCGGTGTACAGCTGCCCGTACGTTAGCGTGCGCGAATCTCCCGGCTCTCCCTCCCAGATCAGCGCGACCTTGTCACGTTTGCCGCCCAGTGCGTGCCGGTCCACGCAGTTGACCGAGGCATTGAGTTTTCCGCCGACGAACCACTTCACGTGCGGCGGTGTCCACTCCATCACTCGATTCCACGGCTGCATCCACTCCAGTCGCCCGGCCTCGGCGGCCCAGAAGGCCTCCGGGTCGGCAGCGGCATCGGTGTAGATCGCGGGATCATTGAGTGCTGCGTGCTCCGCGAATTCCGGCGGCGGAGGGAACGTCCGGTGTTCCTGAAGAAGAGCGTCTATCTCGGTCATGGCATTGAAGATATCATACGCTGGTCGGTTGCGGACACTCACCATGGTGACGTGCCCTGTGACGTGCCCTGTGACGTGCCCTGTGACGTGCCCTGTGACGTGCCCTGTGACGTGCCCTGTGACGTGCCCTGTGACGTGCCCGGGATTGCTGGGCCGGCTCCTGGAGCAGCGATAGTGGCAACCCGATGAGCAACCCATGAGCAACCCGCGAAGGCGCTGGTGGTGTCATATTATCGCGAACGATCGTGGCGCAGGTTTCACCAAGTGCACCCCGGATCAAGATGACGGTTTCCACCCTCACGCCAGCCACGGCGCAGACGCGCACCGCATCACGCGCGGTCGAAGTACCCTGGTTACTCGGGGCGACGCTTTTCGCCTCTCTGTGTATAGTTGTCGGCCTGATCTGGGACATCTCGTGGCACCGGTCGGTGGGCCGAGACACCTTCTGGACCTACCCGCACGTCCTGGAGCAGATTGCCGCCATTGTTACCGGACTCGGCTGCGGCTTCGTTGTCCTGCGTACAACATTTGCGGGCTCGGCCGCCGATCGCGAGTCGTCGGTCGGATACTGGCATTATTTCCGTGGGCCGCTCGGGGCCTGGATCTGCATCTGGGGCACCATTGCAATGATCGCTTCGGCCCCGTTTGACGACTGGTGGCACAGCGCCTACGGGCTGGATGTGAAGATCATCTCGCCGCCCCACATGGTGCTCGCCAGCGGGATGATAGCCATTCAGATTGGTGCGCTGGTGCTTGCCGCGGCGGCGCACAACCGTGCGGTCGGGGACGACGCCCGCAAGTACGATTGGGCCTTCACACTCGGCGGCGGCATCCTGATCGAGATGCTCGCGACCATCATCACGGAAGATGCTTCGCGTCCAAACCAGATGCATCGCCCCGCTTTCTACATCGCGACGGCGATCGCGCTGACGGTGGCGATGGCTGCGATTTCGCGCGCCGGCCGCGGCCGGTGGCCCGCTGCGCGCGCCGCGTTGGTGGCGATGGCGATTCAGGTGGTGATGGCGTGGCTGCTCCCGCTCTTCCCGGCCACGCCGATGCTCGCACCCATCTACAATCCGATTACCCATATGGTGCCGCCGGCATTCCCGCTGCTGCTCGTATTTCCGGCGATGACAATCGACTGGTTGGTACGTGGCATCAAGGGGCGGAGCATCATGGCGCGCGCGATCCCGGTCGGTGTCGGAACCGTGCTCACTTTCCTGGTGACGCACTGGTTTTGGGCCGATCTGCTGCTGAATACTCAACTCCGGTACAGCCCCATCTTCGCGTTGACGCAGTGGGACTACAATACCGTGGTCGGCCCATGGATCTTCGAGTTCTGGGGCGTCCCCAAGACGGCTGCTGGCGCGTTGGACGGGGCGGCGATGGCGGCCGGAATCGCACAGGCGATGGTATACGCCACCATCTCCGGCATGCTGGGCATGTGGCTGGGACGCGGCCTGTCGCGGGTCCGCCGCTGATGCGTGATCATGTGGTCGGTTATGTGCGCGATCGCATCCGGCTTCGCCTGAACCCCATAGGGCGGCTCGCGGTACTCGCCGCGCTCATGGCGTTCGGCACAGGGCACGTGGGCAGTCCCGACGCGTGGATGGAAGCGAACGCAGGGCCGTACCACGTGATCGTGAACGTGCAGGTGCCGGGCGTTGTGCCGGGTATCGCCAACGTATACGTGCGCACCCCGGATACTGACGTGTCACGTGTATCGGCGCTTGTGAATTTTTACGAAACCGCGGGCAATGCTCCGCCTCCTGACATCGCGGAGCCGGTCGCCGGTGACACGGGGCTGTATCACGCCAAGCTGTGGGTAATGCAGAGTGGGTCCAACGCGGTGCAGGTATTTGTGCGAGGGGCGCGCGGTGAAGGAAAGCTGCTTGTGCCACTACCGGTGGTGTCCTCGCAGCGGCTCACGTTCGGCGGTCCGCTCAAGGTGCTCATGATCTTCGTCCTGGCGTTGCTGTTCTTAGGGATGGTCTCGATCGTCGGCGCCGCGTGGCGTGAGGGGACGCTTCCGCCGGGCGAGACGCCGGACCCGAGTCGTCGCCGTCGCGCGCGGCGCGCTAGCGTCGTCGAGGCGCTGGTGCTCATGGTTGTCATCCTCGGCGGTTGGAAGTGGTGGAGCAGTGAAGACGATTCTTTTCGCCGCAACCTGTACAAGCCCATGGACTCAGCAGCGTCGATCGATGTGGCTCCGAACGGTGTGGTCGTGAAGCTCGCCATCACCGACTCAATGTGGGTGCATCGCGACGCGATCCGCCGAGAGGCGAAACTGGCGGGGCGTGCGGCGAGCGTGAGCACGCCGTTCATTCCTGACCATGGAAAGCTCATGCACATGTTCATAGTGCGCGAGGGCGACATGTCAGCGTTCGCGCATCTGCATCCGCTGACCAGCGACTCTGTGCGCTTTGTCGCACCGATGCCGCAGCTGCCGCCGGGTAAATATCGAGTGTATGGTGACCTCACGCGTGAGAGCGGCTTCGCTCCCACGCTCGTGTCTACCGTGACGGTCCCGCCCGGTCTTGCCACGGCATCGGGCGCGGACCCTGACGACTCCTGGGCCGCGGCAGGTAGCACGGGTGATGTTTCCCGGCTCGGTGACGGCTCCACCATGCGCTGGATTCATCCGGCAGGGCCAATCGTGGCAGGACGGCCGGCGCCGCTCAAGTTTCAGGTGTTGACCGGTGATGCGCAGCCGGCCATGCTCGAGCCGTACATGGGGATGCCTGCGCACGCGGTGGTGAATCGCGCGGATGGAGCGGTGTTCGTGCATCTGCACCCCAGTGGAACGCAGTCCATGGCTGCGCAGCAAGCGTTGAGCATGCGCACCGCGGCCGATACCGTGCCGGGCACGCTGGCCAGGCGCATCAACGCCAGCGATATGAGCGGAGATATGGGTCGAGATGTGGGCGGGACGGCGATGCCAGCAATGCCGTCCAACGGAATCGTCAGCTTTCCGTACGCGTTTCCTCGCCCGGGTAGCTACCGCGTTTGGGTGCAGGTGCGCCGCGCCGGACGGGTACTCACTGGAGTGTTCGACGTCGTTGTGGTCGGCGCCAGGGCCTGACGCAGTCGAATTCCTTGGGGCGAGTTTGTTCCGGTAGTCTCAACCGTGAGCTCGTAAAGCTCGTTAGATTGCTCCGGGTACCCATACCACGAACGGCTCATCCGAGATGACCACTCCCAGCTACACTCAGCCCTCCGATAGTCCTGCTGGCACGTTGGACGTCACCGATTCTCGCACCAACGAGAAGTACCAGCTTCCACTCGCCGAGGGCGCTATTCGCGCCGCTGATCTGAAGAAGATCAAGACCAGCGATCCGGAGGATACTGGCGTCGTCTCGTACGATCCGGCCTTCATGAACACGGCGTCGTGCAAGAGCTCGATCACGTACATCGACGGCGACAAGGGAATTCTGCGTTACCGTGGATATCCCATCGAGCAGTTGGCGGGCAGGGCGAGCTTCCTCGAAGTCGCGTGGCTGCTGCGTCACGGTGAGCTTCCGTCGCAGAAGGATTACGACCAGTTCGAGCACGACATCACGTTCCATACGTACGTGCACGAGAACATCCGCTCCTTCCTGCAGGGTTTCAGGTACGACGCGCATCCGATGTCGATGCTGCAGAGCGCGATCGCGGCGCTGTCGTCGTTCTATCCGGACGCGCGCAACATCTTCGACGTGGAGCAGCGCAACATTTCCTTTATCCGCCTGCTGGCCAAGACGCCGACCATCGCGGCGTTCTCGTACAGGCACTCCAAGGGGCTGCCGGTCGTTTATCCGGATAACTCCCTGTCGTACGTCGAGAACTTCCTCTCGATGATCAACCGGATGACCGAATCGCGGTACGAGGCGAACCCGACGTTTGTCCGCACGCTCGAGGTGCTGTTCATCCTGCACGCCGATCACGAGCAGAACTGCTCCACCAACGCGGTGCGCGCGGTGGGCTCGTCACACGTGGACCCGTTCTCCGCTATGTCCGCCGGAGTGGCGGCGCTGTTCGGTCCGCTGCACGGCGGCGCGAACGAGCAGGTGCTCCGCATGATCCAGGAGATCGGCACTGTCGACAACGTGCCCAAGTTCATCGAGGGCATCAAGGGCGGTACCGGCAAGCTCATGGGCTTTGGACACCGCGTGTACAAGAGCTATGATCCGCGCGCCAAGATCGTGAAGCAGTTGGCCGATGAGGTGTTCAAGATCACCGGCGTCGATCGCGGCCTCGAGATCGCGCTGGAGCTGGAGCGCATTGCGCTGGAGGATGACTACTTCGTCTCGCGCAAGCTGTACCCGAACGTGGACTTCTACACGGGACTCATATACCGCTCGATGGGATTCCCGACCGAGTACTTCACGGTGCTGTTCGCCATCGCGCGCATGTCCGGCTGGCTGGCGCAGTGGGAGGAGATGCT
>JBBSHV010000041.1:0-14926 GCA_038232435.1 Gemmatimonadales bacterium | reverse complement strand
CTGGCCGGCGCCGCCACGCCTTCGCTGGCGCGCGCACAGGGCGGGAGCATAATTGGCACCGTGGAGGACTCGCTGCACGGAGGCGCGTTGCCTCAGGCTGGCGTGGCGGTGGTGCAGCTGCCGCAGCGTCACGTGGTCACATCGGCTTCGGGCGCTTTCCGCATCGACTCGCTTCCGGCCGGCCGCTACACTCTCGAGGTCACGCATCCAGTCCTCGACTCGCTGGGGATCCGACTGGTATCTGACACTCTCGCGGTCGCGGTCGGCAAGCTCGAGATGGTTTCGCTCAGCGTTCCGGGGGCGCGCACTCTAACGTCGATAGTGTGTACCCCGGCCAAGCTCCGGTTCGGGCCGGGGGTGATCCTCGGCCGCGTGGCTGAAGCGGACACGGAAAAGCCAGCCGAGGGGGCAGAAGTTTCAGTGGCCTGGACCGAAACCGAGGCTGGAGCCGACATAGGGATCAGGAGTGCGCCGAGATTGCGCAAGGCAACGGTGTCGGCGGATGGGACATACCGCATTTGTGGAGTGCCGGCCAGCTTCAAGGGATCGCTGCAGGCGACGCGCGGCGGTGCGAGCACGGCCGAGGTGCCGATCGAGGTAAGTGAACAGGCACTGTCGATGCGCCTGCTGTACCTCCCGTCGCCGACTGGGCAGGTAGTGGCGACAGCGCCGGCCGCTCCGGCCGCGAACGCAGGCACAAATGGAAGCGCCTTCGGGAGTGCGATCGGAGCCGGGAAGAGAACTGGGACCGCAACAGGAAACGCTGCGACCGGCACGAGTGGGCGCGCGGCCGCGGCTGCCAACAGTCCGAGCACCAGTTCGAGACCAGTACGCGCACTGGCATCCGGCAATGCGGTGATCAGAGGCAAGGTGACCAATGCTGGTGGCGTGCCGGTGAGCGACGCTCGAGTCTCGGTGCAGCGAAGCAGCGCCAGCACCGCGAGCAACGCCGATGGCAGCTTCACGCTCAGCGGCGTTCCTGCTGGAACACAGGCCGTCCTCGTGAGACGGGTGGGTTACGAGCCGGTAGAGCTACCGATAGACGTGCGGTCCAGGCTGCCTAATGAGCTAACTGTGCGCCTCGGCAGCTACACGCCACAACTGGCAACAGTTGAAGTCAAGGTGAAGCAGCCCGATCGTTTTGGATCGAGCGGATTTGACAAGCGCCGCAGCACGGGGATGGGCAAGTACATGGACGAGGACCAGATTGTGAAGATAGCTCCGACATTCACCAGCGACGTGCTACGCCGTGTGCCGGGACTGTATGTCTCAGGGAGCGGACAGAACGCCAGCGTTACGACCACACGTGGAAACGGCTGCGTGTCGTATCTGGTCGACCGCAATCCTGTTCGCCTCGGCGGTTCCAGCCTCGACGACCTGGTGAACGCGAGCGACGTCTCCGCTGTCGAATTCTACCAGCCTTCGGAGATTCCTCTGGAACTCAGTAGCGGATCCAACGGTGGCTGCGCGCTACTGGTAATCCGGACCAAGCGAGAGGTGCGCGACCCACGGAAGGGGCAGTGACGCCGCGCGTTTGCTTCGCCCGCAATTCTCCTACTGTCACTCTCTTACCGGATCCCGCACCAACACAACGCCGATGACTAACGTCACGGCGGCGACCCCAATCGGGTACCACAGGCCCGCGTAGATGTTGCCCGTGCGTGCAACCAGTGCGGTCGCGATGAGCGGGAGGAAGCCGCCAAACCATCCCGTTCCGGTGTGATGTACGAAGGAGACCGAGGTGTAGCGCACTCTGGTCGGGAATGCCTCGACCAGGAGTGCGCCGAGCGGGCCGGTGCACATTGCCGCGAGCACGACCTGGTAGAAGACGAGTGCCGCCAGAAGCGCGACGTTGGACGCTGCAGCGGCGGCCGCCATCCAGTGATAAACCGGGTACAGCGTGAGCGCGGCAAGCGCGAAGGACGTGAGAATGATCGGCCTGCGGCCGGTTCGATCCGACAACCAGCCGAAAAAGACGAAGCACGGCGCGCCGAGGACGAGCGCAATCGTGACCGCCGTGTAGGCGACCCCTACGGGTAGCTTGAGCACCGTCTGCATGAAGAAGAGCGCGTAGAACTGGCCCGTGTACCAGATCACCGCGTGCCCCGCTAGGACGCCAAATAGTAGCGTGACGATGAATCTCCAGCGCGAGCCGCCAAAGGTGTCCCGCACGGGCGATTCGGACGTGTCGCCGCGATCGCGCAGCTCCGTAAAGAGTGGCGACTCTTCCAGTTTGAGTCGTACGTAGTATGACATTGCGACGAGCGCGGCGGAGACAATGAACGGTACACGCCATCCCCAGTCCGCGAACGCTGTCTCGCCGATGCTTCGGCGTACGGCCAGGATCACCAGGAGCGATAGCAGCAGTCCGGCTGTGCCGGTGGTGTAGATGTAGCTGGTGTAGTAGCCTCGCCGTCCGGCGGGAGCGTGCTCGGCGACGTAAACGGCGGCACCGCCGTACTCGCCGCCTAGCGCCAGGCCCTGTAGCAACCGGAGCAGCACCAGCGCAACGGGTGCGGCGAAACCGATGCTGTGATAACTGGGGAGCAATCCGATGGCCGCAGTCGAGCCGCCCATGAGCAGGAGCGTCGTCAAGAATGCGTTCTTACGCCCCATTCGGTCGCCGATGCGGCCGAAAAAGAGCGCGCCGATCGGCCGAACAGCGAAGCCGACGGCAAAGGTGGCGAGGGTCTGAAGAAAGGCCGCGGCCGGATTGCCCGGCGGGTAGAACTGCCTCGCCAGTATCGCTGCGAGCGAACCGAAAATGAAGAAGTCGTACCACTCGATCATGCTGCCTGCGCATGAGGCGATGAGGACGGTACGCATTGATGTCGACGGTTGGACCGATCCTGAGGCGATCGCGTTCTCTGCCATGCCAGAAGTTGCGCCAGCCGAGCGAGACTCGCAACTTTGCCGCATGAGAAGCGGCGGAGTCGCGGTGGAGTGGCAGTGCGCACGGTGCCAGCGCCCATGACGGCACCACGCGGCATCGCATCGCGCGCGATTGACCTCAACGCCGACATGGGTGAGGGCTTCGGTCGGTACCAGCTGGACGATGCGGCTCTGCTCGACGTGGTGACGTCTGCCAGCATCGCGTGTGGTTTCCACGCCGGTGATCCGGTGGTGATGCGCGACACGGTCCGGGCGGCGATGCGGCACGGTGTAATCATCGGTGCGCATCCGGGCTATCCCGATCTGGTTGGCTTCGGCCGGCGCGAGCTGGCGGCCTCGGCGGCCGAGATCGAGGCATTCGTTGTATACCAGATCGGTGCTCTTCAGGCTGTCTGTGCGGCGGCAGGCGCGCGCGTGCAGTACGTGAAGGCGCACGGGGCGCTGTACAACCGGGCCGCGCGCGACGTGGCGGCCGCGGACGCAATTGCGCGAGCGGTGCTTGCGGTTGATCCGACGCTCGCGCTACTGGGGCTCGCCGGCAGCGAGCTAACGCGCGCGGCTGAGCGGGTCGGCATTCGTGCCATTTCGGAGGCGTTCGTGGATCGGGCTTATCGTGTGGATGGTACGCTGGTTCCGCGCTCCGAGCCAGGCGCGATATTGCACGATGTTGGAGAAGTCGCAGAGCGAGCGTTGCGAATGGCGCAGACTGGAACGGTGCAGGCAATCGACGGAACGATGATCGACGTTCATGCAGAGTCACTCTGCACGCATGGAGACGGGCCACACGCGTTGGCGATTGTACGCGCGGTGCGCGCACGGCTGGAAGGCGCTGGCATCCATGTCGCACCAATCGCTTTTGCGACATGATTCCATCGGAATGATTCCCTTGCAGGAGGGTTCCAAGCATATCTACGCGACACTTAGGGTCGCGCCGCTCGGAGATGACGCCGTGGTCATGACATTCGGCGACACGATCTCGCGTGAAGTTGCGAGCCGGGTGAGGAGCGTCGCAGACGCAATTCTTGCTGAAGGAATACGCGGCGTGGTGGACGTCGTTCCCGCATACACCACGATCGCGGTGTATTTCGATCCGGTCCACACGTCACGCGATGAACTGACGACTTTGCTGGCCGCCCTCTGCGGACGCGCAGTGACGATAGATGCGCTCGGTGAGGCTGCCGGTCGTGTAGTCGAAATTCCGGTGCGATACGACGGTCCCGATTTGAACGAAGTTGCCGAGCAAACGGGAGTGAGTGTCAATGACGTCATCGAACGGCACGCAGCGCCCACTTACTACGCATACATGCTCGGCTTCGTCCCCGGCTTCGCGTATCTGGGCGATCTCGATCCGTCGCTGGTACTTCCGCGCCGTAGCACTCCGCGTCAGCGAGTACCTGCCGGGTCGGTTGCAATAGCCGGTGCGCAGACGGCCGTGTATCCGTTGGTCACTCCCGGCGGGTGGCACATAATCGGCTCGACAGCCCTTGCGATGTTCGACGTAAATCGCCATCCACCGGCGTTGATTCGCGCGGGCGACAACGTGCGGTTTGTACCGGGGCGCGATTGATCACTGTAATTGCCGCGCCACCGTATGCCTCCGTGCAGGATCTGGGACGCGAAGGGTTTCGCGCCAGCGGAATACCACCATCGGGTGTTGCTGATCGCGACACGGCGCTCTTCTTGAATGCGCTACTACACAACGCGCCCGGAGCCGCGATGTTGGAGTGGGCGGTGGCCGGCGGTATTCTGAGGTTTGATTCCGACGTTACGTTCGCGCTCGGCGGTGCCGTCGCGGATGTATTTATCGGCGGAGTGAACGTCCCGCCGTACTCGCCCGTCTGCGTTCGGGCGGCCGATGAGCTGCACATCGAGCGATTATTGCACGGACGCTTCCTGTACATCGCCGTTCGCGGTGGGATCAATGTTCCGCTCGTGCTCGGAAGTCGCTCGACACTGATGAGCGCGAGCCTTGGCGGTTATGAGGGGCGCCGAGTGCGGAAGGGAGACGTGCTGTGCATCGGTCGCGAGAATAACGAGAATAGTGATGCGCCCGTGCACTTGGTCTATGATCCAGGAAAAGTTGGTACCGCGCAGAAATCACACGGCCCTGATGATCACGAGCTGATCCCGATTATCAGAGGGCCGCAGGCAGAGCTTTTCAGCGCTGACACTTGGTCGGCTTTTCTGCGTGCGCGCTACACCGTGTCGCGCGCATCAGACCGTGCAGGTTACCGGATGGATGGGCCACCCCTGTCGCACTCCGGAGGCGCGGCGCTTCCGTCTGAGCCGACATGCGTGGGAGCAATCCAGGTCCCTAATGGCAGCCCACCGATCGTGTTGATGAACGATGGACCGACAGTCGGAGGATATCCCAAAATCGCCGTGATCAGATCGAGCGCACTGTCGCGCTTCGCCCAGCGGGCGCCCGGAAACGATGTGACATTCGTACTGGAAGACTGAAGTGATCGAGCCTGACGCTCGCGGTAGAACCGCTCACCACGCACGCGCTACGCGGCCAGCGGCGTCGCCTCACGTTTCCGCGGATCATCAACGCCCAGGCCAAATACGAGCACGCCGAGTACTAGCGCGGAGGATGTCCAGAACGGGATGCCGTGGCCGAAGCGGTCGTACGCGAAGCCGGCCCAGAGCGGAATGATCACGCGCGCGATGCCACCGAAAGTCTGTTGCACGCCCATGTACTGGCCGCGCTCGTTCCGATTGATGAAGCGCGACAGCAGCGACGTGACGCATGGAAACGTTAGCGCGGTCCCGATGGGGAGGAACGCGACGACTATCGCCAGCGTCGGATAGCTGGGCATGAGCGGAAAGGCGGCGAGCCCGAAAGCCATCAGCCCCAGCCCGACACGCGACAGCGTGACCTCACCCCACCTGTCCACCGCTCGGCCGAGTACGCCGGCCCGCATGACGACCGAGATCACACCCATGAAGGTGAAAATGGGCCAGATGTTGTCCGCCGTGACGCCGAACTTGTCCGCGAGGAAGAGCGCCAGAACCGCATTCATGGCCTGCCAGGAGCCCATGGCGATTGCGTACATCCAGATGAGCCGCGGTGCCGGCTCGGTGCTGTGCGTTATGACGTCGGCGATGATCGCGAATGACGGCTTTGGCTTGTGTGCGTGCTCCTTTGCTTCCGTCATGTCGCGCGACTCGGCCAGGAAGCGCCATGCGAAGGCGATGTTGAACAGGCACAGACTGGCGGCGATGAGCCCGGGCCCGTGCACGCCGAACAGCTTGAGCGCGAGTGAGCCAACGGGCGGTCCCAGCGCGACACCAACGTTCGTCGCGGCCGAGATCCAGCCCAGCGCCTTGGCGCGCTGATCGGGTTCGACCGAGTCGGTTACGTAGGCCTGCACCACGCCGGTTGTGCCGCCACCGGCACCCTGCACCAGCCGCGACAGGAGCAGCAGCAAGAACGTTGTCGCGTACGCAAACACCACGTACGAGATGGCTGCGGCGGTGAGTCCGACGAGCAGCGCCGGACGTCTGCCATACCGGTCCGACACCTTTCCCCAGAGCGGCGCGCTGAGGAGCTGTGCCGCGGTAAAGGAGCCGAGCAGCACCGTGACCATGAGACTGCTCGCGTGCAGCGTGCGCGCGTAGAACGGCAGCAGTGGGATCACCATGAGCAGCCCCACCATGTCCACGAACGCCGTTACGATGAGCGCCGAGAGCTTACCGAGTGCCGCATTCTTCGCCATCGCTACTCGGTTGCCGTCATCATTGGGAGGAAGATAACGGTTGCTGTCAGGGAAAATTGGGCTACCCGGGAACCGTGGCGCCCTGTCGTGGGCGCTGTCCTCTCCGACCAGGCACGGAGTCTCGACTGGCACGCGCGGCGCGCAATGCGCATCTGCGTTTTGCCCAAGGCGGTGATCGACGAGTTACTGGCCAATCTGGAACCGCTGTTACACCGGTAGCGCCAATCCCGCGGCTCAGGGATTGGTACGCAGAGCTTCCATGATGTCGATAACCGTATGCAGCTTCTGCTCTTCGATTCCCGCCATCCGGTGCCCCACCGACCAGGCCGCGCATCTTGAGCCCATACAGTAACGCCAGAATGGGCCCGGTGTCGCGGTCCGGCCATGGATCGTGATCCGCCGTGGTGAAAGTCAGGCCCTAACTTCCGCGCGCCCGAGCGCAGCTGGCGCCACAGCCTTCCCTACCACCCCCGCGAGCGCGATAATGGTGAGCACGTAAGGGATCATCTCGATGAACTGCGATGCGACGATGTGATTCCCCTGCAGGTGGATCTGCAGCGTCTCAGCCGCCGCGAACAGTAGACACGCGGCGCCCACGCGCAGCGGGCTCCAGCGTCCAAAGATCACCGCGGCTACGGCGATGAAGCCGCGGCCGGCTGTCATCTGATCGGTGAACTGATGCTGGTCCAGCGCGAGATACACGCCGCCCAGTGCGGCGAGTGCGCCGGATAGGAGCACCGCGACGTACTGCACGCGGTGCACGCTCACGCCCACGCTGGCTGCGGCCTCCGGCTTCTCACCGGTCGCACGCACGCGCAGGCCGAAGGTGGTGCGGTACAGCAGGTAAGCAACCAGCGGTGAAACGAGCAGCCCCAGCCACACGAGTGGATTCGCGAATCCCGCCGCGAAGCCGTTCACGCGCGGTGAGTTGGATGAGCTGCCGAATATGAGCTTGAGAAAAAACCGCGTGATGCCGATGGCGAACAGGTTGATGGCAATGCCAGTAACGACCTGATCGGCACGATACCGGATTGACGCGACAGCGTGAATGAGCGCCAGAACCAATCCACCCGCGATGCCGCAGATCGCGGCGATCACTGGACTCCCTGTGTAGTAGCCACCGAGTACCGCGGCGAAGGCGCCGCCGAGCATGTACCCTTCTAACGTGAGCGAGATGATCCCCGCGCGCTCCGCGATCACGCCACCGGCGGCCGCGAAGAGATATGGCACCGCGATGCGGAGGATCTGCGCGATGATGGCGATTGCGTCCATGTTCGTCAGACCGCGGCTGCTGGTGGCTCGACCACGGCGGGGGGCGCCAGTGGCTCGGTCGAAATCGGCCGCTTGCGTGCGCCGAGCAACAGTCTGCGGACTTCTGGCACCGACGCGGCGATGGCGATGATGACGACGCCCTGGAGCACGTCCACCATCTGCTTGGGGACAAACGCGTTGACCGCGAGCCCGCCCTGCGACAGCGTTGCGAAAAAGAGTGCGGCGAGCAGCACGCCGAACGGATTGTTGCGGCCAACCAGTGCGACCGCGATTCCGAGGAAGCCCGTGCCGCCCGCGAATCCATCCTCGTAGTAGTGCTTGTAGCCAAGGATGTAGTTCACGCCGCCAAGGCCGGCGATCGCGCCGGACACGGTAAGCGCACGGAACAGCACGCGTCCCACCGACACTCCGCCGTACTCGGCCGCGTCAGGCTGCAGACCAACGGCGCGCAGCTCATAGCCGCCGCGAGTGCGAAACAGGTAATACCAGACCGCGATGGCCGTTGCGATCACAATCAGAATTGTCGCGTTTGCCGCTGAGCCATGAAACGCGGCGGCAAAGCTGTCGATGCGCGGTAGCGCGCCGGCATGAATTTCAGGCGTGTGCAGTGTCTCGGGAACACGCAGATGTGTCGCGATAATCCAGTTGAGAAAGGCGAGCACGACGAAATTGAGCATGATCGTCGTGATCACCTCGTGGGCGCCAAAACGCGTGCGCAGGTACCCGGGGACCGCGCCGACCACACCGCCCGCTCCCGCCGCCGCCGCACACCCGAGCAGTATGGCGAGAATGGCGGGGAAGCCGATGGGAAGTGCCAGGCCCACGAGCGCAGCCGCGAATCCCCCTGCTGCCAACTGGCCTTCGGCGCCGATGTTGAACAGTCCCGCGCGATAGCCAAACGCGACGGCGAGCCCCGTGAACGAGAGCGTCGTCGCCTTGTACAGCACCTGGCCGAAGCCGTACGCATTTCCCCAGGTACCTTCCAACAGCAATCGCCAGACGACCACCGGCGACTGGCCGAAGCTCAGGATCAGGATATCACCGCAGACAAACGCAACCAGGATTGCGACGATGGGCGGGAACAGCGCTTCTTCGATGCGCTCGCGCCGCTCGGCCGTCATGCCGGTCGTTTTGCTCGCAGGCACGGCAGTGGCCACTCCGCTCCTCGTAGCACTCGTCATGCGGCGGCCTTCGCACCGATCATGTACTCACCCAGCTCCTCTTCTGTGGCTTCAGACGCGGGCATCACTGCGACGAAACGGCCACGATACATCACGGCAATGCGATCGGCGAGTGACAGCACTTCGTTCAGCTCCGCGGAGACAAGTAGGATGGCCTTTCCAGCGTCGCGCGCGGCGAGCAGGCGCGAATGGATGAACTCGATTGCACCCACATCCACGCCACGCGTGGGCTGTGAGGCGAGCAGAACCTGAAAGTCACGCCCCATCTCGCGAGCGACAACGACCTTCTGCTGATTGCCGCCCGAGAGCGAGCGCGCCGGTAATGCCGGATTTCTCGGGCGAACGTCGAACAACTCGATCTGACGGCGAGCATAGTCGGCGATTGCCGCGCGATCGAGCGCACCCGAGCGCGTGAAGTGGTGCTGCATCCCGAGCACCAGATTGTCAGCGACGGAGTAATCCATCACCAGACCCCGGCGCTGGCGATCTTCGGGAATGTGCGACAGACCTGCGTCGTGCCGCTCTCGAACGGACGCGCTTGTGACATCGCGGTTGCCCAGCATGATGCTGCCGCTCGCCGCGGCTCTCAGTCCAGCCAGCGCTTCTATCAGCTCACTCTGGCCGTTTCCCTCGACGCCCGCAATCCCGAGGATCTCGCCGGGCCGCACATCGAAAGAGACGTCATCGACCTCGCGTACGCGGCGCGTGCCGGCGACCACCAGATTGCGTACGACCAATCCGGCTCCGGTAGGATTGGGCGTCGCATGTGCTGCCGCACCTGCTAACGCAGCTACTGCCCCGTCAACCGGCGCGGGATCAATCTCGTCCGTGAGTATTGATGCGTCGCGCGTTGTGAGCCGCACGTGCCTTCCCACCATCGCATGCGCGATCTCGGCCGGCGTGGTGCTCGCTGTCTGCAGTCGCGCGACCGTTTCGCCTGCGCGCATCACGGTGATCCTGTCGGACAGCTCCATCACTTCGTCCAGCCGGTGCGTGATGATGACCACCGTGCCGCCACTCTCGCGCATCCGGCGCAGTACCTGCACAAACTCCTTCACTTCGGGCGGAGACAGCACCGCGGTCGGCTCGTCCAGCACCAGAATCTTGGCGCCGCGATACAGCGTCTTGAGGATTTCCACACGTTGCGCCTCGCCCACCGATAGCTCCGCGACCATACGATTGCCGTCGATGATGAGCCCGGTTTCTTCACCCAACCGCTTTACATCGGCGACCGCACGTGCCCGGTCCATCCGCCCACCGCTTCCGGGCTCCATGCCGAGGACGAGATTCTCGGCCACCGTGAGCGTGGGCACAAGCATGAAGTGCTGATGCACGACACCGACGCCCGCATTGATCGCATCCGCCGTGGTCCAACCGGTCACGTCCCGGCCGTTGACTACGAGCGTACCCGAGTCGGGGCGGAGGAGACCGCCGAGGACATGCATGAGTGTGGATTTACCCGCACCATTTTCGCCCACAAGGGCGTGGATCTCGCCGGTGCTGACTTCCAGCGTCGCATTTCGGTTGGCGCGAACCGGGCCGAATGATTTGGATATCCCACTCATGCGCACGGCAATCGGCATCGCGGCCGTATCCGTACCTGCGCTTGCGTCAGTGCTTGCGTTATTACTGGGGACGATGCCTGCTGCTCTCGTTGGAGCGCTCATCGCGTGGTCGGAACCTTGATCTTGCCGCCGATGATGTCCTGCTTGATGGATTCTATTCTGGTGCGCACCGAGTCTGGGATGAGTGCCTTGTTTCGTGCGTCGTACACGTAGCCAACACCGCCTTCCTTGAGACCAAACGAGTACACACCGCCGTGAAAATCGCCCGTTTTGACACGCCGGATCACGTCATACGTCGCGGCGGCAACGCCCTTCACCATGGAGGTGAGGATGTAGCCCGGCGCTTCGTCGTACTGGTCCGAGTCGACACCGATGGCGAGTTTGTGCGCCGTACGTGCCGCCTCGAATACGCCCTGGCCTGTCGCGCCGCTGGCGTGGAAGATCACATTGACGCCGGACTGATACTGGCTCAGCGCCAGCTCCTTGCCGCGACTCGGGTTCTTGAACGCTTCGGGAGTAACGCCGGCGTACTGCGCGACCACCGTGCAGTCCGGGCAGACGTATTTGACGCCGGCCGTGTAACCGGCCTCGAATTTGTGGATGAGCGGGATGTCCATGCCGCCAACGAAGCCGACCTTCTTGGACTTTCCAACCAGGGCCGCGAGCGCACCGACGAGGAAGGACCCTTCCTCTTCGCGAAACTTGAGCGCCGCGAGATTGGGCGGAGGCGGGATGAGCTTGCCGGCGGAATCGTACGACAGCGCGAGATCGATCCCGGCGAAGTTCACATTGGGATACTCGCGCGCGAGGTTGGTCAGGTCGTCGGTAAATATGAAGCCGACACCCATCACCAGATTCATGCGCTCTGCAGCCAATAGCCTGAGTCCGGCCTCTCGATCCGAGCCGTCGCCGGGTTCTATGTATCGGACCGTGACTCCGAGCGCGCGCCGAGCACTGTCGGCACCGGCATACGCGCCATCATTGAACGACTTGTCGCCGCGGCCACCAACATCGAAGACGATTCCGATGGTGGTGGCTGCGCGCTGGAGCGTCGCGTTCCCGCGTCCGGTTCCGGCGAATAATAGAGCAACGTGCGCCGCGAGCAGGACCGTCACGGCGATAATAAGTTTTCGCACGTGGAAAAATTAACGCCCGGTTTAGGATCGTGGGGCCGCCGTAGGCTGTCGTAGGGCCGGGCTTCAGCCCGGTCCTCTCAGCGTTCCGGTGGATCGTTGCATCGCGACCAAGGCGCGGTTAAAGCCGCACCTTACGTATCATCACCGCCGGTTTCCGCCGCCCAGAATGCGCACCAGCGCGAGAAAGATGTTCAGCAGGTCCAGATAGATCTGGACCGCGGCAATGACGTAATCCTCGGGTCCAAACATGTTGCGCAGACGCCAGGTATCGAACACCAGGAGACCGCTGAAGACAAGGACCGTTCCACCAGCCAGCCAGAGGTCGGCGGTGGCGTTGTGGAAGAAGATGTTGAGCAGCGAGGTCCCGATCAGCACCCAGAGCCCCACAGCGAAGAAGCTCCCCCATGCGGAGAAGTCACGTCTGCTCACGAACGCGTACAGCGTGAGGATGCCGAAAGCGCCTACTGTAAGACCGGCGGCCTGCGGGATCACTCCTGGATCCTTCTGCTGGAAGAAATACAGCGCCGGCGAAATCATCACCCCCATCGCGAAGGTGAAGAGCAGCACCATCGCGATGTTGAGCGGGAACTGCGTGCGAACCTTGTTCACCAACAGGAGCGGGATGAAGACCGCGGCAAGTGTCAGGAACGGGTGAGCCGCTACCTGCATCATCAGCGCCATGTTGGACAGCGCGTAAGTCGCCCCGACCATTGTTACCAGAATGCTGACGAAGACGAGCGTATATGTACGCCGCACCAACGTCGCGCGCTCCTCGCCAGTACGTACTAACCCTGTGGTGGCGGGAAGGGAAAAGCCCATCGAAACGACTCCGGAAGGAGGAAAGTTGCGTTGAATACTACCTACTACACCACGACCCCGCGCTGGATTCGTTCGACCAGGGCGGGCAGCTCCGTGATAGACTCCAGATAATGTGCAGGGTTGGCAGCCTGGAGCTGCACCCGGCTGAACGGGCCCCACATCGCGGCGATGGTGACCACTCCAGCGGAGTTCCCCGCGTTCACGTCGTGCGGCGAATCACCGACGAATACCGTCTCGTCCTCGCCATAGCCTATCTCCTGCAGAGCCAGTCGTACGGGAAACGGGTCGGGCTTGTGCACGCTGCACGAATCAGAACCAACGGTGCTGGACATGAATGGCGCGATCCTCGTATGATCCAGGCTCCGGTGCATCATCTCGTTGGACTTGCTCGTCACGATTGCCATCGGATGTCCGGCCGCGGCTAGCGTTGTCAGAACCTTCAGAGTTCCAGGATATGCTGTCGTGAGCCGATCGTGGGCCGCACGCTGAAAGGTTCGGTACCGCGTGGTGAGCTGCTCGACCTGGTCATCGGAATCGCAAAACTCGCGCAGCTGCTTGGCCAGCGGTGTGCCGATCCCGGCCACCCATTCCGCGTCCGTTGGTGCACGCCCAGCGAAGCCATCAAACGCGTGGTGCACGCTCTCGAGCAGGAGTCCGATGGAGTCGATGAGCGTGCCGTCCAGATCGAAGAGGACGGCGATTGGACGCGAACGGGTCGTGGTATGCTGCTGCATGTGCCGGAAGCTAACGAGATGCGTTCGCGCGCCGGCAACTTGGCTGTTACGCCACCGCCACTGTTGACAGGCAATCGTCCCTTGCCATCGGGCGATGAGCAGGCGCAGCTTACGAGATCGGAGTCTCACGTCAACATCAAACAAAGGAATGTTTCGGATGAATATCTCGATGCGACCACTTCTCGGTGCCGCGCTCTCTCTCTGTTGTGCCGCCTCACCCGCACTTGCCCAGCAAGCGCAGAGCTCCACCTCGCCGGTGTCGAACGCGCTGCGCATGGAGCTTCAGCGGGCGCAGCGCAATCTCGTGGCCGCCGCCGAGCAGATGCCGGCGGAGAAGTACGCGTTCAAGCCGACCGAAGCGCAAATAAGCTTCGGGCAACTCGTGTTGCACGTCGCCGGTTCCAACGATTTCATGTGTGGCACCATCTCTGGAACGAAGGCGCCGGAACGAGCGAAGCTTCAGGCGACCAGTAGCAAGGACGTGCTCGTCACGCGCATCAAGGACTCGTTCGCGTTCTGCACAACCGCGCTGGCGCCGCTGGACGATTCCAGGATGGGCGACATGGTCCCGTTCTTTGGCGGCCGACAGGTCTCGCGCGCCGCTGCGGCGCTCGGACTCACGGGCGACTGGTATGACCACTACGGTGCAGCCGCGATTTACATGCGTCTCAACGGGCAACTGCCACCTACCGCCAAACGCGCCGCGCCAGCCGCGATGTAGCTGTAGAGCATAGATGTAGATGTAGCGCGGGTCCTTGCTTGCATTCGCGTGAGATATGGCTGCGCGCCGAGTCGGTACGAGAAAAAGTGAGCGAATCCGTACTATGGCGACCGTTCGGAACGGCGTTTGCGCATTACCGGACTCAGACGGTGTCTCGCATGGAACGGCACGGAGCGGCGCGGAGCGACGGCAGCTTTGCAAGCCTCGAAACTCGCGGTGCCTGACGGGACACACTTTACGCCGCGGAGAGCTCAGTAGAGGGAGCCTGCCAATGAACCACCTGTCCAGCCTTGTCGCGCCCGCGCGACTTCCCAGTTTCGCAACACTACCGACGGAGGTTCACCGTGGCTGAGATCCCGATCCAGCGCAAAGCGGGAATGAATATCTGGCCGTGGATTATCGGCCTGATCGTGCTCGCGTTACTCGGATGGTACCTGTTCGGCCGTAATCACAACAACGTTGTAACGACAACGCCGGCTGACAGCACCATGATGATGACCGCACCGGCCGGATCAACCGCGCCCGCTGGCACAATGACGCCTGGTACGACGACACCCGGCACGATGACTCCCGGTACGACGACACCCGGCACGATGACGCCCGGCACGACGACGCCTGGTACGCCCGCGCCCAGCACTCCGTGAGCACATCCGGTCATAACACAATCAACGCTTTCCAAAGAGGATACTGAACGTGGCTGACCAGAGAGACATGACAGACATGACGGGCATGAACGACGACCGCAGCGACATGCGGGATGACATGCGGGATGACACTCCACGCGTGGCCGCACTGGGCGATCTTGGCGACTTTCAGGTGGCCGAGGGCTATCCGGACCCACGCGGATGGGACGTCATGGGTGCGGGCGGACAGAAGGTGGGCAAGGT
>JBBSHV010000040.1:0-15017 GCA_038232435.1 Gemmatimonadales bacterium | reverse complement strand
GCGCCGGCGCAGCATGGTCCGCCGCCTGAGCCTGGTGGATCCAACGGCTTCGCCATTGCGCCATCGAACACTGCGGACCACCATGCGCTGTTGCTGATCAATCCGCACACCTCCTTTTTCTTCCGGGCCGAGGTGCAGATGGCGAGCGACGAAGGGCTTAATGCGTATGGCGCGGTGACCTGGGGACAGTTCTTCGTGTATCAGGGTTTCAACGACCGAACCGGGTGGATGCACACCAGTAGCGGAGTGGACAACATCGACGAATATCTGGAAACGGTGGCGAAGAGGGGCGACGGCTTCTCCTACCACTACGGATCGGAGGACAGGCCGGTGACTGCCACGCGCATCACGGTTCCGTACAGGACGGCCAACGGAATGGCGAAGAAGGAGTTTGTTGTGTATCGCACGCATCACGGTCCGATCGTGCGAAAGACCGACGGCAAGTGGGTGAGTGTGAGATTGATGCAGGAGCCGCTCAAGGCGCTGATCCAGTCGTACACGCGGACCAAGGCGAAGAATTACAAGGAATTTCGCCAGACGATGGAACTGCACACCAACTCATCCAATAACACGATCTTCGCCGACGCTGACGGTGACATCGCCTACTTCCATTCCAACTTCATTCCGAAGCGGGACACGCGTTTTGACTGGACGAAGCCCGTGAACGGCAGCGATCCCGCGACGGAGTGGCACGGCGTGCTCTCCATCGACGAGACGCCGGGCTTGTTGAATCCGCCCAACGGCTGGCTGTACAACACCAACAACTGGCCCTGGTCCGCGGCAGGCGCGTACAGCCCCAAGAGGGCCGACTATCCGGCGTATGTGGAAACTGGGGGCGAGTCACCACGTGGCCGCCACGCCATCAGAGTGCTGGAGAACAAGCGGGACTTCACGGTAAACTCGCTCACCTCTGCGGCGTACGACAGCTATCTACCGGCGTTCGCGGACCTGATACCCTCGCTCTTAAAGGCGTACGACGATGCGCCGGCGGCCAACCCACTCAAGTCGAAGCTGGCCGATCAAATTCAGACGCTGCGCGGCTGGGATTTCCGGTGGTCCGCCACTTCGGTTCCGACATCGCTTGCCGTCTTCTACGGCGAGATGCTCGGGACGCGGGTGGGCGTCGACTTTCTCACGGCGGAGATGTCCGAAGGTGATACCAGTGTCAACAGAGTCCCGGCGGAGCAGCGGCTCGAAGCGCTGGCGGCTGCGTCGGACAAGCTCACCGCCGACTTCGGTACATGGAGAACACCGTGGGGCAGCGTCAACAGATTCCAACGCCTCACGGGCGACATCGTGCAGCCGTTCAATGATGCGAAACCGAGCATTCCGGTGGGCTTCACGTCTGCACGTTGGGGCTCGCTCGCATCGTTCGGAGCACGGCCGTATCCGGGAACCAGGAAGTGGTATGGCACCAGCGGCAACAGCTTCGTGGCGGTGGTCGAGTTCGGCGACAGTGTGCGGGCCAGGGCCATCACTGCGGGTGGGGAGAGCGGGCATCCCGAGTCGCCGCACTTCAACGACCAGGCGCTAAGGTACAGCACTGGAGATCTGAGGGAAGTGTACTTCTATCCATCGCAGCTCAAGGGACACACGGAGCGGCAGTACCATCCTGGGCAATAGTTCGCTCGTCAGCGCTGGACCTGCCGGACTCGAAAAAGATCGCGACGCAGCAACAGGACGATCGCAACGTTGGCGACATGTATCTCGTGGATACGCGTGTCGGCCATCCGCATCTCTCGACATGGAAGTATCCACTTGTAGGTGACAGCGTCGTATCGTTGATCCAGCGAGTAATCATCGACATCGACGGCGGCAAGATCGTTCGTCTTCAGACGCCACCGGACTATCACCGCGCGATGCTGGGCGACGATCTCAATATGGACGACCTGATCTGGAGTCCCGACGGCGCGCGCCTCGCGTACGTCAGCACGTCGCGCGATCACAAGCGCGCGACAGTGAAGCTGGCCGATGCGGAGACTGGCGCTGTACGCACGCTGTTCGAGGAGAGTTCGCCGACGCAGTTCGAGTCTGTGGCTGGCTGGCGCGTGATCTGGCCGGCGAATGAGATCATCTGGTCGTCCGAGCGCGACGACTGGTCGCGTTGATGAGCGCGCTCGCACCGTAATCGTCGAGGCACTCGGTCGCACTCCGAACGAAGATCCGTACTTCCGGCACTACTACAGGGTCGGACTGGATGGCCGCGGCTGGACCGCGCTCACGCCGGAGAGCGGCGATCACTCGGTTCAAGTGTCGCCGAGTGGGCGGTACATGATCGACAGCTACTCCAAGCCGGACGTTCCGCCCACCGTCGTGCTCCGCGATGCGACCGGCCCTGTTGTAATGCCGCTCGGGAGCGCGGACGTCTCTCGGCTCGTCGCCTCGGGCTGGAAGCCGCCCATCCCGATCGTGACCACGGCACACGACGGTAAGACGAAACTGTACGGGTTGATGTTCCGTGCAACCAGCTTCGACTCGACAAAGAAATATCCGATCATCAACAACCCGTATCCCGGACCGCAGTCAGGCAGCGTCGGATCGCGCAGCTTCAGCGCGGCAAGGGCCGACCATCAGGCGTTGGCCGAGCTGGGCTTCGTGGTGATAACGGTCGACGGTGTGGGTACACCGGGTAGATCTAAGAGCTTTCACGACGCCTACCCACCCGCGGTACGGGCCGTGGGATGATAACCGCCGACGTCAAATTGCCATGCCTGCCAACAGTGTGCCTTGTCCTCGTGACCACTGATGACTATCATGTGACCATGAGAAGCATCGGAATCGCCGACCTCAAGGCTCGGCTCAGTGAACACCTCCGGTACGTCAGACGTGGGCACGACGTCACGATCCTCGATCGGGATACGCCCGTCGCCAGGCTCATCCCGTGGCACAAGGCGGCCGCGCTCACCATTCGCAAACCGCTGGGCCGTCAGTCCTTCCGCGACGTGCCATTGCCGCCGCCGCTTCGGCTCGAGCACGACCCGCTGGTACTGCTGCTGGAAGAGCGGCAGGGCGAGCGCTAGATCTCGTGAGAGCGTACCTCGATTCCTCCGTGCTCCTCCGCGTTATTCTCGGCCAGCCATCACGACTCGACGAGTGGGGCAGCGTCGAGACCGGCGTCGTGAGCGGTCTCGTCGAAGTCGAGTGCCTGAGGACGCTGGACCGTCTGCGTCTTGCCGAAGGACTCTCGGATGAGGATCTGGCGAGTCGCCGGGAAGCGGTATACCGGCTGGTCGAGGAGCTCGAGGTGGTGGAACCGACCGCGCTCGTTCTAAACCGCGCGGCTCAGCCGCTCCCCACTCCGCTCGGCACACTGGACGCGATTCATCTGGCGACCGCCGTGCTGTGGCAGGAGCTCCGGGAACAGGAGTTGGTGATGGCGACGCACGACCGTGCCCTGGCGCTGGCGGCACGTGCGAGTGGCATGATCGTGCTGGGGAGCTGAACCAGGCTAACGGCGGCAAAGAAGAGCGCTACCTGACCGTGGTGAGACTGGACCGGGGCAGATGCTCACCGTCCATGTCGCGGACGCGCCGACGCGACGCTGACTGCTGCCCTGCAGCAATCGCTCGAAGCGCGGGTTACCCTTGAGCGGTGCGAACGTGGGGTCGAGCTGTAGCCAGCCGGTCGAGAGGTGGTGAGGCATTCGGAGCAGCGGCGTGAACTGCGCGAGAAGATCGCCGCCCCGAAGCAGTGATGCTGGGTTAAAGCGAGTGATCTACATCACCGGCCGCGCTGCGCGGCGCGTCTCGTACTCAGCTCGATGTCACCACCGGCAGCTCCACAAAGCTAGCGTTGCCGGGCTCGTGGTAGATTCTCTGCTCCGCTTTCTTATAATCGCCCGGCTTGGCCCAGAAGATATTCGGGACGAACGTCTGCGGATTCCGGTCGTACAGCGGGAACCAACTCGACTGGATCTGCACCATGATCCGGTGGCCCGGCAGGAAAACGTGGTTGGCCGTTGGGAGTGCGAACTTGTACAGCAGAGGCTTGTTCGGCGTGATGGCTTTCGGCTCGGCGAAACTTTGGCGATACCGTCCGCGGAAGATGTCCATCGACACCGGCAGCTGATACCCGCCCATCTTTGCGTCGCCACCTACTTCGTCGGGGTAGACGTCAATCACCTTCACCACCCAATCGGCGTCGCTACCTGAGGTGGACGCCATGATGTTAGCGACTGGTTGCCCGCTGATCTTTACGGGGGCGGTGAGCACGTCTGACTGGTACGCCAATACGTCGGTGCGTCCCGACGCTTCACGCTGGTCGTCGACCAGCCACTGCACCCAGGTTAGCGGGGCATCATAACCTATAGGTTGGCTAGGGCGGGCGCGGAACGGTACTGGCTTGGCCGGGTCCGACGTGTACGCGTCGTACGCGGCGCGGTCGGAAGTGGGCGCCGTGAAGCCGACTCTGAAACCTGATCCTAGATAGAGCGGAGTCGGCTGAACGGTGCAGCCGCTGCTGCACCCCGACGGCCAGGAGTTGAGCCGCTCCCAGGTATTGGTGCCCGTCTCGAACGCGTTAACCGGCGCGATGTCGTTGGCTGGTGCGCCATCCTTGAGATAGTGCGCAAGGAACGGCCCCAGGATGTGCTGCTGGAAATACAGCGACGTGTTGCTATTGAAGTTGATCGCGCCGAGCGAACTGCCGTCCTCAATTTCCTGGCCGTGGTGCCACGGTCCCATGACGAGGAACACCTTGTCGTTATTGACGTCCTTGGGCTTGATCGCCTTGTACACAGCGATAGCGCCGTAGATGTCCTCCTGGTCCCACAGGCTGTGTACCAGCATGACCGGGACCTTGATCGGCTGACCCGCGAGCACCTTATCCATCGCTTGCTGGCTCCACCACGAGTCGTAGCTCGGGTGGGCCAGGATCTTGTTCCAGAAGCCTACCTGCTCGAGCCCATGCGCCTTGCCGAGATCGCCGGCCGATCCGCCCTTCATGTACGCATCGTAATCGTCGAAGTGGTCTGTCCACCACTTGGCCGAGTTATCGCGCGCGGCCTCCTGCTCCAGCACGTACGGCATGTTCTGTTGCCGAAAGGCGCCGTTGTGAAACCAGTCGTCTCCCATCCAGCCGTCCACCATCGGGTTCATGGGCACGGATACCTTGAGTGCGGGATGCGGATTGACGAGCGCCATCAGTGGCTCGAAGCCGTCGTACGAGATGCCGAGTATGCCGACGTTACCGTTGGTCTCGGGGATGTTCTTCACCAGCCAGTCGATCGTGTCGTACGTGTCGGTGGATTCATCCACCTTGGTCGGATTGAGTGGGCCGATGAGCGGGCGGTTCATGACGAAATCGCCCTCAGATCCATACTTGCCGCGGACGTCCTGTACCACGCGGATGTACCCGCCCGGAATTATGACGGCCAGCGCGTTGTCATAGCCGCTCAGGTTGGAAGCCAGATGCGAGCTCTGTGCGTGGGTGGTGGTCGCCGACGCATCGTATGGTGTGCGTGTCAGCAGAATCGGCGCTCGATGCGAGCCTTTCGGCACAAGGACAACGGTGTGGAGCTTGGCGCCGTCACGCGTCGGAATCATGACGTCTTGGCGCACGTAATCGAAAGACGACGTGACCGGCGTGAATACGGCTGGCGTCTCGCTCGGCAACGTCGACGTTTGCGCTAAGAGGGGTAAGGCGAGCAGAGATGGCGCGAGTAGCGCGCACGCGAGAACTGGTAGCCTGAGACGCCACGAAGAAGGGCTCATCGTCGAGTGTTGAGGGAGAGATTTAGATCATACGACCACCGTGGGCAGCGCGCCAGAGCGACCGGGTTAACGGGCGTCTGAGCAACTCGCGCTTGCTCAACGCGTGGCGCCACCCACACCGTATACCCGTTGAGCGAGTCGCGCCGCATCGAAAGGTGCGTGTACTTTGGCGTCGTTATCAAGTACACGTACACGCCGAGCGATCCGTGACTCGGATCACGCCACACGGCGATCTTGCGAGCCCACTCGTCCAGCTCCGCATCCGTGTAGCCGCTCACGTATAGCTGATCCGAGCCATGCAGCCGCACGTACACAAAGTCCGTAGTTACCTCGTCCGCGTACGGAAATGTCCCGGCAGTGTCGGCAATGACGAACGCGCACCGCTGCTCGCGCAGAATCGCGTAGAACTCATCGTGGAAGTAGCTCGGGTGGCGCACTTCGAATGCATGCCGATAGTTCACGAATGCCACGGCATCAACGAGCGCACCCCGGCGCAGCCGATCATCATGGTGGCGCGCGACGTCCTCCGCTTCCCGCGAGTTCCTCGGGAGTTGCCGCATAAAACTCTCCATCCGCTCGGCGTTGAACCGATACGTGTTCGGTAACTGCCAGAGAAACGGCCCAGTCTTATGACCCAGCGCGAGCACTCCACTCGCAAAGAAATTGCCCAGTGCAGTCTCCACATTTCGCAGCTTGAGATTGTGAGTGAGAAACCGGCCTCCTTTTACAGCGAAGACGAAGTCGCGCGCGGGCACCTCCGCGGCCCAGCGCTCAATCACCGCGGGCGACTTGAGGCTGTAGAACGTGCCGTTCAGCTCGATGCTGTTAAAGCGGCTCGCGGCATACTCCAACCATCGCCTGTACGGCAGGTCCTCAGGGTAAAAGCCTCCGCGCCAAGGCTTGTAATCGTAGCCGCTGATACCGATGAATGCACGCGAGGCCTTGCTGGCGTCCAAGTCGGCTGAGGATGTCGTTGCGGCGTGTCCACGCGGCATGGTTGGCATGATGTGCCTGTGAGTTAGCGCCCGCAAGCCCGAGTTCTACTGCACCGCGCATGCGCGGTGCCAAGCAGCCGGGATGCAGCGGCCTGTCTTTTGGGCAGTCGGCGCTTAGCTTGGGAGGTCGGTAGTGACACCCGCGCCTACACTCCGTCCACTGTCAATGTCGCCAATCAGCACGCCGTTTGGTTAGCCGCCCTGCCGTGGACCCGTCACTCGTCCGTCTCAGCAAGTTTCTCAGTCTGGTGCTGCGACATCGGCCCAAGCGCATAGGCATTGTGCTCGACTCCGCCGGGTGGACGAGCGTGGACGATCTGCTCGCCGCCGCTCAACGATCGCGAATCAACTCGACAGACCAATGTTGCACCGTGTCGTAGCGCAGAACGATAAACAGCGCTTCGCGTTGAGCGCGGATGGCACCCATATTCGCGCCAATCAGGGTCACTCGCTCGCAGTGGATCTGGGTCTCGATCCCGAGCAGCCGCTCGCCATCCTGTTCCACGGCACCAGCGCACGCAACATCGGTTCGATTCGCGCATCGGGGCTGCTCCCCCGGCGGCGCACTCACGTGCACCTCTCCACCGACGAGATAACGGCTCGCGTGGTCGGGAAGAGACACGGTCCTCCGGTGGTATTGCGCGTCGTGGCCGGTACGATGCACCGGGCGGGATACCAGTTCGTACAACCTAAAAACGGTGTATGGCTGACCCGGAACGTGCCGCCGGAATACATACTCTTTCCGGGTGAGCGGCTGGACGCGGCTAGATTGGAGTCGTGACGGCTTCAGCAGCTCTCCCATTCTCGCTCCGCCATCGGGTCCTTAAGCTCCTGCGAACGCGCCTGATCGTACTCGCCATCTGCTGCATCGCTGCCTTGGTCCGTGTGGGCGTGGTTCCCAGGCAGGGACTGTGGGTCGATGAGATATTCTCGCTCGCCATGGCGACCGGCCATAGCCTGGAACATCCAGCGGCAGCCGCGAATCCCGCGCTGGGCGACTTCATGCAGTCTGCGCGCCCGCTGCCCGCGTCCGCATATCGCCGCTACATGGAGCATGAAGAGCCCGCGGCAGGGCCCGGTCGCGTTATCCGCGCCGTGCTCATGTCTGACTCCAGCCCGCCGCTGTATTACCTGATGCTGGATGCGTGGACCCAGCTGGTGGGCACAAGCGACTGGGCTCTCCGACTGTTCTCTATCTTTCTCAGCATCGCCTGCATTCCGATCCTGGCAGCACTTGCTCGACAACTTGGCGGCCGGCGAGCGGTGATTCCGGCGTGCATTCTCTTCGCCCTCGCTCCGGAGTCGGTCTTCTACTCCACCGAAGGGCGTATGTATTCACTCGTCTGGGTGCTGGTCCTCTCGACCGCGTGGCTGACGCTTGCACTACACCGGCGCGGTGCGGCACCCGGTCTGCTTCTGCTGTGGATTGTCGCGTCGGCGGCGGGGCTGCTCACTCACTATTTCTTTGCCTTCGTTTGGGGCGCGCTGTGCCTCTGGCTATTGCTGCATCCGCACCGGCTCGGCCGCCGGATGATCGTTCTGGCCGTCGCGATCACGGGCGTGCTCGTCGTTCCCTGGTACATGCTGCTGCCAGGGTCGATGTCCGCCTGGCGCGTCACGCGAGGATGGCTGAATCTGGTACCCGGCAACTTCAACGCACGCACGGCGCAATTCAAAATCGCATGGAGCTACTTCAGCTCGGTCGGGGACTGGTCCGCACCCATAGACAGGATGCTGATGGTCGTCCTCCTCATTGCGGCGCTGGCGGCGTTGTGGAAGGCCGGGCGCCAAGCTGTGGGCATGCGGTGGCAGATGCTCTGGCTCTGGGTAATCGCGGCGGACCTGGGGCTGCTCGTCTTCGACGTATGGCAGGGGACGTACACGCGTGCCGTTTACCGGTATGCCATAGCCGGCATGCCTGCCGCTTTTCTGCTCGCGGCCGTGGGTCTTGCGCGTTTGCCAGCCGCAGTGCGGGGCAGCGTGCTGGCAGTCATCGTCATCCTCTGGATCCCTGGGCTGCGGCACATCTACACTGATGACTCGCGCGCAGGGAGCCCGTTCCGCGAGGTCGCAGCATCGTTGAGCGCTCGCACTGACGCCTCTGACGTCATCATAGTCCACTCCATCCCGTCCGGCGTTCTGGGAATAGCACGGTACTTCCAAGGCGCGGCGGACATCGCGCCCTGGGTCGGCCAGCTTGGAACCAGGCGTATTCCCGAGGACGTGACTGCGCTGACCGATGGAAAGCGAAGGATCTTCTTGGTGAAGATCCACGAGGTAGGAGAGCCCAATCCCGAGGAGACTTACTTGAGGGACCACGCGACCGTCCGCGCTGACACCAGGCGCGAAGCCTCTGAGACCGTTGAATTCGTCCGCGCGGCAGTCGGCGCCACGCCGCTCCCCTGAGCACGAGACCCGAATGTACCTCCGAGCGTCCTTTCAGTAGCTTTCGCGATTCATCCTAGGATGAAGCGCGCCACGCCTTCACTCGCCCAGCCGTCAAACCCCATTATCGCCCGTGAAAGTACTAATTACCGGTTCGGCCGGATTGATCGGTTCCGAGCTCGTGTCCTTTTTCGACAGCCGCGCCACTTCCGTGGTCGGCATCGATAATGACATGCGCGCCGACTTCTTCGGACAGGAAGGTTCCACCCGCTGGAATCTGCGCCGGATTACAGAGTCGACGCAGAACTATCAGCACCGTGAGCTGGACATACGCGACCGCGATGGCCTTGCGCGCGTTTTCAAGGACGACGGACCCTTCGATCTCATCATCCACTGCGCCGCTCAGCCAAGTCACGATCTCGCGGCCAGCCGCCCCTTCGATGACTTCGACGTGAACGCGGTAGGGACGATGAACGTTCTAGAGACCATGCGGCGGCAAAGCCCGGAAGCGGTGTTCGTGTTCATGTCCACCAACAAGGTTTACGGCGATGCACCGAACGAGCTATCGCTGGTGGAGCTGGAGCGGCGTTGGGATTACGCCCTGACCGAAGACTACAATGGCATCGACGAGACGATGCGGATCGACCACTCCAAGCACTCCATCTTCGGCGCGAGCAAGGTTGCCGCGGACGTGATGACGCAGGAGTACGGTCGCTACTTCGGTCTCAAGACGCACTGTCTGCGCGGAGGCTGCCTCACGGGCCCCAACCACAGCGGCGTACAGCTGCACGGCTTCCTGTCGTATCTCGCCAAGACGCAGCTCTCCGGCGGAACGTATCGCATCTTTGGCTACAAGGGCAAGCAGGTCCGCGATAACATCCATAGCCACGACGTTGCGTTAGCGGTGCAGGCGATCTACGACCAGCCGCGCTGCGGCGAGGTATACAACCTCGGTGGTGGTCGCGACAACGCATGCTCCATCCTGGAGGCGTTCGATCGCTTTGAGGCCATCACTGGCAAGTCGATGCAATTCGAGTATGTGGATGAGGCACGCCAGGGCGATCACATCTGTTACATCACCGATCTCGCTCGTTTCCGCGATCATTACCCGGAGTGGCAGCTCACCAAGTCGCTGGACGACATCTTCCACGAGATCGCGGCCGCGTGGGAATCGCGGTTAAGCGTCTAGCGGATCGGCGGCGCACTGTGACACAACATGGCTAAAGTTTCGCTCGGCGAGTCGCTCGCAATGCGCGAAACGCACCGCGATTGGTATCTGCACGATCGCGATCCGATCGGCGACGACCGGATGCGCTGGCGCGCGCAGATGTTCCGCCAGCTCGTGCATCTGCTCCCGGGCCAAACCATTCTGGAGCTCGGTGCGGGAGCCGGCGCGTTGACTCGTCAGCTCGTGTATGTGTCGCGGGCCGAGAATCCGATCACCGCGGTAACGTTCAACCAGGATGGGGCGCGGAGTTCATCATCTGGTCCGTCAGTCCACTGCGTGACCGAGACTTCGCTCCCCGGCTCGCTGGATGGACAACAGTTCGACCTCATCGTCGGTAACGATCTACTAGACACGCGTACCTCGCCGGAGCTGCTTCAGCGAGCGTACGAGCTGCTCAAGCCCGGTGGTGAAATCGTCTTTTTTGAGAGTAATCCGTGGAACGTGGTCCTGCGCGCGCGGCGAGGCGTCGCGCGCGCATTCGGGAATCGGGATCCGCGCGCGTTGATGAACCGGCCGCAGCTATACGAGCTGATGTCCGAGGTCGGCTTCATCCGAGTTTTTGCTGTTTTCACCGACTTTGTGTACGCGCCATTGACGCGCCCGCTCATCTGGGTGCTGCGCAACCTCTCCATAGTCCTGGAGAACATGCCCGGTGTCCGCACTCTGGCCGGCGGAATAGTCCTGCACGCGCAGAAGCCTCCACGCATCGTTGAACGTCCCGCCGTGTCGCTCTGCACGCACGAGCAGCTGCGTGGCGCGGTTTCGGTCGTGATACCGTGCCACAATGAAGAGATGAACATCGGCCCGTTGGTGACGCGGCTGCGGCAGCTCTTCGACGACTACCTGTACGAGATCATTCCGGTCGACGATAACAGCACAGACAACACACGCGATGTGATTCGCGCGCTGGCCGCGGATGATCCGCGCATTCACCCGGTGTTCCGCTCCCCGCCTAACGGCGTGGGACGCGCGATCGCCGATGGCTATCGCGCCGCCACTGGCCAGTACGTTCTGTCGATGGACTGCGACTTCCAGCACCTACTTCCAGAAGTCCGTGATCTGTTCGACGCGGCCGCTGAAGGCTACGACATCGTTGTCGGCAGCCGGTTCTCGCGTCATAGCATCTTGCTCAACTATCCGGTGCAGAAGATCGTTGCCAACCGTGGTTTCCATGCATTGGCACAGCTCGTGTTACGCCGCCGGTTCCGCGACGTTACGAACAATCTCAAGTTGATGCGCCGCGAAGTAGTCGATAAGCTGCAACTCCAGGAACCGGGCTTCGCGGTCAACGCCGAGACAGGGATGCAGCCGCTGATGATGGGTTACAGGTTGGCGGAGGTTCCCATCTCGTGGATCAATCGGACGCCAGACATGGGCGCGTCCTCGTTTCGTCTGATGCGTGTGGGCGGCGGCTACTGGCGCGTCCTGGCGCGCTTGTGGAGAAGGGCCGCATTGGGCAGCGGAGCATATCGCACTCTACCGATGGGCAGCGGTATGAGCCAGACATGGCACCGCGCCGAACCGGCAGCAGTGCCAGTTGCTGTGCCAGTTGCTGTGCCAGCACCAGTAGCAGTATCCACAACGTCTGGCTAGGCTCTCCCGGCGCCAATGACTGCGTCGACTTCGATCTCGATCAGCATCTCCGGATCGATGAGTCGCTGTATTTCGACTATCGTAGCTGCTGGGCGAACGGTGCCAAAGGTTTCGCGGTGTGCCCTTCCGATCGCTTCCCACTGCTCTATGTCGGTCACGAACATGCGGGTGCGAACCACGTCGGCGAGTGACGCGCCCGCGCTCGTGAGCGCAGCCTCGATAGTCCGGAGTGCCTGAAGTGTCTGCGCGTGCGCATCGCCGACACCGACGACCTTCCCATCAGTGCGGATCGCGGTTGTCCCCGAGACGTAAACACATTGACCGATCCGTACCGCTCGCGAGTAGCCCATGATGTCTTCAAATGGGCCACCGCTGGAGATGTTCTGCCTCTCAGTCATAATGGTGTCATGCTACTGCAACTGTTACAGTGCTACGCGTTTGTCTGCCTTGGCGTAGGCTAGATCTGTCAGCAGATTTACCAGCACGAAGACAACGCTCAGGAACAGAACACTCCCCTGGATCGCGGGGAGATCGCGCCGCGAGATCGCGTTCACCACATAGCGGCCGAGTCCGGGCCAACTGAATATCGTTTCGGTAAGAATGCTTCCCGTGAGATAGTAGCCGAAGTCCAGACCCAGCACAGTTATCACCGGGATGAGTGCGTTTCGCAGCGCATGACGTGTCACCACCACATGCTCACGCAATCCTTTGGCGCGAGCGGTACGCACGAAGTCACTATTCAGAACGTCCAGCATGGCCGAGCGCGTCACGCGGGCGAGGAACGCAACGGAACGCGTGCCCAGAGCAAGCGCGGGGAGGATGAGATGCCGCAACCCTCCGTATCCCGATGGAGGGAGCCAGTGCAACGTCACCGCGAACAGCAGGATGAGAAGCAATCCGACCCAGTACACTGGGAACGAAATGCCGAGGTACGCGGCGCCAAGTGCCAGGCGGTCAAACCAGCCGTTGGGATGTTGCGCGCTGAGAACGCCGATGAAGATTCCCGTGATTGACGCGAAGAGCATCGCCGTGCCCGCCAGCAGCAGTGTTTTTGGAAAGCGCTCCAGCACGTCCTGAATGATCGGGCGACGCGTGATGTACGAGGTGCCCAGGTTGCCGCGGAGAATGCCGCCCGCATAGTGTGTGAACTGGGAAGTGACCGGCTCATCCAGACGCAGATCCTTGCGCAACCGTGCGATCGTGGCTGAGTCCGCGCGCTCTCCGACCATCTCCTGCACCGGATCGCCCGGCGCGACGTACAGCAGCAGGAAAGTCACCACCAGAACGCCGATCAGTGTCGGAATCGATAGCGCCAGGCGGCGCGCGATGAAGGAAATCATTCAGCGCTGATCATGCCTGCACGCCGATGCATACTACTGCGCGCTTGGGACTCACTTGGTGCCAGCTTTGGCTTCGTGCTTGATGGACACAGTCGTCCAACGCTGACCGTTGAAGATCGACGGAACGACGTATCCTTTGATCCAGGGTTGCACGGCATCCACTTCCTTATAGAAGAAGAGAAAGATCATCGGTGCGTCCTCGAACGCGATGCTATCCGCCTGTCGGTACAGCGCGGCTCGTTTGGCGGGGTCCTGCTCCCGGCGCGAGGCGCTGACCACGCTGTCGAACGTGGCATTGTGGTAGAACGATACGTTCCCGCCGACTCCAGCGTTAGCGCTGTGCAGCAGCGGATACAAAAAGTTTTCTGCGTCCGGATAGTCCGCGTACCAGTCCTTCAGCGCGATATCGGTGTTCCCCTTGCGCGCGGCCTCGCGCATGGACGACGCATCGCGCTGGACCAGCTTCACGCGGATGTTGGCGCGCGCGAGGTATGCCTGAATTGTCTGCGCAATCCGCGGAAACTGCTCGCTCTGTGAAGACCACAGCTCCACGTCCACCCCGTTTGGATATCCCGCTTCGGCGAGCAGCGCGCGCGCCTTGGCGGGATCGTATGGATACGGCGCGCGTGTGGAGTCGAATCCGGCGAGCGAGGGCGGTATCACGCCCGCGGCGACCGTGCCGCGACCACCCATCAGCCGGCGTAGAATCACACGTGTATCTATCGCGTAGTTGATGGCGCGCCGCACCCTCACGTCGCGCAGCGGCCCGTGCGTCGTGTTCATGGCGGCGTAGATGAGCCGGAGCGATGGCGCGGATTGAAGCAGCGGCCGTGTCTCTTCATTCTCCTCCCACGCCGGCGTCGCCTGCTCAGGAACCCACAGAACGTCCACGTTTCCGGCCTCGAACTCAGCCTCGGCCGTACTCATCTCCGGAATTATGCGCGCCTCCAGGGAATCCGCCAATGGCGCACCGCCGTGGTAGTCGGCATTGCGCGCGAAGCGCAGATAGTCGTCGTGCCGCCACTCGACAAAGCGCCACGGACCGGTCCCAACAGGGTGCTCTCCGAAATCGGGAGGAGTGCGGTGTGGCACGATCCCCGTCGCGGGCATCGCCAGCATCTTGGGGAAAATTGCGAACGGCTCGGCCAGCGTGAACAGAACGGTTGTATCGTTCGGAACCTCCACACCGCTGATGGACTTGAGCTTCCCCGCGGCGTAATCCTTGGCTCCCTTGATCGGGTACAGCGGCCAGCCGCGGCCCCCCGGAGTGGCAGGGTCGAGCACTCGCTCGAACGAGTGTTTGACGTCCGCCGCGGTGAAGGGTGTGCCGTCGTGAAAGCGCACCCCGCTCTTGAGGTGGAAGGTGTAGATCAGGCCGTCAGGGCTCACCTCCCACGTCGTCGCGAGGTTCGGGGCCAGCTCGGCCCGCTCGGTGAAGCGCGTGAGCCCGTCAAAGACGTAAGCGACCGCGCGTCCGGTGGGCACGTCGGTGGAAAGGGCGGGATCCAGCGAGCGCGGATCGTAATTGTCGCGTGAATCGATCAGCGTCCGGCGCTCAGGAGTGGAGGACCCGCCGCAACCACCCAGTGCAAGGGCTAAGATGGCGAACGGGATAGTGCGGCATCGGGGGCCGGATACGAAGCGGCGACGCCGCGTGGCTGTTGACATAATGGGGTGCGGAGCGAGAACTTATCGGGCTACTTATAGAGCGTCAATGTGACCGCGGACACGTTAGTAAGGACAATTGCCGCGGCCATCATCCTGG
>JBBSHV010000039.1:0-15081 GCA_038232435.1 Gemmatimonadales bacterium | reverse complement strand
TTGCCGTCCGTGATGGCCCGATCGTTATCGTCAAATGGCATGCGCCAGACTGTCACCTTGGAGCCGAACCGGTCGCGTGCCTCAGCCTCCGTGAGCCCGAGATGCGCCAGCTCTGGATCCGTGAACGTTACCCACGGTACATTACTGTAATCAGCCTTTGCGTCGAATGGGAAGAACGCGTTGCGTACCACGAGACGTGCCTCGTATTCCGCAACATGCGTGAAGCGCAGAGTTCCCGTCACATCGCCAGCCGCCCAGACACCATCGGCACTGGTGCGGAGTGTCGATGATACCGAAATGCCGTTCTTGTCCGTTGCGACCGACCCGCGTTCCAGGTCGAGCGATTCGACGTTTGCCTTCCGCCCAGTTGCAACGAGCAGAGCGTCTCCTCCGACGCTCGACATCTCGCCCTTGGTCGAGCGCAGCTCCAGTGTGACACCAGATCCGCCGGCGGTGCCGGAGCCATACGCGACCATGACTGCTGTGGACCCGAGCAGGAATTCAATGCCTTCCGATCGCAGACGCTCGCTCAGTAGATCGGCCAACTCCCGATCTTCGTGCACCAGAAGCTGCGGGCTCGCCTCCACAATGGTCACCGCCGTACCCAGCCGTGCGAATGCCTGACCCATTTCCAGTCCGATGGCACCACCGCCCAGAATGATCAGCGACTTGGGCAAGTCGTGCATGTCGAACAGCGTCTCATTGGTGTAGAAGCCGCCGTCGTGCAATCCTTCAATGGGCGGAAGCGCCGGGCGCGACCCGGTGGCGACCACTACCCGTTTTGCGGTAACGCTCCGGCCGTCTACTTGTAACGTGCGCTCTCCGGTGAAGCGTGCTTCAGCCTTGACTACCTCCACTCCCAAGGCACGAAACCGGTCGGGGCTGTCGTGCGGTTCTATGCGTGCGCGTGCGCTTCGTACCCAGGCCCATACCGCGACCGGGTCGATCGAAACGTCGCCCGCGTGAACACCGAACCGCGCGGCGTCGCGCATGTCATGCGCAGCGCGCGCGCACGCTATCAATGCCTTGCTTGGGACACAACCCGTCCACAGACACTCGCCCCCCAGCCGATCACGCTCGATCAGCGCCACGCGAGGAGCACCCACGCCTCTCGCGCCCGCGGCGGTGACAAGTCCGGCGGTACCGCCACCGATCGCAATCAGGTCGTACTGTGCTGCTGCACCGTTCATCTACTGCCTCGTCTGGCCTGGAGCATTCAAAGTACGCTGTTAACAGGGTGGCGAAAGAAGGAGAGGCTCCGAGATGAAGGCCACTCGTTGTTTCACCCTACCTGGGCGACACTCACGCAAGGAATTTCCTGGCCCAGACGAGCCGCTGAATAACGTTCGCGCATACCAGCGCCGCCATAGCCGCAAACAGCCCCGTCAGGTGACGTGGGAAAACCAGAAATAGCGTGAAGAAGATCACGGTTTCCGTTCCGGCTATTATGGCCGGCTGCATCGTAACTGTTGTGAGCTCGCCGCGTGTTGCTGCGCCAGCACTACGCTTCTCCAGAATCGCGGACAGATACATCCACGACGCCGCGTTCACAAAGTAGCTCCCCATCAGCACGAGCCCGGCGAGCGCAACGTTGCGGGACGGATATGCGATCACGAGGCCAATCGGGACGGCGGCGTACACAACGAAGTCGAGCAGGATGTCCAGATACCCGCCGAAGTCGCTCTGCAGGCCGTGAACACGCGCCGCGGTGCCGTCCAATCCGTCGAAGAAGCGATTGGCAAGCCACAGTACCAGCGCCGCGGTCGTGTTCCGTTGCGACGCCGCGAACGCCGCCAGGATGCCGAACGCGAATGCGATAACTGTTATCCAGTCGGGACTGGGAACCGGGCCCATCGCGCGAGCAATCGGTTCAAGAAAACGGTCCTTGAGCGCGCGAAGGATATCATCGAACATGCTGTATGGTGAGAGACGATGAACGATCACGCAAGAGCGGAGGTGAGCGCGGCGTCCTGTGTCCAGCGTCGTACCGGTCCCACGCGCCACCCCGGTTGCCACGCGCACGGGTATGTTTCTGACAATGGAAAGCGACGACACATCCCGCGCACGCCCGTACCTCAAGATCGTGGCCTTCGTCCTCGTCGTTGGAGCGGCGTTCCTGCTGGCCCGCCACTTCGGCGCATTCCGCTATACCGACGTGCACGAGCTTGCCGCCGCTGTTCAGCGCGTGCGCGGAGTGTCGTTCATCGCTCCGCTCTTCGTGCTCATCTACACGCTCGCCACCACGTTTGGCCTTCCCGGGACGCCACTGACTCTCGCCGGAGGCGCGATATTCGGCTTTGCGTACGGCACGTTGCTCAATTGGCTCGGCGCTACCCTCGGCTCACTTGGCGCGTACACGCTCGCGCGAGTGCTGGGCAAGGATGCCTTGCGACGAACACTCGGATCACGCGCCTCAACAGTTGACCGGCTCATCAACGATCACGGCTTCACGGCCGTGCTTCGCCTGCGTCTGCTACCGCTCGTTCCGTTCAACGGAATCAACTTCGCGTCCGGCTTTGCCGCTGTCGACGTGAAGACGTACGTCGGGGCCACCGCGCTGGGCATCCTGCCAGGGACGGCGGTGTACACCTACTTCGCCGACGCGCTACTCTCCGGCGTTGCGGGTGCCCGATCGGCCGCGCTGTTGCGTGCCTCAATCGCCGGCGTGCTCCTCGTCATTCTCTCCTTTGCCCCGAGTCTGGTCAAGAAGCGCGAGGGGGCGTAGGGGCGGCCGCCGGTCGCCCCTACGCCGCGTCCCCGATATCTTTCTCGCATGATCTCTTTCGCGACACGGATCGCCACCCTCGGTACCGAGAACGCCTTTCGCGTGGGCGAGGACATCGCCCGCGTCTCCGCCCGCGGAATGGACGTCGTGCGGCTGAACATTGGCGAGCCCGACTTCGATAGCGCTCCGCACATTAATGAAGCCGCCATCGCCGAGATAAGACGCGGCAACTCGCACTACACTGACCCGCAGGGCACGCTTGGTCTGCGCGATGCGATTTGCGAGCACATCGAACGAACGCGCGGTATCAATGTCACGCCTGATCGCGTCGTCGTCACTCCGGGCGGCAAGCCGCCCATCGGCTACACGCTTCAGGTATATACCAATCCTGGCGATGAGGTGATTTACCCAAGCCCCGGCTTCCCCATCTACGAGTCGTGGATCACTTACTCGGGAGCGAAACCGGTCCCGCTGCACCTGCGCGAGGAGAGTGGCTTCACGTTCACTCCCGAAGATCTTGCCGCGCTCATCACGCCGCGAACCAAAGTCATCTTTATCTGCTCGCCCTCCAATCCAACCGGCGGTGTGCTGTCCAAGAGTGACCTCGAAGGTATCGCGCGCGTGATTCGCGAGCGCGCACCGGAGGATGTGCGCGTCTACGCGGACGAGATCTATGAGCACTGCGTGTTTGACGGTGAGGTGCACCACAGCATCGCCGCCGAGCCGGGGATGGAGGAGCGAACGATCATCGCTTCGGGTCATTCCAAGGGCTTTGCCATGACCGGCTGGCGACTGGGCTACGCCGTCCTTCCGACCGCGGAGGAAGCAGCCATCTTCAAGCAACTGACGATCAACACCGTGTCGTGCGTCCCGCCTTTCATCCAGGAAGCTGGCCGCGTTGCACTCGTCAGTGAGGAATCTGCGCCGTACGTCCAACGCATGGTCGGAGAGTTCGAGTCCCGTCGTAATTGGGTCGTTGGCGCCCTGAACGACATTCCCGGCGTGCGCTGCCAGAATCCAAAAGGTGCGTTCTACGTATTCCCCAATATTGCTGGAGTTGTCGAGCAACTCGGAATCGTGGATGCATTCAATGCGTTGCCCGAAGACAAGCGCGCGCGCACTTCACCCTCTGGGATGTTTCAGATGTTCTTGCTGTACAGCTATGGTGTCGCTACGATGGATCGCAACTCCTTCGGAAAGATCGGCACTGAGGGCCAGCACTTCCTCCGTCTGTCAATCGCGACAAGCCTGGATCGACTCAAGGAAGGCGTCGAGCGCATTCGCACGGCATCCACCGATCGCGAGGGCTTCGCGCGGTTCATGGAGGAGGAGCGCATGTATGCCTGAGCGCCGGGTCTTCGTAACCCGGCGCCTTCCGGACGTTGCCTTCGACATTCTACGCGACGCTGGCGCTGTCGTCACCATCGGGCAGTCCGACGAGGAAGAGGGGCTGGACACGCAGGCAGTCATCGCGGGTGTGCGCAATGCCGATGTGTTGCTCTCGCTCCTTACCGAGCCAATCGGCCGTGAAGTGCTGCGGGCCAATCCTACACTCCTGGGCGTCGCCAATTACGCTGTCGGTTTCAACAACATCGATGCCGAAGCGGCGACGGAACTTGGCATCCCCGTGAGCAACACGCCCGGCGTTCTCACGGACACCACCGCCGATCTGACCTGGGCTCTCCTTTTGGGCATCGCGCGACGAATCCCGGAGGCCCACCGGTACATGGTCGCCGGCCGTTATAAGATCTGGGGACCCAATCTCCTGCTCGGCGAGGATGTCAGCCCTGGCGGCAGCGGGCGGCGAAAGGTGCTGGGTATCATCGGCTATGGTCGAATCGGAGCCGCAGTCGCTCGCCGCGCGGTTGGCTTCGATATGGATGTGCTCGCGTACGACCCGCATAATCAGGCAGCGATAGACACGGATGCGGCCGATCCGCCGCGCCATTTGCGATCGGCCGCGCTCGATGAGCTTCTTTCCGAGAGCGACTTCGTTTCATTGCATCCGCTCCTCACGCCCGAGACGCATCACATGATCGGGGAGCGCGAATTGAAGCTGATGAAGCCGACCGCATACTTGATCAACGTCGCGCGTGGACCGGTAGTGGACGAGGCCGCGCTGGTGCAGGCGTTACAGAGCCATACAATCGCTGGCGCCGCGCTGGACGTGTACGAGGATGAGCCACGTATGACGCCCGGTCTGGCGGAGTTGGACAAGTCTGGGAGCGTGCTGCTCGTGCCGCACATCGCGAGCGCCACTCGCGATACGAGAGACCGTATGGCGTCCATCGCCGCCACCAACGCTGTCGCGCATCTGCGTGGCGAGCGCGCTCCCAACGTCGTCAACCCAGCCGTGTATGATACTGCTGCGTACCGCGCGCGTAGAGACGCCGCGAGCGCGTGAACGTTGATGCGGCCCGCTCAGTCGCGGATCGCTATGACGCTGTCCGCTGTGCGCTAGCCGGGATTGCCGCTGTTGATCCCGCTCTCCTGGTGGAGCGTGCGCTCACTGATTACCGGCTCGGGCCGCGCGTGTCGCTCTTCGCGGCGGGGAAGGCCGCGGCATCGATGACCGCCGCTGCCGTCGACGCGCTCGGTCCATTTCTCCAGCGTGGTGTTGTGATAGCGCCGTCGCCGGTCTCAATTTCCGGCGCGCCCATGGTCGCGTGCCACGGCGGACATCCCATACCCACGGAAGAAGGTGTTCGCGGGGCGGAATCGCTCTTCCAAATGGTGGCATCCCTTTCTGCAGATGACGTTCTCCTGTGCCTCATCTCCGGCGGTGCTTCGGCGCTGATAACGCTGCCGGCTGAAGGGCTCTCGCTCGGAGACGTCCGCGCGGTAACACTATTGCTTCTCCGTGCGGGAGCTACCATCGACGAGCTCAACTGTGTGCGAAAACACATCGACCGGCTCAAGGGTGGCAGGCTAGCTACGCTCGCCTTCCCTGCGCGACTGGAGGCACTGGTGCTATCCGACGTTGTCGGCGATTGCATGGCCACGATCGCTTCCGGTCTCACCGTTCCCGATCCAACGACGATTGCCGATGCAGTGGGCGTGCTGGAAACACGTGGCATTCGGGATGCCGTCCCGCCAGCAGTCCGCGCGCACCTGGATCGCGGCACGGATGAGTCGCCCAAGGCCGGCGACATGCGCTTCAGCCGCGCGAGGTCGCGCGTCATCGGTAGTAACGCGATAGCGGCGGAAGCAGCGCGCGCGCACGCGGAGCAACTGGGTTACGCAACGCGAATTGTAACGACTGAGATGACAGGCGAGGCGCGCGACGTTGGCAGCGCTATCGCCAAAGCCGTCCGCGACGAGTGCGATACTCTACGCAAACCCGTCGCGCTTATCTTCGGCGGAGAGACGACAGTGACCGTGACCGGCACGGGTCGCGGCGGTCGCAATCAGGAGCTTGCGCTCGCCGCCGCACTGGAGTTGGATGGCCATCGCGACGTGGTTGTGGCCTCGGTCGGTACGGACGGCATCGATGGTCCCACCGATGCCGCCGGCGCGGTCGCCGATGGCGCGACGCTCGCTCGCGCCCGTGACCTGAATGTGGGCGCCCTGGCCGCGCTTGCTAACAATAATGCCTATAATTTCTGGAATGCCGTTGGCGGCCTGGTGATCACGGGTGCAACGGGAACCAACGTCATGGACTTGGTCGTCGCGACAGCGAGGCCGGCTACGGCCTGAATAGAACCCGGCTACGGCCTGAACACGCGCGTGGTCGTCTCGTACATCACGCGCTCACCGCCCAGAATCCGCACAAACAGTGTCCTTACTCCCGAGCTGGCCGCCGTTCCGGGATTCCGCCGGCCACGGACCGCCGGCCGCAGCTCTCCTCGCAACCAGCGCTGCACTTCATCCAGATCGCTCAGCGACATTGCTTCCACTTCCAGCGATAGCGAGTAGTAGCTCTTCTCGCCGCGCCGAGGTGGCGAGATCGGCGTGACATATGGTTCCGCCAGCCTTCCGTCCGCCGCATTGATCGTCTCGTATTGACCGATCACCGCTGCGCTTGTCGGCGTTGCGCGCACTACGCGGTACGTCTTGGCGAGTGCATCGTATTGCACGATCACTTCCCACTCCGCCGTTGCCTTGACGTCGTTCACGAACGTTCCAGCCGCCCATCGCTCCAGCTTGTAATGCAGCCGGGCAGGGAACCCGTTTCGCACCAGCTCGGCCGTGCGACCCGATACCAGCACGTCCACACTCCGCACACTCGGCGGCGCTGTCGAGAGCTCGCTCCGCGGTGGCAGCACCAGCTGGACACGTCCCGACTGCGCTTGCGCTGATACGGGAAATGCGAGTGCAACGAGTGTAAGCGCGAACCACCGCACGCTTAGAACCTGCGCCTGATCCGAACGAGAAAGTTCGCCGGTTCGCCCCAATCCGTGATCGCCTTGGCCACATAGAAGCCGAGCAGCCCCAGATCCAATCCCGCGCCCACGTCGCTCTTGTACCGCGCCGGCCATGGTTGTGTTGTGCGCCAGCCGCGTCCTGCATCAACAAACAGAACGCCAACGGGCCGCGCGGTGAATCCAACACGCCTGAGGCGCAACGCGGGAACGTTGAACAGCTCGAACGGACGCGACGCAAGGTCCGTCCTGATCTCGAGCTGGCCGAGCACTACGCGATCGCACAACACCGGATTGCGCGCCGGCGCCACTCCCGCCGCGGTGCACTGAAGTACATCCACGTCGCTGGTGCGATCGCGAAAATCGTAGCCGGGAATCGTCCCCGGTCCGCCTACCGACAGTTTGCGCTCAAGCGGAAGCTCATCTCCATGCACCCAGCCACCCGTTACAACCCGCCCGTTCACCTGCGTCTTGGGCGACACCCGATTGTACCGGCGTAGGTCCAGAAAAATCCGGCCATACCTCACATCTCGATCGATGGCAGCAGGTGTGATGCTCAGTTGCTCCGGCTGTTGCACCCTCGGCGCCCGCGTCAGCGACGAACTGGCGCCGTACTCGTACGTACCCCGCAGAAACCAACCGCCTGAAGGATCCGTGACATCATTTCGCGTATCGAAACTGGCGTCAACCGTCGCGAGGTGAATCACGCCCTCGTCCACCCGCGGATTTGGGCGCCAGTGACCGTCCGCACGGAAAAGAGTGAACGGATTCTGCGCCTCGCGTGACGACCAGCGCTCGCTACCGTAGCCGAAGTTGATGGCTGCCTTCTCGTTCACGATCCACGAAGCTTCAGCTCGCGCCCCGTGTCGTCCGTAGTAGTCCAGGAAGTCGCGCCGAAGCAGGAAAGATGCGAGCCCTTCTTCCGGCTCGCTCAACTGCCACCGTTCAAGTGGCGCGACAACGTCGTACAGCGAGCCGCTGATCCCGAGCGACTTGTCCGGCCCAAAGCGCGTCGCCAAACGTACGTCGTGACCCGAGTGCGGCTCATCCAGCCGCCATCCGTCGCCGGTTCTGATGATCCCGTAAGCCGCCGCGCCCACAGCTATTAAAGGCGTCGCAAGGGTCAGCGACGGGCCAACCAGGATCGGGAACCCCTCCACGCGGTTGTAGGTCTTGCCGGAGGTGAGACTCAGCCCCGCGTGAAGGACGCGATCAGGAGCGCCGAGCACGATCGAGTCGCCGATGATGGTGCCGAGCGTATCGCCCGCGGCGCTATCTCGTGCTGCTCCCGGTGTCGCGATCGTGTCAGATGATAGCCGACTGTGTACAGGGACCTGTACGACCGTATGTACAGATCCCTGTACGCTATCCCTGGACGTACGCTCTCGCGAATGCGGCGCTTGCTGCGCGCCCGCGTCATACGCCAGCGCGAACGTCACCGCGAGAGCTGCGAGCACAAAAGTCATGACGCGCCTCCCGCCATCCCCAGCCGCTTCATGCGCCTGTACAGATTCGCACGATCGGTCTTGAGCCGCCGTGCTGCCTCCGTAACGTTGCCCGAAGCCCACGCGAGCGCTTCACTGATGAGCACGCGCTCCGCGTCGTCCAGCGCCTCGGTGAGACTGCGCTCACCACGATCGGTGCCCGCCGGCCTCTCTGCCGTCATGCCAGCGGACGGTAATACCGCGCTCAAATCGCCGGAGCTCACTCGCGCGTCGCCACTCAGAATAGCGATCCGCTCCACGATGTTCGCGAGCTCACGAACGTTTCCAGGCCACGGATACTTGCGCATGAGCGCAAGCGCGCCATCAGACCACTGTAGCACCGGGCGCCCCGTTCGCTGATGCTGCAGCGCGGAGAAGTGCCGCACCAGTTCGACTACATCTTCGCCGCGTTCGCGCAACGGCGGCAGCAGCACTGGTATGACGTTGAGCCGAAAGTACAGATCCTCGCGAAACGTCCCGTTCTTTACCGCCTGGCCCAGATCCCGGTTTGTGGCGGCAACGATCCTCACATCAATGCGAATTGTCTTGTTGCCGCCGACGCGCTGGATCTCCTTTGCCTCGATCGCGCGCAGCAGCTTGGCCTGCGCCTCCATGCTCAGGTCACCGATCTCGTCCAAGAAGAGCGTCCCTGTATCCGCGAGCTCGAAACGACCGATGCGTCGCTCCGCCGCGCCTGTGAACGACCCCTTCTCATGTCCGAACATCTCGCTCTCGACCAGGTCACGCGGAATGGCCGCACAGTTCACGCGCACAAGCGGCCTGTCGCGCCTGGGGCTGTGCTCATGGATCGCCGCTGCGACAAGCTCTTTCCCCGTCCCAGACTCCCCGCTGATGAGCACCCGCGCGTCAGACGGCGCAACCCGTCCAATCAACTCGCGAACCCGATCCATCGCGCCGCTCGTCCCGACCATGTCGCCAGTGAGGCCCAACTCCGCGCGCAACGCGCGCGCCACCCGCCGCGTCTGACGCAGCTCCAGCGCGGAGCTGAGCGCGAGCAATACGCTTTCCGGCGTGAGCGGTTTCTCCAGAAAGTTCACGGCGCCGAGCTTGGTCGCGCGCACCGCGTCGCCGAGCGATGCGCGGCCACTCATCATCACAACCGGAAGATCGGACCAGCGCTCACGAATCTTCGACAGTGTCCCGATGCCGTCCAACTGACCCGGCATCATCAGATCAATCAGCGCTACGTCCGGCTGTTCCTCCTCCACGCAGCGTACCGCCGCCATACCATCCGCTGCCTCGCGTACCTCATACTCTTCGGCGCGCAACAACGCACCGACCATGCGGCGAATATTCGGTTCGTCGTCGACGATGAGAACGCTAGGCAATAGCGCTTACGGACGTCGCGCGGCTTCGGTGAGTATCGTTCCTTCCGGTGCTGGCTGGTACGTCGGAGCAGGCGCGGGTATCGGTGCGGATACGGCCGGCATGATCGGCGCCGGAACCGACTTGCCGATATCCTTTGACAGCAGCTTCGTCGTGAAGCGTTGGCCTTCTGCGATGCGCTCAACTTCTGTCGCGATAGCCTCCACCGCCTGCTCGATCCGGTTTAACCGTGCGAGCACCTCGCTGCTCGGCAGTGAATCGTGCGGCTGCGACTCAATCTTGCGCGCGTATGCTTTGGCCAACGGGCCGCCAATAACGACCCCCAGAACCATTATGAACGCGCCGATTGGTATGAACAATGGGCTCATATTACGATTTCTGGTTAGCGGCGTGCGGCTGGCACGAGTACCGTGCCCTCTGCTGCCCGCGTGGGCTCCTCACGGCCGGACGGGGCCGCGGCTGCGGCGATACTCTGCGGCGCGGACACCGAACGATTGTCGGAGGAGAGCAGCTTGGTGGTGAATCGCTGCCCCTCCGCGATGCGCTCCACCTCCGTGGCCATCGCTTCGATTGCCTGCTCGATCCGGTCGAGGCGAGTAATCACTTCGCCGCTCGGAAGCGCGCCACCGTGCGGCTTTGCTTCCATGCGTCTCGTGTAGCTCCGCACCAGCGGTACGCCGAGTGAGAGCGCGATGATCATGAATATCCCGCTGACGGGAACTACTATCTCTGGGCTCATATCGATTGCTCCGGTGCTCTACGTCGTGGATGGTGCTATGCGCTCATTGGAATCAGCGCGCGAGCTCAGCATTTTCGTTGTGAAGCGCTGACCCTCAGAGATTCGCTCGACTTCGGTGGCAATTGCCTCCATCCCTTGTTCCATGCGCTCCAGCCGAGCAGCGATGTCCCCCGCTGGCAGAGCGGGGCGTGCGTCACTGCGATTCATCCGCCTCATCAAGCCGATCGAGAGCGGCAGCGCTATGATGACGCAAATTATGGCAGCTGTTATGGTGATCACCCCTATCATGTCACTGTAGCTCACATTTCCTCCCCTAAAGATGCTCCGGCGTTCACCGGAAGAACAAACTGTATCTGTGTGCCCGTGCCCGGCTGGCTCTCGGCGGCAACTACACCGTCGTGTGCCCAGATCGCCTGTCGCGCGATTGCGAGCCCGAGTCCGGTCCCGCCCGCTTTATTCGTCACATATGGCTCCCAGATTCGTTGCAACTGAGTCGTGGGAATTCCCGGGCCGTCGTCCGCTACGACGATACGCACCGCCGCCTGCTGCTGTAATGTCGTCTCGCTCACGCTGACCGACACTGTTCCGCACCCATTGCACGCGTCCACAGCGTTGAGCAACACATTTGCAACGGCGCCCGCGAGCGCGTCGTGGAACCCCAGGATCATCGGCAGACCCTCGGCTACTTCTAGCCGGAGCTTCATCGTCTGTGGAACCGTCGTGGTCGCTGCGTAGCGCACCATCTCTCCCACATCGACTTCCGAAGGCGGACCCTCCGGAAGTCGTCCAAATTGTGCGAAACTCCGTGCTGTTCGCTCCAACCGCTCGGTCTCCGTCGCCAGAACTTCCAGCGTTTCGCTCAGCTCCGGCGGTGTGCCGCGCCGCAGCCGATCGATGGCAAACCGTATTGGGGTGAGCGGATTTTTCAGTTCGTGCGCCACCTGTCGTGCACTCTCTCGAAAGGCGCGCAGCCGCTCGGCTTCCACCGCTCTCTGGCGCCCCAGATCGAGTGCCACGGCGGCCATCCGGAGCCGCTGTCGTAGAATCTCGAACTCCGGTGCCCCCCGCCGATTCGGAGCGGGCGGCAGTGTCTCGCCGCGGCGAATCATCTCGGTCCACGCCACCAGCTCATCGATGGGCCGGCTCAATTGCCTGCTAAGATGCCCGGCCACGCGTGACGCGCCAAAACCGATCGCGGCCAGCGCAACGATCGAGGAGAGCAGGACCGCCTCGGCCCCGCGCCGCACCAGATAGTTGAAACGCTCAGCCTGTTCCAGGGACGCGGTCAGCTCGCGCTCGTGCGCCCGAAACAGGGCGCGCTGCGACCGTGTGAGCGGCGCGCTGTCGGCCGCCGCGATGGCGCGCCGCCCTGTCGCCGCAACGCTATCCCATCCCGCTCGTCCTGTTACTAGAGGGAGAGCGCTCCCAACCGTCACGCCCCATAAAACCGTCACCAAAGCAGCAGGCACCAGAGCGAACAGCGACAGGATGGCGAACAGTCGTGTTCGGAAGCGCAGTTGCTTAGACGGCATGGCGGAGTAAATTACACCGGATTGCGCGACTTCGAGGATCTTTTGCTTACGCATCTGATGCGGCATCTGCACCTGAAGTCGCGCCGCTGGAAAACTCACAACCGAAAGGAATGCCACCACGTCACAACCGGCTTCCGGTGCCCCCACGCGGGCCCGTCGCACCGGTTCACCGCGGCCCGCAGGCCGCCGCTCTAAGCTCGGCCGCACTCAGCTCCGGCTCCGCAATGCCGTTCCACGCGCCCAACGCCGCCCTCCTCATCGACTTTGATAACGTCACGATGGGCGTGCGCTCGGACCTCAACGCCGAACTGCGCAACTTACTCTCCTCGGACATTGTAAAGGGCAAGGTCTCCGTCCAACGTGCATACGCCGACTGGCGACGCTACCCGCAGTACATCGTACCGCTGGCGGAATCGTCCATCGACCTGATCTTCGCCCCAGCGTACGGCTCGTCCAAGAAGAACGCCACCGATATTCGCCTCGCAATCGACGCGCTCGAGCTCGTCTTCACGCGTCCCGAGATCGGCACGTTCATCCTTCTGAGCGGCGACAGCGATTTCTCCAGCCTAGTCATCAAGCTCAAGGAATACGGCAAGTACGTCATCGGCGTCGGTATCCGCGAATCGTCCAGCGACCTGCTGGTTCAGAACTGCGACGAGTACTACAGCTACAACGCGCTCGCCGGTCTCGTCAACGCGCGCGAGGAAGAAGTCCCAAGGTGGGATCCCTGGGAGCTCGCGGGCGAGGCTGTTCTGCGCATGAAGCGCAACGGCGACGTCATGCGCGCCGACCGCCTGAAGCAGGTCATGCAGCAGATCGATAGCTCCTTCGACGAAAAGAACCTGGGCATGTCCAAGTTCACGCGCTTCGTCCAGGAAGCCTCACATCGGGGCATCTTGAGCGCGCAGAAGATGGAGAACGGCCAGCTCGAAGTAGATCTGGCCAGGTCCGCCGCTTCATCCTCGGCAGCATCTCCGTCGTCCTCGCCAGCCGTTTCCAGTGACATGGCGACCGGCGAGTCCGGCGCGGTGATCGACGACGATGTGGCTATCGGCGCTGCGTCAGGCGCTGCGTCAGAAGCTGCTCCAGAACCACGCGAGTACCGTGATCGCGGGCGTCGTGGACGCGGCCGTGGCCGCGATCGCGAGGAGCGTCGTCCACGCGCCGAGGCGACGGCCGCGACAGAGGCGACGCCCGCGACAGAGCTGCCAAGCGGTCCTACGGCGGAGCAATTGTCCGACGCCGAGCTGCCGCCGCCACCAGCTGCCCAGTTCGTCACAGCAACACTGCCCGAAGCGACTGAACCCGGACTGTCGGGCGCCGAACCGCGCGGCAGTGCACCCGTCGCCGAGGCAGTCGCAGCGGAGAGTGCCGCTGGGAATGCGGCGGGAAGTGCTGTGGAGAGTACCGCGGACGCCTCTGCCATCGGTGTCGGTGGAATGCGCCTCACCCGCGACGATGCGTTCAATCTTATGCGCGATGCCGTCAACCAGGCGACGGCTGGCGGAGTTCCCGCCCGCGCCAGCGAGGTGCGTCGCGTCGCACGCGAGATCCTCGGTCGCGATAGCGAGAGCTTGAGCGAGCGCAACTTCAACCGCATCCTCATGGACGCGCACGACGCCGATGTAATCGACCTCCGGCGCCGCGGCAACGATTACGAGGTGAGCTCGGCCGTTGCAGCCGCTCCGATCGCGGAGCAGTTGGGGGCGGCCGAAACAGCCAACGCTATACTATCCCCACGCGCAACGGCCCCGCCGCCGCCGCGTGGAATGGGCCAGCGCACCGCGCCGCCACGCGGTGGCCGTGCACAAGCGGCCAAGGCCCCGTTCACGCTGGACCTGCTCTCCGTCGGTGTGGTCGACTTCGATACATCGACGCCCGCAGTGGCTCAGACAATGCCAGCAGCGCCAGCAGCTTCCACTCCCGTGGAGCGACCTGCTCCAAGTGCGCCACCGATCCAACAGCACAAGGCAGCCGAGCCGCAGCGCGCGCACGAGGTCCCAGAACTCCGGGAAGAGCAGGAGCGGGAGCAGCCCGCACGCGTAACGCCGCAGCCAACCTCAGAGCCAGCCGCTGCTACAACAGCGGCGAAGTCTACGCGCCCACCACGGAAGACTGCGGCCGCGAAGAAGACCGCGAGCAAGTCCGCATCCGCGGCTACGACGGACCAGGCCGCCCGGTCCGAGCAGCCGGCTCCAGCCGCTAAGACCACAGCTCGGAAGAAGACCGCTCCAAGGAAAAAGGTGGCGGAATAAACGGTGGAGTGGTTGCCGCAAGCGACGCTGCACGCCGTGTAGTCACCGAAGGTGCCGATGAGACTTTAATGCTCATCGGCGCCTTCGCCTTTTTGTACACCTGCCCGACGTGGCGCGGCGAATGCTTCCGTTATAAGCATGGCCAACAATGCCGCACTCAACAATGCCACGCTCAACGGTGCCAGACCCGGCAGAATCGTCCCAGCCAGCTTTTACGCGCGTGAGACCGAGCTGGTCGCACGCGAGATGCTGGGCATGGTGCTCCAGTGTACCACGAATGATGGAGCCACCAGCGGCATTATCGTGGAAACGGAGGCGTATCTAGGCGAGCACGACGCGGCGTGTCACGCGGTCGCCGGTCAGACCGCGCGCACGGCGCCGCTGTACGGCGCTCCGGGCATCGCGTATGTCTACTTCATCTACGGCATGTATTGGTGCTTCAACGCCGTTACACGCACCGCTGGCCTACCTAGCGCCGTACTCGTCCGGGCGGTGGAGCCGCTGGAAGGCATCCCGCTGATGCGTGATCGCCGCCCCAAGGTCAGGCGCGACCGGGACCTCACCAACGGCCCCGGAAAGCTGTGTCTCGCCCTAGGCATCGACGGAACCATGAACAGGCTCCCACTCCAGCGCGGCCG
>JBBSHV010000038.1:0-15333 GCA_038232435.1 Gemmatimonadales bacterium | reverse complement strand
TAATGACATTAATGACATTGCATCCAGCGATTAGCGGTGCCCAGAGCCAGGACAGCGCCAAACCGCCGGTTGCGGCCAGGCGTCCGCACGTCACCCACATTCACGGCTACACGCGCTCCGACGACTACTTCTGGCTGCGCGACCGCGGTGATCCGGCGGTCACGACGTATCTCGAGTCGGAGAACGGCTACACCACGGCCGACATGCGACCCACAGAGGCGCTGCAGAAGACGCTGTACGACGAGATGCTCGGCCGCATCAAGCAAACGGACGTGAGCGCTCCGTATCGCGCGGACAGCTATCTGTACTACACTCGCACCGAGCAAGGAAAGCAGTATCCCATCTACGCGCGCAAAAAAGCCGGCAGCGACGTGGAGCAGATCACGCTGGACCAGAACGAGCTCGCGAAAGGACACAGCTTCTTTGCGCTCGGCGCGTACAGAGTGAGCGACGACGGCAACCTGCTGGCATTCACCGCCGACACGACGGGTTACAGGCAGTACGCGCTGCACGTGAAGGACCTGCGCACCGGAAAGATGCTCCCCGACATGGTCGCACGCGTCGGCTCGGTGGTGTGGGCGCCCGACAACCGTACGCTCTTCCTCACGACGGAAGATGCCGTTACCAAGCGCTCGGACAAGTTCTGGCGCCATACGGTGGGCTCCGAGGGCTCCGAGGGCTCCGATGCGAGCACACTTCTGTACGACGAGAAGGACGACATCTTCGACGTTGAAGCGTACCGCTCGCTCGACGGAAAGATGATCTTTCTCGCTTCGTCGGCCAAGACCATGGGCGATACGCGCTATCTCCCAACCGACAACCTGAATGCGCCACTCACCGTCGTCATCCCGCGGTCCCAGGGCCACGAGTACTCGGTCGACTACGACGCGGGACGGTTGTACATCAGGACCAATAAGGGCGCAAAGGACTTCCGCCTGGTTTCCGCGCCGATCGCGACGCCCGATGAGAAGAACTGGAAGGAAGTCATCCCGGCATCGGCCGGCGTGAAGCTGGAAAACGTCAGCTTCTTCGCCAGGCACATGGTGGTGTCGGAACGGGAGAACGGACTGGAGTATCTCCGTGTGATCGACAAGCAGAGCGGAGCATCGCACCGCATCGACACACCTGAGCCGGTCTACACACTTCAACTCGGCACCAATCGCGAGTACAACACCGACACGATCCAGTTCGTATACAACTCACTCGTGTCTCCGACGTCCACGTTCGAGTACGACATGGGCGCTCGCAAGCGCACGCTGCTCAAGCAGCAGGACGTGCCCGGATATGATCCAGCGCGGTACGAAGCGCGCAGGGTATGGGTGACCGCGCGTGATGGCGTAAGAGTGCCGGTCGCGCTTGTCTTCAAACGCGGCACGAAGCTGGACGGCTCAGCCCCGATGCTTCTGTACGCATATGGTTCATACGGGGCATCGATATCGCCCAGCTTCTCCTCGCCGCGCGTGAGCCTGCTTGATCGCGGGATGATCTTCGCGCTGGCGAGCATCCGCGGCGGCGGCGAGTTGGGCGAGGACTGGCGCGATGGCGGACGCATGATGCAGAAGATGAATACCTTTACCGACTTCATCGACGTCGCGCAGAGCATGGTGAGCGACAGGTTCACGTCCAGCGACCGTCTCGTCATCCAGGGCGGCTCAGCAGGCGGACTGCTCATGGGTGCGGTGGTGAATATGCGCCCCGATCTGTTCAAGGCCGCCGTGGCCCAGGTGCCGTTCGTGGATGTGATGAACACCATGCTGGACGCGTCGCTCCCGCTCACCACGAGCGAGTACCTCGAGTGGGGCAATCCGAACGAGAAGAGTGCGTTCGACTACATGATGCGGTACTCGCCCTACGACAACGTGAAGGCGCAGCGTTATCCGGCCATGCTCATCGAGATCTCACTCAACGACAGTCAGGTCCCATACTGGGAAGGAGCGAAGTTCGCGGCAAAGCTGCGCGCGATGAAGACCGGCGACAACACGCTATTGCTCAAGACGAACATGGGTGCCGGGCATGGTGGGGCGTCCGGGCGGTACGACAAGCTGAAGGAAGTGGCGTTCGGTTACGCCTTCATGCTGCGGGCGGTGAAGGCGAGCCGGTAAGCCGGATCGTGCCCTGCTCTGGCGCTACATCATTGCTACATCGTTGCTACATCGTTGCTACATCGACCGTGTGGCGATCCAGTCGGCGATAGCGCCGAGTACGTCGGGGCCGACTTGCTTGGAAGGGAGCGACGCGTAGCCTGACCAACTGCCCGAGGCATCGGTAAGGAACAGGTGATTCAGGCCGGGGAAGACGCGCGTAGTGACGTCCTTGTTGCCACCCGAGCGGAACGTCGCTTCGAGCATCTCCGCCTGATCGGGCGAGACCTGACGATCATTGCCACCCTGCAGGATCAACACCGGCGTACGCACCTTTCGCGCTGTCGTGGCCGGGTCGTACGTCGCGAAGTAGCGCGTCCACGGCTGTGACGAGACAGCGGCATTGAGCATCACCTCACGCGCCTTCATTGCCGAGTCACGTTTGGCCGCTGGTATGGCCGTGTCAGTCTGGATGTTGTAGCGGTTCTGTGCGCGCATGATGTCCATCCCCGGTCGCGCCGCGCCGGCGAGCAGGACTATTCCTTTGAGCGACGGATCGGTCCATGCCACCAACGGCGCAATTATTCCGCCCTCGCTGTGCCCGATCAAAAAGAGCCGGCGCGAATCGATGTCGCGCCGGCCCCTGAGATAGGCGAGCGCCGCACGAGTATCGTCGGCAAGATTGGCGGTTGTCGCCTGCGACGGGTCTCCGCTGGACGCCCCGAAACCCCGGTCGTCCAATCTCAGCACGGCGATGCCGCGGCGGCCAAGTGTGTCGGCGATCTGTCTGAAGGGACGATATCCGGTAACTCCGGTGATGGATTCATCCCGATCGTTTGGTCCCGACCCGGTGATCATGACAACAGCCGGCACCGGGCCGGACTGCGTTTTGGGAAGTGTGAGCGTCCCTACGAGCGTGAAGCCACCAGGCGATGGCACTCGTACTTCTTCACTCGTATACGGCGCGTTGGCGGGCGCGGAATAGTCCGGCTTGGACAGCTGTGGCCGATTTCCCGTAGCGCCGGATTCGACCCTGGTAACAACGACACCTTGCGCTGGCACCGCTCCGCTCAACAGCCGCCCACTCGCGTCCACGTGGACGCGTAGCACCACATCCGCGGCGGTGATCGCGAGCGAGTCGCCGCCCAGCTTGGTCACCGTAGCGGGAATGGTGCGCCCGCCCTGCGCAGTGAATAGCGGGATCTGCACCACGTTTCCGCCGACCGTCCTGGCGTGCCGCACCAGCAGCTCCGCGAAGGCGAACGACGGGTTGATCCACGCCTCCGCGCCCCGCTGGGTGGTGACCCGCTGCACCTTGCCTGGTCCAGCCTCGGCGATCACGGTGTCGCCGACGAAGGTGAGCACTCCGCGCGACGTGTTCTGTCCGTTGACCGATGTCGCGATGATTTCGAGCCTGGAAATCAGCTCGTTCGGGGTGACTGTCGCGGTATACTCGCCCTTTCCGCCGCCGCGAGTCTGGATGACGCCGTGCAGCCGATTCCGAGATCGCTCGAAATTCTCCACAGCGACAGTGTCGGCCCCCTGCCGCATGATGAAGCTACCGGTTGTTTCGCCCTGGCTGGATGACTTTGCCTGGGCACCAGCGTCGCCATGTGGAACGACCGCGACGCCCAAAGCGGCGACCAGGACCGCGAGTGAAGTAGTAGTAGTCGTAGTCCGCATGATTATTCGTCGTGCGGGCCGAGCCCGGCAGAAGACGGAGTATTCAAAGTGGCGCTGCGGTGTGCCTCGTGCCGAATGAGCTCGTGCTCCTCGCACGGATCACACGGCCCCTTCTCGTCCAGATGCTCCGTGGGGGGCTCGATTTCGGTCGTGATATGGATGGGCGCTTCGTCGCTCGGGTGCGCGTCGTTGAGCGGTTCCGATAGACCCGCCACACGCTCAGCGATCGCGCCGGAATTTTCGGCATCGGGCGATGACAGCAGGATGCGGTAGTCGTCCCTCCCCTCGGAGGCAACGAGGTCGGACGTCCGGAGCTCCTGGCACAAGCGCCAGAGGAGTGCGCGCCGAGCCCCCTCGCCACCGCCGGTAACGTGGAGGCGAACAACGCGGACGAGCGTCTTCCGCCTGCGAGCCTTGCGCTCCTCCCAGTTCTGAATCATGCAGAAATAGGGGATGTTCGGCAGACCCGTCGCCGGATCCGTCAGCGCTCTACCCAAGAATGTGTCCAAGCCGCCCCCTGTGTGACCCTGTATGGCCGTGAATTCCGATTCGCACGAATTCTAACCTTTGCACAAACCGGGCACAGGCTGGCGGCTACAGCAAACGAGCGACATCAATTCTGTTCGAACACTCGTTCGAATGACGCGTAATTGTCCAGCATATCCCAGGGACCATCGTAGATCTGCGTCGCGCCGGAGAGCTTATCATCCGGCCACCACCCGCCGCATCTGAACGCGATGCTGCGCATCTTGGCTCGACTCGCTGCCTCCAGATCGTACGGCGTGTCGCCCACCATGACCAGGCTATCCGGCCCCATGCCGCTCTTTTTTATCGCGGCATCGATAATGTCCGGGTCCGGTTTTGAGTGTTCGGCGTCCTTTTTAGACGCCTCTCCACTCACCAGATCAGCGACGTTGGCGATCTGGAGGAGAGCCTTGAGCTCCTCCTGCTTGGCGGAGGTAGCGATGTAGCGGGCCAGGCCGCGATCGCGCACGTGCTCGAAGAGCTCGCGCACCTTGGGGAACGGCTTCACTTGCGGCAAGTAGTGTTGCATGAAGATCGCACCGTTACGCTCGCCCAGTGCGTGGGCCTCGTCACTATTGGTATCAAATCCGGTGATGATGGGGACTATCTTGTCGCCGCCCATTCCGACCAATTCGCGTATGCGCTGGAACGGCACATCGAAGCCCGCCTCGCGGAACGCGTCTACCCACGCGCGCGAGTGGGCGTCGTTGCTATCCACGAGCGTTCCATCCATATCAAAAAGAACACCGCGCACCGCGCTCAGAGAGACTTCCTGAGCGCGGTAGCGCGGTCGAGCTCGCGAAGGATGACCGGTGCGGTCCGCTGGATGTAGTACTGCACATCCGTCGTCTTCGTCGAGTTCATTGCTTCAATCAGGCGGTGCAGCAGCGTACGGGTTCGCTGCTGCACTCCGTCCAGGTACACCCGATCAATATCACGTCCCCTGGGGCTACCGGGGGAAGCGTTTACTTCATCTGCCCCTGGATGTCCTTGGCTCGGTCCAAGTGCTTCTGGATGATTGGCTCCGCGGTGGTCAGCATCGTCTTGAGCTGGGCGTTTTGCGCGCGCCCCTCCGCGGTTTTGATCAGGTTGAGCGCCATGGTGTGACCCTCGACCTGACTATTGACGTAGGCGGTGTCAAAGGCCATCCCCTTGGGCGTGCTGCCGACCATCGATGCCATCGACTTGTTCATCGCGACGATGGAAGTGTCGGCCGATGCCGAAGGCGTGATGTTGAGCCGCTTGGCGAGCGCCTGGCCCTCGTTCATCAACGTCGTGTGCGCGGCGACCATGTCCTTGGCAAAAGCCCTGACCGTCGGATTGGTTGCCTTGGTCACGGCCATGCTACCTTCCGTGACCTCACCCCGGTTGACAGCACCGACCATCGCAAAGATGTCCGCATCGGTCCAGGTCTGGCTGCCGGCCATCATGCCGTTGTTGGCGTCGGCGTTGTTCATGTTGTTCATCGTCCCGGCGTTCATCGACGTGTCACCGGCGGTTGCCATGGCGGTGGTATCAGCGCCCGTATCCGCCTTCTTGGCGCACGCGCCAAGTGCCGCCGCGGTACTGAGCGCGACGGCCATAGCCATTCCCTTAGTCCCGCGTATCATTGTCTTCATTTTCGAGGTTGGTTTCGAGTTTGTTCTTGATTTTGGTTTCGTCGTTCCTCAACAGTGGTCGGGGGGCAATAACCGTGCTACCAGTGCCCATGCAGAGCAAGTCCGCACGGGAGTAATGGACCCGCGGGCTTCTGTTTGCTTTCGTGCAGCAACTAACAATGCAGATCACTCGCGCACTCAGACATCGTAACTACCGGCTTTTTTCAGTGGCCAGGGCGTCTCGCTTATTGGCACCTGGATCACGCGTATCGCGACCAGCTGGCTGGTGTACAGGCTCACCGCGATCGTGCAGACGATCGTCGAGGAGCAACTGCGCGGCCGAGTGATGGCGTTCTACACCATGGCCTTCCTTGGAACGGCGCCGATAGGGAGTCTGGTCGCCGGTGTTGTCGCTGACAGGATCGGCGCGGCGCACACGGTGACACTTGGAGGCGCCGCCTGCATCGCGGGCGGCCTCTGGTTCAGGTCTAGACTGCCGATGGTGCGCAAGGCGTTACGCCCCCTCTACGAAGCGCAGGGGATACTCACCGCTCGGCAGGCTCCAACAATTCCGGCCATTCCTGAAGTCGATTCCGGGGCCAAGACGATGATGGCGTAGAGGCGTTGTACGATTGCCATGAATCGCACTGAAGCGGATTGGCTCGGTATAGCGTGTACGCGTACCGGCTCACATATTTTGCCGCATGACAACCTTCTCGCGCTGGTCATCGGCGACCGTTCTGCTGGGAGCACTTCTCTCGATCGCGGCCGCTCCTGCCCAGGCGCAGTCGCGCGGTGCGGCGCGCTACGCGGCCGGCAAGGTTGCCTTCGACAACGGCAATTTCGAGGTTGCCGCTAATGCGTTCGAAGATGCCGTGAAGGCAGACGGCAACAACGCGCAATACCACCAGTGGTTGGGAAATGCTTACGCTCAACGGGCGATTCGATCGGGGATGCTCACGAAGGTGCGCCTGGCGCCGAGGATGCGCGACGAATGGATCCGTGCGGCAGCGCTCGACCCGAACGATTATGAGTCGCACGAGTATCTGTACGAGTTCTACACCCAAGCCCCGGGCTTCATGGGCGGCAGTACAGACAAGGCCAACGCCGAGATCGCGACGATGGAGCGTTTGAACCCGTACCGTGCAACGCTCTCCCTTGCGGAGCGGGACTTCAACTCCAAGCGCTATGCGGCCGCGACTGAGCGCATTCAGAAGTTACAGGCAGCGTACCCGGACAGTGCCGCTGTTCCGGCCACCCTCGCAATCGCGCAGCAGAACCTGAAACGGTACGATGATGCATGGGCCACGCTGGATGCGGCGCACACGCGCTTTCCCGACGACGGCAACATTAACTACCTGATCGGTCGCGGTGCGGCGCTCTCCGGCGCTCGGCTGGACGCCGGACAGGCGGCGCTGGAGCGCATCATCGCTGCACCGGAGAAGTTTGCCAAACTCGAGACTGTCCGGCAGGCCGGCACGCACTACAGGCTCGGTATGATTCTCGAACGCAGGGGTGACAAGACTGGCGCGCGTGCACAATACGCGACGGCGATGAAGATCAACCCCAAGGACACGGACGCCAGGAAAGCACTGGACAAGCTCGGCTAGCAGTAGCAGTAGCGCGTTGAGCTGTCGCTAGTGCGGTAGCTTGGGGCTCGGGAGACTCACAAGAACGGCCGTGATCGCGAGCACGACAGCGGCAAAGGCAAGCTCTGCCTTGGCCGACCGGCGTAGTTGGTGCGCTGCGCCTTCGGATCCCAAGCGCGGTGACATGCGCCGCCAGTTCCACGCTCCAAGTGACAAGACGATTGCGACGATGATCAGCTTCAGGTCGAGCGCGTAGCCGTATGACGTGGTCCACAGCGCGGCAACAAATTTGAGATGCCGCCACGCTGTGATCACACCGGTGATCCCCAGCAGTGACGCGGCCCAGAGCGCGAGCGGAGAGAAGCGCGCCACCAGCTCGGCAACCAACGCACCGCGCCGCTCGCTCGGAAGTTGGGATCTCAGAATCGCTGGCAGCCCCGCGACAAGGAGCACCAGGAGCGTACCGAGCCAGATCGACGCTGACAGCTCGTGCACTGGATTGACCAGCGATGCCCACTTCCCGGTGGTGATATTGCGGAGCGCAAGCGCGAGACCCGCGACGAGTGCCGCGATCCAACCGGCGCGAACAAGTCGCATCGCCATCAGGAATGACAGCAACAGCAGTGCGCCAAACACCAGCGGTGGCATCAGCCGCGAACCGCCGCGCTGAATAGCATCCAGAAATCCGATCTGCTTGTCGGCCGCGGTAGCCGCGATGTTAACGAGCAGATCGCCAAGAAACAAAATCGCGCCGACCAGCCCGATGCGCGCACCGGCTCGCTCGGCCGCAGCGGATATCCCGGCGATCGTCGATGCCTCGCGGCCGGTAGTCCTAACGAGATGCGGACTCATTCCGCGTAGCACCACGAAAAAGAAGCCGAGCGCGCCGAACATCGCGAAGTAGGCTAGGAATCCCACATAGTCGAGCGCCAGATCACCCCACGGAATCTGGTACGGCTCGGTCTGGAGCAGTGATAGGAGCGGTGACAGGAGCATGTGCATGAAGGTGTTTACGCTTCCGCCGCGAAAAGTGTTGCGCGGTTAGCGCAGGCGCGTCTCGCGGGCGCTTGCCGGCGCCGCTTTCTACCGCCCCACGGATTGCATCCCCGCCTCGGGATACCTGGAGCCGGCCGCCGCGCCCTTTGGCGCGACCTCGTCTATCCTGCGAAGATCATGTGGAGTGAGTTTGACGTCGGTCGCGCCAACGTTCTCTTCCAGGTATTTGCGGTGTTTGGTACCCGGAATCGGGACGACGTCATCGCCCTGTGCCAGCACCCACGCAAGCGCCAGCTGCGATGCGGTGCATCCCTTCTCTCTCGCGATCTCCTGCACCTTTGCGACGAGATCCAGGTTCTTCTGGAAGTTGGCACCCTGAAAGCGCGGATTACCGCGACGAAAGTCGTCGGGCGCGAGGTCGTCAACACTCCTGATCTGACCGGTGAGAAAGCCGCGGCCGAGTGGGCTGTACGCGACGAAGCCGATTCCAAGCTCGCGACAGGTGGGGATGATGTCGTCTTCGGGATCTCGGCTCCAGAGGGAATATTCGCTCTGGAGTGCACTGATAGGATGCACGTTGTATGCGCGCCGCAGGGTACCCGCGCCCGCTTCTGACAGCCCGATGTAGCGCACCTTGCCCTCTCGAATCAGGTCGGCCATCGCACCAACCGTGTCTTCAATCGGCGTCTTGGGATCCACCCGATGCAGATAGTAGAGATCGATGACGTCAACACCGAGACGTTTGAGCGATCCATCACAGGATGTGCGCACATAGGCGGGGCGGCCGTTGACGCCACGTTTGGCTGGATCGTTTTGATCGCGGACGATACCGAATTTGGTCGCGAGGACGACCTGATCGCGTTTGCCCTTGATGGCGCGTCCGACAAGCTCCTCGTTAGCGTAAGGGCCATACATGTCCGCTGTGTCCAGCAGCGTGACACCAAGCTCCAGGGCACGATGAATAGTGGCGATTGACTCCTGGTCGCTCGCCGGACCGTAGAATTCCGACATCCCCATGCAGCCCAGCCCCATTGCGGATGTAACGAGGCCTTCGGTGCCGAGCTTTCGCGTTTGCATTGTATTGGATCAGCTGTGCGTCGTAGGTATGCCAGGCATGCTAAATATGCGTCGAGACAATTATTCCTCGATCATCTCCAACTCGTTCGCGCAAGAACAACGCCGCGGGTACGGCGCTTGATGTTGTACTCGTGACACTCGCAATCAACACTCGCAATCAACACTCGCAACCAACACACGCGACAACACAAGAGAGCGACACATGGCATCCACAACTCATTCGGCAGCACACAAACAGCAGCAGCAGGAGCACGGTCACGCTGGCGACCGTCTCGGCCACGTTGCGCTCAAGGGCGCGTTAGCGGCCGTGGTCGGCGGCATGGCCCTTAAAGTGTTATGGAATGCGGGACAACACATGCTCCCCGAGTCCGAGAAGTACCCGTTGTCGCCCACGCGCGATGCTGTGGGCATAATGGCCTCCAAGCGCGGGGTCCATCTTTCCAGCGGCGAGACGACAATGGCCGCTGGCGCGATGTACGGTGGGATGATGGCTGGGATGGGCGCACTGTATGGCATTGCAGAGGACCGGCTGCGTCCACCGCCTTACCTTGCCGGTCTGGCGCTCGCCGGGCTCATCTATGGCGCGAACTTCACACGCGTTGGAGCGCTTCCCAAGCTCGGGATCATCGAGCCAGCCGGCGACCAGCCGAAACGCCAGGCGGCGGTACCGCTGGCGGCGCACGTCGGATTCGGGCTCGCCACTGCGGCGGCATACAAGGCAATGAGCTGACACGTTTGCGACCGGAGAGTTACAGCGCCTTACAGCTCTCCGGTCGCAACTTACGGCCGTGACCGCGTCGTACAGTGCCTTGAGCCCCATCGCGATCGGAATCGCGGGCTTCTCCCTGGCGCGATTGAGTTCACCGGCCGCGGCCAGCCAGGCCGTGGTACTGTACAGGGCCAGCATCATTATCCCGTCGGGTGAATCGAAGCGCTGATACCCATAATCGGACGCATCACGCAGACGCTACACGCTCATGTTTTCAGTGGGTTGGTTGCGGCGTTGGTTGTGGTATCGCCGCCGGTTTGAGGGTAACGCGTACGTACTGTGCTTGCGACAGATACTTCTGCGCGGCGCGGCGAAGTGTCGCGCCGTCGAGTCCGGCCATCCACCGCTCGACGTTGGGGATCTCCGCTGGATCTTCGCCGCGACGCACGTACGATGCGAGGACACTGGCCCAGTAGCCGTTCTCTCGGATTTCCGTCTCGTGTGCGCGGCGCCACGATTCCTTGACCTTCGCCACGTACGCCGGGGTCGGATCGTTGGCCTTGAGCGAGTCTATGACCGTGAACACGGTGGAGGCGAGTGAATCGACGCGCTCGGGTGCGGCGCCGAAGCTGACACCGACTGTGTACTCAGGCGTGGGAATCTTTGACGCATCGGCACGAACGCTCACGCTATACGTACCGCCTTGATCGATGCGCAGGAGATCGATCAGCCTGAGCTCGAGATAGTCGGCCAGGGCGTTGAGCTCGAATCGCTCCTGCTGCGCAGTACCGCCCGGTCCATGGAAGATGATTGACGTGCGCGCCTTGGGCTCGCTTCCCGCGTACACGTCACGTGTCACGGCGCCCGGCATCACTCGAACGCCGAAGTCGCGCCATCCAGGAGCGTGTCCGCTCGCCGGAAGGCTGCCGAGCCACCGTTCTACCATCGGACGGAGCGAGTCCAACGTCACGTTGCCAACGAACACGAAGGTCATCCCTGTGACGTCCGCGAAGCGCGATCGGTAAAAATCATAAGATCGCGCAAAGTTCGCGGAGTCGAGGCGTGCGACAGTGATTGGTGCTTCGCGCGGTGAATGGCTCGTCAGAAGCGCCTGGAGCGTGTCGCCGAACGCAGTTTCGGGCGTCTTGGTGCGGTTCTCGATCAGTGGTCTGACGCGCGCGCGAAATGCCTCGAACGCAACACTGTCTCGGCGCGGCGCGGTTGCGTACAGATACACCAACTCGAGCATGGTCTGTAAATCGCGCGGCGATGCTGCGCCGTCAAAGCCTTCGCTGTATTCGGAGATATTGGGAGATACACCCACGGCCTTGCCGGCCAGCGTCTTGCCCAGTGTCACGGGAGTAAACGTCCCTACTCCGGTCGCAGATGGCACCAACGACGCGAGGGACATTGCGCGGAACTGTGCGTCCGGCGCAAGCGACAGTCCACCGGGCTGGTACGCCGACATGATCACCTGATCGGCCTTGAAGTCAGTCGGTTTCACCAACACGCGAACGCCGTTGGAGAGCGTCCATTCGGTGACACCGATCGTCGGCAGCGTTCGCGTCGCGATGATTTTTCCGCCCGAAGGCAGGACGGGCACGAGCGATGCACTTCCAACAGAATCGACGTACGCCACGATATGTACGTTGGCCGCCGCTGCCGCCGCGCTCTTCAGCTCGGCCACGGTAGGCACCGGGACACCGGGCTTGTCCGGCGCGGAGGCAACGAACACGCGCCCGATTGGTGCGAGACGATCAGTCGCGGCATGATTGATCTCGTCCGTCGTTATCGCCGGAAGGATGCGCTGCACCAGCGCGAGCTCCGCGGCCGGCGTCATCACGGGCGTGCTGTCCGCTGCGGCTTCGACGAGACTGGATGCCCAGACCGCGCTCGGAGTCTTTTCAGATTCCGCGGCGCTCTGCTCCAGTCGCCGCAGAACGTTGCGGCGCACGCGGTCGGTCTCGCTGGACGTGAAGCCGAACCGGCGCACGCGCTCGAGCTCGCTCATCACAGCGCTCAGGCCCTTTGTGATTCCGCCCTCGGGGACCAGCGCGAATGCCGTGTACAAATCCACTTCGCCAATGGATTCCGACGAACCGACTGAAGCGCCGACGTATGGGGCGTTCGGCCGGCGTGCTATCTCGCCCAATCGACCGTCCAGCATTGCGTCGGCGAGATGATGCACCAGATCAGTTCTGAAGTCAGCCTCGGTTCGCGTGTGCTGCGCGGGACGCTTGTAATAAACTCCGCCACTGGAATTGGTGAGTTCCTTGTCCGTTACAACGACGCCGAGCGCGGTGTCATTTACCGGGACAGAAAATGACGGGCGCGGCACTTCGTTGGCGGGGTTTGTAAGACCGGCGAAGTGGTCGCGGATCATCTGCACGACCCTTGCCGGATGGAAGTCGCCGACCGCGACGACGGTCATGAGATCGGGACGATACCATGTGCGATAGAACCGACGAACATCTTCGGGACGAAAGGTATCCAGCACACTTTTCTTTCCGATCGGCAGTCGTTCGGCGTAGCGGGACCCAGCAAAGAGCACCGGCAATTCCTTGTCCTGCACACGGGCCCCCGCGCCGCGCGAGAGACGCCATTCCTCGATCACGACCGGCCGCTCCTTTTCCATCGCTGCCGAGTCGAGCGTTGCGAGGTGAGCCCAATCCTCCAGGATCTGGAAGGCATTGCCGAACAGCTTGGCGCTATCGGTGGGCACGGTGAGCATGTACACCGTGCGATCGAAGTCCGTTTGCGCGTTGAGGTCGGGTCCGAACCGGAGTCCAACTGACTCGAGGTAATCCACGAGCTGCTGCCGCTCGAAGTGCTTGGTGCCGCGGAACATCATGTGTTCCACAAAGTGCGCGAGCCCCTGCTGTCGGTCGTCCTCAAGCACTGATCCGGCGTTCACTATCAACCGAAGCTCCGCACGCGCGTGCGGCTCGTGATTCGCGCGGACGTAGTAGCGTAGCCCGTTAGCGAAGCGGCCAGTTTGCACGGCCGGATCGAATGGAAGCGGCGCGGACGACGCTGCGGTCCTGGTGCCCTGCGCGAGCGCTGTCGTGTGGATCGCGAGCGCGCAGCCGATTGTGACGGCCGCGCGCCTGATTGATTTCACCACACCCTACACCAGTAATCTTACGGGTTGACCGGGAAAGGCGCGTTGCGGATGACCTCACCCACACTCCTCCAACCGCCACGCGGCTCCTGCTGACGCGCCGGGACGGGAGTGGGGCGAGGGATTGGAGCGGGCTCTGCCGCCGCGATCGGCGCAGGAGTAGGCTCGGCCACTGGCTCCGGCGCCTGCACTATCGCGACCGGTGCGGTAGCGGCGATCGTCGCCTGGCGTGGACTGCGATGCGCGACAGCCCGCTGCGGAGCGGACGGCTTCGGAGCAGCTTTCGCCTCAGGCGTGCGCTCGACAGCGGACACCACCTCTGTCCGCCCCGAGCTTGGCGCGAGCGACAGGTTCGACGATGTCGCCGGCGTGGAAGCTGGGAACTCGAGATCGCGGCTCAGATCCTTGTCAGCCGCGGAAGCATTGCTGCACGCGGCCGCGCCGAGGAGTGTCACGATTGCCGCTGTCAGTCCGAGTTGTCTCTGCATCATTGCCATGACCTCAAGTATAGCCGTATGGTGATAGCCAAGTATTTGACGAGGCAAGACCTGTACTGTTAATACCCCGGGAGTGGTGGGAAGAGCCACTCGGAAGGTACGCGCTGCTGTGACGCCAATTACATTGCTATTAGTTGGGCGTCAAGCCGCGGTTTGCGATGGATCTACTCTCCTCTTCCGCGGTATGCCGGTGCTATCTGGAGGTATACACGATGACGCGGTGGATGAAGCCGGTAGGCATCACTGTTGCTTGCGCGACGCTCGTGCTGATGACGGGCGCAATGGCGGGGAGCGCGCCCGCGCACTTCGCGCACACGAACGTTCTCGCCGTTATCGCCCAGCCCACCATTGCCTATGTGCTGCTGCTCGCTGGCGTCTACGGGCTGATCCTGGAGGCGCTCCATCCTGGTACGTTCCTGCCGGGCATCGTCGGCACTATCTGCCTGCTTGTCGGTCTGTACGCGTTGCAGATGTTGCCGGTGAATTACGCGGGACTGGCGCTTATGGCGCTCGGTGTCGGACTGCTGATCGCGGAGATGATCTCACCGACCGTGGGCGCGCTGGGGATCGGTGGCGTTGTCGCTTTTGTGGCGGGATCGACAATGCTTTTCAACACCGGCGTGCCAGGCTATGTGATCAATCGAGGCGTGATTGGTGGCATCGCATTCTGCGCAATCACGTTGCTGGCGTTGCTGCTATGGCTGGTGCTGCGCTCGCGGCGTGCTCGGCAAGTCAGCGGTAATCAGCGGTTGCTCGATGCCAGTGGCGAGCTGCTACAGGCGACCAACGCCAGCTGCGACGGGTGGGCACAGATCAACGGCGAGCGCTGGCAGGTGCGCTCGGAAGGCCCGTTGCCCTCTGGCGCACGGGTGCGCGTCGTGGGCCGCCAGGGACTATTGCTCTGGGTAGTACACGCATGACGTCACTCTTCAGGAGAGCGGTATGATATTTGGATTTCTCGCTGTATTGATGGTATTCGTCGCGCTGGTGCTGTTTTCGACAATCAAGATATTGCCCGAGTACCAGCGCGGCGTGATACTGACGGTGGGTCGCTACACCGGGACCAAGGGCCCGGGGCTGGTGATTCTGGCCCCTTTTATCCAGCGCATGACACGCGTGGATCTGCGGGTGAACGTGATGGACGTGCCGCCGCAGGACGTGATCTCGCGCGACAACGTCTCCGTGCGCGTCAACGCCGTGGTCTACTTCCGCGTGGTTGACCCGGACAAATCCGTGCTGCAGGTGGCAGACTTCTATCAGGCCACCAGCCAACTGGCGCAGACGCGCCTGCGTTCGGTGCTGGGCCAGCACGAGCTGGACGAGCTTCTCTCCCAACGCGACTCGATCAACCACACGTTGCAAATTATTCTGGACGAGGCCACGGATCCGTGGGGCATCAAGATCGCCAATGTCGAGATCAAGGATGTTGACATCAACGAGACCATGGTTCGCGCCAT
>JBBSHV010000037.1:0-15795 GCA_038232435.1 Gemmatimonadales bacterium | reverse complement strand
TCGGCGGGATAACGGTCAAGCTATCGCTCAATCCGTATGTGATCGTGACCCATCTGGCGATCGCCATGACACTCCTGGCGGTGCTTTCGGTCGCGGTCCTCCGGGCCGGTGGGTGGGGCTTTGACGCCGCGGTCGTCGCGTCGGCACGAACGTTCCGGTCGGCGAGGGTCGCGGCGATCTTGGCCTTCCTAGTGCTCGTGCTTGGAGCGCTCACAGCCAACATCTCCGGCGCCAACGTCGCGTGCCAGGGCTTCCCGTGGTGTACCGCGATCGCTGTACGCGGCGGTCCGCTGCACATTCAGATCACGCATCGTGTGCTGGCCTTCTTGCTGCTATTCCACACCTTTGGCGTGATCATGGCGCTGCGCAGACGCGGCGAGTCGCCTCTGATCAAGCGTGCGGCTCGACTGGCGTTCGGCGCGGTGCTGCTGCAGATCGTGGTTGCCGCATTCCTTGTGGAGCTGCATCTGCCGCCCGTCTGGCGTTCGCTGCACCAAGCAGTAGGGACGCTGGTGTGGCTATCCATCTTCACATTCGCGACACTGGCCAAGTATGCGTCGCGCGAGCAATCCTCGGCGGCTCGCAGCATGCCTCGTAGCGTGGAACCGGCGTGGACGTAGCACGCATAGCGGAACCGGGCTTGCTGGAACCGAATGCGCCGGCGCCGGTCACGGCCAAGCGCTCGATGGCGGCGGATCTTGTCGCTCTCACCAAGCCGCGAATTATCTCGCTGCTCCTGGTAACGACTATCGCGGCGATGTATGTGGCCGGAACGCCGAGCGTGGGATTGGTGATCGCCGTGTTTATCGGCGGCTACCTGATGGCCGGCGGAGCCAACGCGGTCAACATGTATCTGGACCGCGACATCGACGTGCACATGGCGCGCACCAAGCTGCGCCCCATCCCCAGTGGACGGATGGCGCCCCGAGCTGTGATGGCGTTCGGCGTGCTGCTCGCGACCACCGCGACCTTTGTTCTGGCGCATTTCGCCAACGTGCTTACCGCACTGCTCGCGCTGCTCGGATTTTACTATTACGTCTTCGTGTACACCCGCTGGCTCAAACGCACCACGCCGCAAAACATCGTCATCGGCGGTGCGGCGGGCGCGATTCCACCACTTGTGGGATATGCCGCGGTGCGCGGATCGCTGGACCTGACTGCGTGGACGCTCTTCCTGATCATCTTCTACTGGACACCGCCGCACTTCTGGGCACTGGCGCTGCTCAAGCAGCGTGACTACGGCGCGGCAGGAGTGCCAATGGCTCCTCTGGTGTGGGGCGAGCGGCACACCGCGGATCAGATGGTATGGTACACCGGGATCATGATCGCGTTGACCGTTCTTCCGTACTGCTTTGGCGCATTTGGGATGATGTACCTGATAAGCGCACTGGTTATCGCGGCACCAATGCTGTACGGGGTCATCAAGGTCCGATGGGGGGGAAGGAGCGGCGATGCCGACCGTACAGTGCCGGCGCACTTCGTCTTCAAGTATTCCCTGCTCTACCTCGCGCTGCTGTACGCCGCGATGGTAGTTGACCTTCACGCATTCGCGTAGTGGCAAGAGTGGTGGCAACAAACGAATCAGCTGTATCTCCCGCGGTTTCGGGCGCGGTATCGGGCGCGGTATCGAAGCTGGGTCCCAAACGCGAGCGGAAGCCAGTATCGCCGGCCGCGCTCAAGTGCCTTCTGATGCCGCGCGTGCGGCCGCATCTTGGACGGCTCGCGCTCGCGGGGATATGCCTGCTCTTCGCGAGTGCCGCCGGATTGGCATTTCCACAGATTGTGCGGCACCTACTGGATGCGGCCTTTCTCAAAGGCAACTCATCGCTACTCAACCGAATTGCCGCGGGCCTGCTTCTCCTGTTTGCGGTACAGGCCTCGCTCAACATGGTGCAGGTGTACCTGCTTACCGCAACCGCTGAGCGCGTCGTTGCCAAACTGCGAACAGATCTGTTCGCGCATCTGGTGGAATTGTCCCCCGCATTTTTCACCGAGCGGCGCACAGGTGAGCTGACGAGCAGACTATCGTCGGACACGAGCGTGCTACAGACGGTGCTGAGCACCAATCTTTCGGAGTTCGCGCGGCAGACGCTATTTCTCATTGGAGGGCTGGTCCTGCTCACGGTCACGCATCCGGCGCTCACTGCGACGACGCTCGCCGTCGTCCCGCTTGTGGTCGGGTCCGCATTCGTGTTCGGGCGTATGCTGAGGCGGGCCAGCATCGGCGTGCAGGACAAGATCGCGGAGGCCACTGGAACCGCGGATGAGGCGTTCTCCCAGATCCGGACGGTGCAGAGCTTCACGGCTGAAAGGGAAGAGACGCGCAAGTACGACGCACATCTTGTCGATGTGGTGGACGCAGCGGTGCAGCGCGCCAAGGTGCGCGCGGTCTTCTTCGGCGTGCTCACATTCGTTGGCTTCGGCGGAGTCGTCGCTGTTTTGTGGGAAGGCGGCCGGCTGGTACTGTCCGGCCAGCTCACCGCCGGCGCACTTGTATCGTTTCTCCTGTATGCATTGTTCGTGGCCGGCGCCGTTGCGTCGCTCGCATCACTGTTCGGTGCATATCAGGAAGCGGCCGGCGCGGCGCAGCGCATCTTCGAGCTAATGGAGACGCGGCCCGCGGTGCACGAGCCCGGCACGCCGCAGCATCTCACGCATCCGGTGCGTGGTGACGTGTGCCTGGATCATGTTGCGTTCCGGTATCAACCGGATCTACCCGAAGTGCTGCACGACGTGTCGCTGCACATTGCGCCCGGCGAGGTCGTCGCGCTGGTAGGTCCGAGCGGCGCTGGCAAGACCACTGTCGCGTCGCTTTTGCCGCGTTTCTGGGACGTCACCGGTGGGCGCATCACTTTCGACGGCATCGACGTTCGCAACATTCCCCTGCGCGAACTGCGCGGCGCCATCGGCGTGGTGCCGCAGGAGCCGACGCTCTTTAGCGGCACCGTACGCGACAACATCGGGTATGCGCTGGCCGGCGACAGATCGGTCGTGACCGACGAAGCGATAGAGGCCGCCGCGCGCGCGGCCAACGCACACGAGTTCGTCGAGCGGCTTCCGGAAGGCTACAATACAAAGGTCGGAGAGCGGGGCGTGAAGCTGTCCGGCGGCCAACGCCAGCGCCTCGCCATCGCGCGCGTATTTCTCAAAGACCCTGCCCTGGTCATCCTGGACGAGGCAACATCGAGCCTCGACTCCGAGAGCGAACGGTACGTGGAAGCGGCGATGGAGAAGCTGCTACGTGGCCGTTCCACGCTAATCATCGCACACCGGCTATCGACAGTGCTTCGCGCCGATCGTGTGGTCGTGATCGAACATGGCCGCGTGGTTGAAACTGGCAGCCACTCCGATCTGCTTACGGCCGAGGGAACGTACGCCAAGCTGTATCGTGGCCAGTTCCGCGCCGGCGACCGCGCGGCATTGGAAACGATCTAGGCATTGCGGGAGGAAACCGACCTAACGAAAGCTCAGATCTGCATTCGCAGTTCCGTTCGCCGTTATAGTCACGGTACCGTCGCTCGCCCCCAACATCGGATGCCACGCGCGTACATGGTACGTTCCAGGCGGTATGCTATCGATAGTGAACGAGCCGTTTGCGTCGGTGGCGGCAAAGTATGGGTGATCCAGCGCCGCAACCCACGCGCGGGACATCGGCCGGCTCTCGACTGAGAACTCGTACACTCCCGGATTCGCGATCAGCTTATCATACGGGATTAGCTGTCCATCATCGGTGAACGGCACAGTGTTCACGGTATCGCCACTGGCGACGTCGGTTATGTACGCGCGCTCGGCCAGCGGATCGGAATTGGTGACGTTGATCGCGCCGCCCGTGACGACGCCCTGAATGACGGGGTTCCATGCGCAATCCTCATTCTCCAGATGGAACCTCCTGTCGGTCGGGAGCGCACGCCCCGATCTCACGTCGGTGATCCAGACGAGCGCGTTCGCAACCTTGCCATCGCGCCGCTCCAGCCGCCGAATGGTCAGCGGTTTGCCGCATCCGTTCTGATCTGCCGGAACGATGATGAGCGTGTCGCCCTGAGGCGTCCCCGCAAATGATACGGTCCCGCTGAGCCGGCCGCCGTTCGTCACGTTGGTAACGCTGTATGGAGTGCTCGGCCTGGCAATCACGGGGGCGCGACGCGCCATCCCAACCGTGTCCCCAATCCCCTGGGCCGATGCCGAGGTATTGTCGCTACCGTTACATCCAACGGTGACCGAGAGCGAGGCAACTACTATCTGACGAAGAGTGAAGCGCATTAATTCCGACTTTGATACGACTGATGATGAAACAGCTAATTTATCGACGGTGAGCGATCGAGTCGCTGCGCAATTTCGACGGCATGCACGAGGTCCGACCCGCACGCGCCTGGTGCGTGTCGTCGCTTCCCTCGTCAGCCTGGCGTGTGCAAGCGGCTGCATCTCAGTATCGGCGCGGCCACGCGCATCGACCCAGTTTTGGGGATTTACCGCGCCGTGGGATCCACGCAGCGCGGCGAGCGTCGCCGCGCATGGGAGCGAGCTAGGCGTTGTCGTCTCCGGCTTCATCACGCTCGACAGCGCCTCGCTAAGGCCGGTCATGCTGTTCGGCGACACGGCGATGACCAGCAACGCCGGAGAGAGCGGCACTACCGGTAACGTGCGGTACATGGCGCTTGTGACCACGTATGAGGGGAGGAGATTCCATCCAGAGACGATCCGGATCCTGGCCGAGAACTCGGTCGAGCGCGCACACGCGGCTGCCGCGGTCGGAACCATGGCTGGAAAGGCGGGATATCGCGGGCTAATCCTCGATTTCGAGGAGCTCACACCGGCGGACCTGGATGGCCTCATCAGAGTCGCCAAGGAAATCGCCGACTCTGCGCGCGCGCACGGGATATCGTCCATCGCGATGGCTGTCCCGGCTACCGACACCGTGGGCTACCCCGCGCGGCCGCTGCTCAGCGCGGCCGATGTTCTGGTCGTTATGCTGTACGACCAGCACTGGTCCACGTCGCCTCCGGGGCCTGTCGCTGCACCCAACTGGGTAGCCCGAGCGCTCGGCATGCGCGTGGGCGAGGTGGGTCCTTCCAGACTGGTCGCTGCACTCCCTACGTATGGCTACCAGTGGCGCGGCGACAGCGCCACCGCGGTCGTGTCGTTCGCCGGCGCAGAGGAGTTGGCTCGATCAGCGCATGTCCCGCTAGTGCGCGATCCAGCGTCCGCGACACTGCACGCCGAAAGCCCGCTCTGGAGCGTGTGGGTTAGCGACGCGACGCTACTGGACTCACTGGTAAGCGGCGCGCGCACACTCGGCGTGACCAAGTTCGCACTCTGGCGCTTGGGGCTGGAAGATCCGAAGGTCTGGACGAACGTAATCAAACGCTAGGGCGACCCGGGTCGCCTAGCGTTACACCACGATCAGATCGTGCTGTGGCTTACGCGGGGTGATCAACACGCCGCCACTCTCGATATACGCGTTGACTTCGCTCCGCATGCCTACATCGCCCGCGATGTATATCCCCGGTTCGATGGAGAACGCGACGCCCGGTAATAGCAGTCGCTCGTCCCGCGTTTCCAGATTGTCGATGTTCGGTCCGGAGCCGTGCAGGTCGCGCGGATCGATCGAGTGCCCGGTGCGGTGGATGAACTGATCGCCAAAGCCGCGCGCTTTTATGAACTCGCGGGCGACGTCGTCCACGTCGCCACCGCGCACCGGCTTTCCGTCATTCACGTTCTTACGCAAGTAGTCGATCGCCGCGTCGCGCGCGCCACGCACGGCTTCCCAGATCTCCTTGTTGCGCGCATTCGGCTCCCCAAGCGAACCCATCCACGTCTGATCGCCATACACGCCGTCGGCCTCGCGCGCCCACAGATCTATCAGCAGGATGTCACCTTCGTTGATCAGCGCCGACTGCTCCGCCGTGGGCTCGTAGTGCGGATTGGCGGCGTTCGCGCCAACCGACACATTGGGGCCGTGGTCAGTGTACAGGCCAGCCTCGGCGAACTCGTCGCGAATGAGCGACGCGAGTTCAAATTCACGCATCGGCTTGCCCGCATGCGCTTTCTCACCGGCAAGCGACAACGCGTTGCGCGCGATGCGGGCCAGGTGCTCCGCCGCGCGTCGATGTGACTCGACGTTTATGTCGGTCCAAACCGCGTAGAAGCGCGTTACAAGATCCGCGGATGAAAAGACCTCCGCCCCCGCGGCCCGCACCATCTCGATCACGCCAGCGGGAACGCGATCCAGATACGGAACGGCATCGCCGGGCGAGTACTCCATCGCCACACGTTGCCCGCCGACCAGTTCGGCGAGAGCCCGTTCCAATTCGCGCCAACTACTGTACACGCGCTTCTCCCACGCCGCGGGCCAATTCTCCCACGGCCCCTGCTCGATGGCGTGCGTCAACGCGACGGGAACGGCCCCCGCATCACGCGGGAGATAGCAGAAGTAGCGACGTGTTACCATCCCTTCGATACCGACCAGACTCGAGGCGATGGGGTTGATGCCGCGGAAATCAAAGAGGAGCCAACCATCCATGCCGGCGTCCGCGATTGCGGCACGAATGGGTTGGAGCTGCGTGGGAGAGATCATATCAGGGTTCGTGATCAGGTCAGCATCAAAAGCGAGAGTAGCTCCAGCAACGCGGCATCGTGGTACGCGCGCGCGGGCCCCTCGCCGCCGGCGGCCACCGGCGCGCGTGGTGGGACTTCCATGTGGATTACCTGGCCGGCGCGTTGTAGCGCCGCGCCGAAGTAACGCCCGATGATCCGGCGTGCCTGGCGACGTGCGAGCGGCCGCGCAAGAAATCGCGGCAACCGCCGGATCATGGCCTTCTTGAACGATGACAAGCGGTCGTACGCGCTGCGCGCTGTCCGGGCACCAGCCGAGCGAAATACTTCGAAGGCATCGGGTCGCCGAGCGATGAGACGGACAAGAGCGGTCACCTCCTCGCCATTCACTGCCCGTCCTCGCTGCACCGCCTCCGAGTAGCGGCGGATCTGCGCGTATACGGTGTCGGTGATCCCCAATCGCTTGTTCAGGAGTTCCGGGGCATATTCAGTCTCTTCCGCGTCCTCCGGCCGATCGGCCTCTCGAACGGCCTCTAGCAGGGAAAGTGGAACGAGCGGATCAACGGATGAGGAATGCTCTCGGGATGCCATGATAGACTGCCCAAGTTAACTGTAGCCCGTGACTGAGACAATTTCCGCCGTCGTGCTGACCGGACTCGCCGGATTTACAGAATGGCCAGGACTAACAGGATTGGACGATTCGACGTTCGGGCGCGCCGTCATTGGATTGGCACTCGCGCTCGTTGTGGCTGTTGCCGCTCGGCGAGCGCGCGCGCTGGACTGGAGCGGAGTCGCCGCCGCTGTCGTGTGCGGAACAGCGTGCGCGGCGGCGGGGTGGATGTGGGCGGCTACACTAATCGGATACTTTATCGCCTCGTCGCTGGTCTCGCGGATTGGGCGGAGGAGCAAGGAGCAGCGGACTGCATCGGTGGTGGCCAAAGGCGGCGCGCGCGACGCAGCGCAGGTACTGGCCAACGGCGGCATCTACTCTGCGGCGGCGGTCGCGACGTTACTCTGGCCCGCACAAATCTGGGCGTGGGGCGGTCTGGCCGCGCTCGCAGCCTCGGCCGCTGACACCTGGGCAACCGAGATTGGTTTACTTGCCGGATGGCCCCCCAGGGACATTATTGGACGAACGTATGTTCTTCATGGAATATCGGGTGGTGTGACTCTCCCCGGGATCGGTGGCGCGCTGCTCGGCGCGGCCGTGGTCGCCCTGATAGGGTTGGCCGCCGGCTTTCCGAGCGGCGCAGCCTTTGCCGCTATAGCGTCCGGATGGTCCGGCGCGATGATCGATTCTCTGCTTGGCAGCACAATCCAGCACCGCCGCCGCTGCGACAACTGCGCGGAGGATACCGAGTTAACTGTCCACGTCTGCGGCTCCGCCACCAGGCACATTGCGGGCATCCGATGGGTAGATAACGACGTAATCAACCTGTTGGCCACTCTAGCGGGGTTTATCCTGAGCGCAGCACTTTACCTCGTCGCGGTTGGACTCGTCGTACGGAGCGCTGGTGCCCGATAGTGCCGGCACAGGCGCAGATACAGGCGCAGATACAGGCATAGATGCGCAGGTGATCGTGGTCGGAGCGGGCCCAGCCGGCTCCTCGACCGCGTGGCATCTGGCCCAGCTCGGCATTGACGTTCTGATGCTCGACCGCGCGCGTTTCCCGCGCGACAAGGTGTGCGCGGAATATCTAAGCCCGCAAGCGTCGCGAATCCTGACCAACATGGGAGCGATGCCTGCGATAGAGAACTCAGGGGCGGCACACCTGAGCGGAATGCGCGTGCGCGCGCCAAATGGCGGCATACTGCAGGGTGACTTCGCCGCCAGGCACGGCTTCCGGGGTTTTCGCGACACCGGCCTGGCGGTACGCCGCACGGTGCTCGACGCCGAGCTGGTTGCGCGGGCGCAGGCGGCGGGCGCTCGATTGATGGAACGCGTGCGCGTCACCGACGTGGAGCGCGACGGACGCACGCAGGGGAACGGGGGTGGGCGCGTGACTGGCGTGATGGCGCTGGATCACGACGGGAAGACGCGCACGCTGAGAGCGCCACTCGTGATCGGCGCCGACGGGCTACGGTCCGTGATCGGGCGCCGGCTCGGTCTCACGCGCCTGGGACGGTTCCCGCGACGTGTCGCGCTGGTAGCGCATTACCGAAACGTCGCGGGGATCACCGCAACCGGCGAGATGCACGTGGAGCGGGATGGCTACGTGGGAATCGCCGATGTTGGCAACGGAGTGACCAACGTCGCACTGGTGGTACCCGCGCGTCGCGTCAAGGAGGCGTCCAGTGACCGCGCCGCTTTCTTCCAGGAGTGGCTCGCCTCCAAACCGCAGCTGGCACCGCGATTCGCCGATGCTGAGCGCATCGACATGGTGCGGACCACGGGGCCGTTCGCCTCTTCGTCGCGCCAGGCCTGGGCTTCAGGCGCCGCACTGGTAGGTGACGCCGCCGACTTCTTCGATCCGTTCACCGGCGAAGGCGTGTACTCCGCGCTACGCGGCGGCGAGTTGCTCGCGCCGTTCGCGGCGAAAGCGGCCGTTGCGCTCACCGCCTCCTCGCACGACGCGGCGCTGCGTGCGTACGACGAGGCTCGACGGGCTGAATTTGGGGGCAAGTGGCTGGTCGAGCGCATCATTGGAGGCACTGTCGCGGTGCCGGCGTTGATCAATTACGCCGCCCGCGCGCTGTCGCGGCGCAAGGACATGGCCGATATCCTCATCGGCGTCGTGGGAGATTTTGTACCTGCCAGGCAGGTGCTTCGTTTCGGCTACATCGCGCGGCTGTTACTCTTCGGCGTATGAGCCTCGATCCGGATGCGTTTCGCGCGGTGCTGGGGAGATTCGCCACCGGCGTGACGATAGTCACGGCAACGGATGCGGAGGGTGGCGATCACGGCATGACGGTAAGCGCATTCTCCTCGCTGTCGCTGAATCCGCCGCTGGTGCTCATGTGCGTCGAGCATTCGGCGTCAATGCACGCACTCCTGTTGGAGACATCGCACTTCGCGATCAATATTCTCTCAGCGAACCAGGAGGAGATCGCGCGCCGCTTCGCGGAAACCGGCGCGCCGCGTTTCACCGGCGTGGGCTTCACGCGCGGGGAACACAACCTGGCGATTCTGAGCGACGTTCTCGCATACGTCGAGTGCCGTCGTGTCGCGACGCATGACGCTGGCGATCACACCATCATCATCGGCGAAACCGAGGCCGCTGTCGTCCGCGACGGGAAGCCGCTGTTGTACTACCGTGGTGGCTTTGCGCAGCTCGAGCGCTAACTCGCTAGTTGGCTCGTTTGTCAGGTCGCACGCGAAATCGCGCGCCACCCCCGACGCTATCTTTGGCGCATGCAGCTCTCGCTGACTCCGCCGCGCCAGTATGGCACCGAGCTTCTGGATGCGCCGGGAATCAACGACGAGCTGGTGCTTCGGACCGTCAGGGATATTGCGCGCGCCAATGTAGTTTTTCAGGGCGCGCGCGCGGCGGTGGCTGAGCTCGCGCTCAACTTTCCACGCCTTCCGCGCACCGCCACGCTGCTCGATGTTGGAACTGGCGCCGGCGACGTGCCACGCGACGCACAGCGGGCGGCGCGGCGCCACGGCATCACGCTGAGCACGATTGGCCTGGACTCGGAGCTGGTGCTTGCGCGCAAGGCGAGCGCGCAGGTATCGCACGCGATGTGCGGCAGCGGCCTCGAGTTGCCGCTCGCTGACAGAAGCGTCGATGTCGCCATGTGCTCCCAGACTCTGCATCATTTTCGCGACGTTGCCGCCATGGCTCTCCTGCGCGAGATGAATCGCGTCGCGCGCGTGGCGGTGGTGGTGAGCGACCTGAGGCGTAGCTGGCTCGCGGTCAGTGGCTTCTGGCTCAGCTCCTTTCCGTTGGGCTTTCATTCCGTGACGCGTCACGATGGCGTACTGTCGGTGATGCGCGGATTTACTCAGCAAGAGATGGCCGACACCGTGTTCGACGCCGTTGGCGTACGACCTGTGGTACGTCGCAGGTTGGGATATCGTCTCACAACCAGTTGGAAACCAGTTTGAAAAATGATCGTGCGCCACGCAAGCGGGGCAGCAACAAGAGCAGTAGTAAGAGCAGTAACATGACCCCCGGCCGGAGCAGAAAGAGGAGCATCAACAAGTACGAGCTCGGCCCGATGCCCACGGGGCAACGCATGCGCACGCTGGATGAACGCATTGTGCGTGCGCCGGTCGGGACGATCTTCGCGCTGGCGCGAGATGTGACCGACTGGCCCCGTTATCTGCCGCACTACCGCCTCGTTCGATATGACGAGCGTGAGCCCGACGGCAGCGGCATCGTGGAAATGTCGGCCAATCGCCCATTCGGCGTCGTTGACTGGCCCACATGGTGGCGCTCCACCATGCAGGTGCATCCGAGAGCGCCAGCGATCCGATTTCGGCATATCGGGGGTATCACTAAGGGCATGGACGTGGAGTGGAGCTTCGAGCCGATCCCAGCGGGAACGCATGTGCGCATCCTGCACGTGTGGAACGGTCCGCGGTGGCCGCTGATTGGTGATATCGCGGCAAGGTCGGTGATCGGTCCGGTTTTCGTGCACGGCATTGCGTCGCGCACCCTTGCGGGACTGGCACGTATAGCGGAGGCTGGATGACGGAGCGAAGAAGAGTCGTTATAACGGGGATCGGCGCGGTGACTCCCATCGGGCTCACCAAGGAGGGGCTGTGGGATGGTGTGCTGAGGGAGCGCTCGGCGGTACGTTCGATCACCCGATTCGACCCGACAATCTTTCGGAGCCACAACGCAGCCGAGGTGAACGATTTCGATCCGGCGGATTTCATCGAGAGCAAGCGCGCGCGGCGGCTGGACCGCTTCGGCCAGTTCTCGATCGCCGCGGCCAAGCAAGCGCTGGAGGACTCGTGCATCGATCTCTCCAAGGAAGACCGCGATCGTGTTGGCGCGATGATGGGAACGGCACTCGCGGGCATCGGGTACGCGGAGGAACAGCTTGGCGTTTTCCTGCAGGAGGGGTTGCGTGGAGTGGACGCGACGTTGGCGTTGGCCGTATTTGGCGGCGCGTCAAGCTGTAATATCGCGATTGAGCTGGGTGTCACCGGGCCGAACTCCACCAACGCGATGAGCTGCGCTTCCGGGGCGATCGCCATCGGTGACGCATTTCGCCAGATCCGGGACGGCTACGCCGACGTGATGATCGCTGGCGGCGCCGAAGCTCCGCTTGCGCCGCTTTGTTTTGGCGCATTCGCGTTAATTCGTGCCATGTCCACGCGCAACGATGACCCCGAGCACTCGTCTCGGCCGTTTGACAAGGACCGGGACGGCTTTGTCATGGGCGAGGGCGCATCCGTCCTGATCCTTGAGGAGTACGAGCGGGCCAAGGCGCGCGGCGCGAGGATCTACGCCGAGGTCGCGGGGTTCGGGACCAGCAATGACGCGCACCACATGACAGCCCCTCGTCCGGACGGTGCGCAGGCGGCACGCGCGATGCGCATGGCGCTCGCCGATGCCGACGCGACGCCGGGCGAGATCGGCTACATCAACGCGCACGCCAGTGCGACGCTGCTCAACGATCCCACCGAGACGATCGCCATCAGACAGGTATTTGGCGAGGCGGCGAACAGCGTCGCTGTGAGCGGGACAAAGGGATACTACGGCCACGCGCTGGGCGCGTCAGGTGCGATCGAAGCCGCGATCTGTGCGCTGGCGATCGAGCGCGAGTGGCTTCCCCCTACTGTTAATCTTACCGAGGCCGACCCGGCGTGCGATCTTGGCTATATCGCCGGAACGGGACGCGCTGAGCGCGTGGAGCACGTGCTCAGCAATTCCTTCGGCTTCGGTGGGATCAACGCGGCGCTCGTCTTTCGCAGAGTAGTGTAGCGGCAGATACAGCGGCACAGCGCGTCGGGTCCCTTCACATTTACTTGTATGGGGAGAGGGAATGCGGGACTCGCTACGCCACTTTATTTCCGAGTTCATCGGGACCTTCGCTCTGACGTTTGTGGGCAGCGCGGCCATAATGATGGCGGCACAGTCCAACTCCCCCAACGCGCTGCTGCAGGTGGCGCTGGCTAACGGGTTGGTGCTCTCGATATTCGTGTCCGCGCTGATGCGGATCTCGGGTCACTTCAATCCGGCGGTGACGATCGGGTTCATCGTTGCGCGGCGAATTGATCCGATGATGGCCGGCGTCTACATCGTCGCTCAGCTGCTGGGCGCGGCCTCGGCGGCGTACGTACTGAAGGGAACGTTTCCGGTCGACATATTCCTCGCAACCCGCGGTGGTGGCCAGGCGATCTCGCTCGATGTAACGGCATCCCAGGCGTGGATCCTGGAGGCCATCGCAACTTTCTTCCTCACCTTTGTCGTCTTCGCCACGGCTGTCGATCCCAAAGCGGTAAAGGTCGGTGGCTTCGCCATCGGGCTGACATTTGCTGTCGACATTCTGGCGATCGGGCCACTCACTGGCGCATCGATGAACCCGGCCCGCTCCTTTGGGCCCGCGCTCGCGAGCGGCATCTACGAGGGGCAGTTCGTGTACTGGACCGCGCCGATAATCGGGTCAATGGTTGCGGCCCTGTTGTACGATACGCTGTTCATTCGCCGCCAGCGTGAGCCCGTGGAGCACGGCGCAATCGAACCATAAACCGCGCCGTGGCTGCGCACGCTTACGACGCGCGCAGCGCCGCGATCAATCCCGGAATCGCGCCGACCATCCACACCACCACGGCCGCGACCGCGGCGCGCGACCTGTTAATGCGGGCCACCACGCTCAAACCGATCGCCAGTAGCACGGTAACCCAGATGGTGAACAGGTCGATGCGGCCCACGAGCGCGAGCACCACCGGCGAAGCCGTATCCGGATCCAGGAATCGGCCAACGCCGAGCGAGAGACGATACCGGCCGTTCAGCGACGCTGGGTCGAGCAGAAAACCCTGTGCGATGTTCAGCAGAGACTCGATGATCCGCGGGAAGAATGCGTACGTGGAAATCATGCACGCAGCCTTGATGTCTTCCTTCGCATCGACGAACTTCCCGGCGATCCACAGCAGAACGCCCACAACCAGCGGCGCGATCAGTCCGTAGAAAAAGACGCCGACCGTCTGGAATTTCTCGGCAACAGCGCGCCCTTTCGCCATCTGCTCGGGCGTGAGGTTCGAATTGTTCTTCATCTGCGCGGCCATGTTGCGCGCAAATTCCGCATCGAACACCGGCTGGAGAGCCGACCTGCCAATGATCGCGAGTACCGTTAGCAGCACGGCGAACACGAGCAACGGAACGAAAAACCCGGCGTCGCGGCGCCGCTCGAACACCTCGCTCGGCGAGACAAAGATATCTATGAAGTCTTCCCACCGGCTCGCCGACTTGGTAGCGGGCGCGGGGGTGGTGCTTATGTCGGGTACCGTCATCGGGGGATGGGTTGAGGGACGCCAAAACAGTGCTAATACAGTGCAACCGTTAGCCGATTCCCGCCAGGGTGTGACCGGTTGGCCGGCCCGCGGGTTACCGTAGCATGGTGACCTCCGATGCCGCCGTTATTGGACGCGTTCGGGCGGGCGACGCGGATGCTTTCAGTCTTATTGTCGAGCGGTATCAGGACCGCTGCGCTCGATTGGCCATGCGCCTGCTGGGCGACCCGGATGATGCCGCCGATGCGGTGCAGGACGCATTCATCCGCGCGTACAATTCGCTGGATCGGTATCACGAGCGCGACCGGTTCGGGTCGTGGTTGATGTGCATTGTCGCGAACCGCTGTAGATCGGCGACCTCGACGAGTAGCCGCCGCGCTCACGTTGCGGGCGAATGGTGGCGCACGCATCTGGGGCCGGAGTCTTCCAGCGCCAGTGCCAGCGCCACGTGGGAGCGCGACCACGCGCTGGCGGACCGGCTGAGCCTCGCACTGTCGGAGCTGCCGACCGAAACGCGCTCGGCGGTCGTTCGCAAGTACGCCGACGAGATGACCTACGAAGAGATCGCCGCCGCTACCGGGATAGGGGTGTCCGCGCTCAAGATGCGCGTGGCCCGCGGCTCGGCCCAACTGCGTCGCGTGCTGGCCGGAGCCGGCGTAACGGCGGCGACCGTGGCGCTCATCTTCGCGGCGCACAGGCCGCCGCGCGACGCTCAAAGCAAGCCGGCTGTCGTGGTAGCATGTGATACGCTGCGGTCACTCATGCGTGACACCTTGAGTCAGGCCGAGCGCGACACGCTGCTCCCGGCGAGCCAATGCCGGCCGGAGTCACGGGACTCGGCGAATGCATCACTCGCCGAATCTGAGCAGGCCAGCGGCCGAAAGGCGAAGCAGAAGTCGGCGGCGCCAGAGTTCGAATTGTTGGACAAGCGAGGCTTTTAGTGGAGCAAACTGTAGCGCAGCGAGACAGTACGACGACGCCGATTGCGCCGCCGTACAGGTGGGCCGCGATCGCGTCCCTTGCGGTTCTCGTGCTGTATCTTCTCACGCTGGCGCCCACGACCGCCATGTGGGACGCCAGCGAGTACATCGCCGCGGCCAAGGTGCTCGGACTGCCGCACCCACCGGGCAACCCGCTGTTCGTCATGCTGGCGCACGCGTTTGCGCTGCTGCCAATTCCGGTTTCATACGCGGCCCGGATCAATATTCTCGCCGCGCTGTGCACCGCGCTCGCAAGCGGCGTCTGGTTTCTTCTGATTGACCACGTGCTTGCCAGGGGCGGCATGGTGGTGCGCAATCGTCGCATCCTCGCCGCCGCTGGAGTACTGCTAGGGGCGACCGCGTTCACGGTGTGGAATCAGTCGGTGGTGAACGAGAAAGTATACACTGTCTCGCTCGTGATCTTCGCGGCAAGCACGTGGCTGATGGTGTTATGGCTTCAGGGCCGCGGGCAGCGCCGCAACGATGCCAGGCTCGTCGCGGTGTCGTTTCTCTTGGGTGCGGGCTACGCTGTGCATCCAGCCGGCTTGCTGCCCGGACTCGCGGTCGTGGTCACGGTTATCGCGATCGACTGGCGCAAGTTCCTCAACTATAAGTTGGTGCTCGCCGTTCTGGGTGCGTTCGTGCTCGGGCTCACTCCGTTCATCTACGAGCCCATCCGCGCGGCGCAATTTCCCGCGATCAACGAGGGCGCACCTACCGGCTGTGCAACACATCTCGAGCTGTCGTGCACGTTCAGCGATCTCACATACAAGCGGCTGTCGGCCAACATCAATCGCGAGCAGTATGGCAAGCCCGCGGTAACTGACCGGCAGATTTCATTTCCCGCGCAGGTTG
>JBBSHV010000036.1:0-15838 GCA_038232435.1 Gemmatimonadales bacterium | reverse complement strand
GTTCGGATTCAGCTGCGCATCGGGCAACGATTGGGGGAGGACTGAAGCGTCTGACATTTGATGCACCCTGCTGTTCTGATTGTTGGCCCCGCGGGAGGTACCGCCGAGCGGTGAAGCTGAACTTCCAATGGGAGACCGGAACGGCTTTTTCCTGCCATCAGGTCAGGGCGGTGATTTTAGCTGCGTTCGTGTTTCCGCGCCAGTGCGAATCATAAGCCTTGATGCCGCAATGGCTTACGCATGCCAGAGCGAGAACATCTGTGATGTACCGGCTATAGGAAACGCTGGCCGTGCAATCTGGAACGCATCGAATAAGGGTGATAAAGGGCAGACACAATCGTGATCTTCTCTGGCGAAATTCGCTCTAAGTTGGTACACTACAACGTGTTACAGATCTGTATGGATTGGTCGGTCCAGCCAGCATGCGGGACCGCCGCTACGACAGACGCTGTACGGCTGACACTCACTTGCTCGCAATCACGTATTTTTGCATCAGCCGTGCCGAGAGGGCCCGCGATCGCGAAACCGCAGAGCGCACCGAAGTACCGCGCTCTAGAACGTGCCGCCCACGGTCACGAACACGCTCAGCGCGGATGCGCTCGCGTAGTCGGCGCCGCGCACCGGGTGCGCCACTCCCACCCGAAATCGATATGGTACGTCGAACTGGATCGCCGAGTCGATGTCGAATTCGGCGCCCACCGCGGCCAAGGTCGGCCCGTCCTCAGATGACGGCGAGCAGGCTGGCGCGGCGCCGGCTGGACACGACGCGCGCGCGGCATCGGCAAACAGCGCGATCGACGCTCGGTCAACGAAAAAGGGGAACAGCCCCAGTCCGCGTGACGGAACCGCCAGCGGCAGGCGGTACTCCGCGCTCGCTGACACGGCGCGGATGCCAGCCTCGCTTCCGGCGGCAAATCCGCGAAGCGGAAAGGTGCGGCCGGAACTACCTATGGCGATTCCAGGCACCACCTCAAGCGATGAGCCGTTCACCCCTCCCACCTCGTACTCACTGGGCGAGCGGCTGTCCGCCACGCCGCCAGCGACGCGGAGCGCAATCACATGGTGAGCGAAGCCGGGTAAATCCAACGACTTGTAGCCGCTCGCTATTCCCACAGCCGAACGGCCGGCCGCCTGCGTGCCCTTTTCCCAGCGCTGACGCACGGAAGCACGCAGCACCACCCCGTCCTCGGACGAGATGCTGACCGTTGGCCGCTGGACGTTCGAAAAGACGCCAGCCATCACGGCGGCGGGATATCGGTGAATTCTGGCGTAGAACGGGTCCAGCGCCGACCGGATGTCGCCCGGGTCGGTCGAGTACGCGCGTTCCTCCAGCTCGCCTCCCACGGTGAGCGCGGCGTAGGTGCGGGCGCGCGGCCGAACAAGTGTCGCGTTCAGGCGGAGCAAGCGGTTCCGGCGCTCAAGATCTCCGACACGGTTTCCGGCACGCGTGATATTGGAGTATGCCCAATACTGCTGCAGCGACGCCGAGAGAACGGGATTGATGAATCGGTTGTAGCTGTAGCTCAGCGCGCCATCGACGTTGCCGTTGCTCGTGTTCACATCGGCCTCCGCGTAGTACGCGTGGCGACCGATCACGTCCACCCCGCTAGTGAACGCGCCGATCACCGTGCCTCTTCCCTCCGCCTCTTCCGTGAAGCTTGGCGACCAGTATGTAGGCAGCAGCGTGCGCCAGGGTGAATAATGGGTCGCGCGCGACGTGTCGTCTGGAACGTTCCAGCGCGGGTCCCGCGCTCGCTGTGTGGCGATTGCGGCGGATGACGTTGCCACTGATGAGGCTGCTGTCGCCGCTGACCAGGCATCGCCCTGGATCGATGCGCGTGGCACGGTCCACACGACAACATGGTATCCATCACCGCGCAGCACGGTGCTGGCCACGCGCACGGAATCGGCGTTTCGCCCCGAGGCCAACACGTCGATCCCGTAAACACCGCCTCTGTCATGCGTCAGCTGCCGCGCCGTGGACGGGTCAGCAGCGCCAGGTCCGCTGCCAACCGCCACGGTGTAGATCTGCGACGATCCAGCTTGATCTGACGTGTACAGCACCGAAGTCGCGTCCGGCGACCAGGCCGGCGAGCGCAACACCGCGACGGCACGCGCAATCGTACGTGCGCCGGCGCCAGCGCTATCGAGCACGACGACTTCGCTGGCGCCGTTCATGGTCCGTACCGCGGCGATGCGTGCGCCGTCGGGCGACCAGCGCGGCGCAGTCCACGGAGTATCAACAGACGCGGCGGTGAGAGGCGTGATGCGCTTGCCGTCCGCAGAAACACGAACCAGGCGCGTAGCAGCCGGAATGGTCTGCACCGCAACAATCTCTCCGTCGGCACGCGCGTCAGGAGCGCTCAGCCGCGCGCCAAGTGTCAGTCGCTCGGCTTCACCTCCGGCGATACCACCGGCTGCACCGCCGCGCTGCACGTACAGATCGCCACCCGAGTGAAATCGGTCCCGATATTCGGCCTGTGAGAACACAACCGATCCATCCGAGCGGACCGAATTCGCATCCAGCGAGTTACGCCGCGACACTCGTCCCGGCACTCGGCCCAACACCGCGGCATATAACCCCTGTGACTCACGTCCGTTGTTCGCCGCGTACACGATCGTCGAATCGTCACGCCAGCGCGGGAAGAGAATCTGCCGCCCACCTTGCGGGACCTCGTATTCCGGTACAGCCGCGAAGCCGGGGGTTGCCACGAACGGGCGCGACCGCTCGGCGGAATCGGAGACGTTCTTCAGCGCGGAATCGCGCCAGTGATTCCAGGCGTGCGTGAACGTCTCGCCAAATGTCCGCTTGGCCTCCCTGTCAAGCAGGATAGGGATAACCGCGGCGCTGGAGCGCTCGACAAACGCCGGGACGGTCTCCGCGCCGTGTCGCTGAGCCAGATCGTCCCACACAAAGGAGCCGTACACATACACCGACTCGCCGAAGGGAAACCTGGAAGTGGCGAGGGAGAGCTCGCCCAGCGTCGGAACGCGATGATCCACGGCGGCGGCTCGCGCGACCGCAGCGTGATAGCTTCCGAGCAGCCGCCCGCCGCTGGTGAAGCGAGACTCGTAGTACACCGCCAGCCCCTCGGCAAGCCACGAAGGCGTGGCGTAGTTGGGGAAGAGCACCGGGTTGCGTCCGAACACATGCTGCGCCGCGCTCCAGATGCCGCGACTCCGATCCAGATGAAAGATGTGCGTCAGCTCGTGCTGTAGAACCAGCACAGTCCAGTCGTCGTAGCTCTCCAGCGATGGCTGATCCACGGGTGGCCGCGCGTACACTACCACGCGGTTGCTCGGAAATACAGTCGCGGAACCGTTGGAGACATCGGTCGCGTCACTTATCACGATGTCGATAATTCCGCGCGGTCGCACCAGCTCCGTCGCGAGATTGGCGTACGCGCGCTCTGCCACCGCGGCCGCGTGTCGCGCCTGGGCCTCCAGCCGGGGTGTAAAGTGCACGTTGAAGTGCCGCGTGCGAATGGTGCTCCACTTCTGATTCGCGGGCACCTGCGCGTAGGCGACACTCGCCCACGCCGCGAACGCGACGCAGACGGCCAACAGTCGCATGGCCAACAGGCACGTTCTCAGTGTCCACACTCTCGCATCCCGCTGCACGCTAACGCGCAAACGAAGAGAAGAATCGCTCCAGTCCGGTCACGATTCCGAGCGCATACGCTTGCTGATACTGCGGCGTTCTGATCGCCGCTTCCTGGTCCGGCATGATGATGAAGAGCCCCTCCGCCAGAATGGACGGGAACCACGTGGGCCGAGCCAGCGCCAGATTCTGGAAAAACACACCGCGATCACGCAGTCCCATCTCGGCCACCAGCGCGCGCTGCACCTCGGTGGCGAGCAGCTTTGACTCGGGATGGAAATAATACGTACCGGTGCCGTTCGTGCGGAACGGATTGTTGCCATCCGCGTCCGCGTTGAGATGGATGGATACAAGCGCGTTTGCGTTGGCGCGTCTGGCCATGATTGGCCGATCGCCCAGCGCCACCGGCTCAGCAGTCGTACGCGTCATTACAACGTGTGCGCCTTTCGCTTCCAGAAGATCGCGCACGCTCAAGCCTACCGCGAGCGTGGGGACGGGCTCCCACAGCCCAGTCGGACCGGTAGCGCCGATGGGCGGATGTCCCGGATCGACAACGATCGTCAAACCCCGCAGGGGTGCGCTAGCGTCCACAGTGGGCGGGCGCCGGATGCTGAACTTGAACACACCATCGCGGTACAGCGCCAGGTACCCGTACACGGGGCGCGTGAGATCGAACCGGTAAACCGTGCGCGAGCCCGTGCGTGAACGCGTCACTCCCGCGAGAAGCGGGTCACTGATCCTTGCCAGCGAGTCGGTCGGCTCGGCGGTGTTGTAAAGCGTGAGGGTGAGTGAGCGGTCTCCCTCCTCCTCCCCTTCATCAACGATATACGCCGGCGGCGACGGCACTCGTAGCTGCATCGTCACCTCCTCAGGCGAGGTAGACATCGTGGGCTGCGTGATCCTGAGCGGAGCCGACGGGGCGTTCGCAACTGTACTGACACTGGTAGTGACGTCAGCGCGCGGTACCCAGACCTGCTGGCTTTCATCCAGCTGCACGCGCGCCATGTCGTCGCGGTACTCGGTAATGCGCACTGGAGTGCCGGGGAACAGGAACCAGCGATAACCACCGGTCGGCGTCGGCCGGCCGATCACCACGTTATCGGTGTCACTAGCTATGAGGCTCGGCGGATCTGCCACGAGCACCGCCGGCGCTGCGGGTACGACCGTCTGGAGCTGCTGCTGCTGCTGGACCGCCGGACGCGGTGGGATGGCCGCGAGAGTGCGAACCGGGTAGCGCGCGCGCGCCGTGTCATCACGGGTATACGCAACGATGTCGTACCACTGCTCGGAGACCGGCGGATTGGCGAGCCAGCCCATGAACGCGCCATTGGGCCACACCGGGACCAGGACGCCGTTTATGGTCAGTCCCGCCAAGCCGCTGCCAACGGATCCGAAAACAAAATTGGAATCGCGCGAGGTTACAAGCGCTCCCTCGCGCGGATACACGACCTTGATCTGCAGCGGCCCCTCGACATCGGGCACCGGCGGGAGTTTTGGGTTTGGGGCCGGTACAGGAGCACGCGCGATCGCTCTGGTTACGGAGCCGATCGGGGCAGGTGCTGTGCGCGGACCATTCGTCGCGCAGGCGGCCGCGATCACCGCGACCGGGAGTGATAAGAGGCGGCTTGGGCGGACCATCGTTAAAGCTAGCGCCACGGAGGCGTGACGGTCAGCCGCTGCTGGTGTATTCTTCCGCATGCCCGCCCGCGACGCCAACCGTGATCAGAATCGCGACACTCTCAGCGATACCAAGAGCGGCGCGAGTCGCGACATGAGCCGCGGCTCGCGCGGGGAGAGCGCCCGCCCGCTCGTGGTGGTCGCCGGTGGTCGGACGGACGTCGGGCGAGTTCGCGCGCTCAATGAGGACGCGTATCTGGTGGCCGCACTGGGAGATGACGGTGTCGTCACCAAGGGGAACACCACGGTTCTCACGGTTCCCAAGACGCCGGTGATGATGGTCGTCGCCGACGGCGTCGGCGGGGCGGCTTCGGGGGAAATCGCGAGTCTCATGGCGACGGATACGATGCTCATCGAGCTGCGGCGACGTTACGAACGCGAGTGGGCTGTCGGCCACCACGCAGTCGAGATAGCGCTGCGGAGTGCCATCGCGGCCGCCAATCATGTGATTTTCACCTACTCCGGCGCTAATCCGCAACATCGCGGGATGGCGACCACGGCCACGCTCGTAGTGATTCACGATGGCATCATCTCCATCGCACAGGTGGGTGATAGCCGAGCCTATCTGGTGCGCGGAGGAGTGGCGCGGCAGATCACCAAGGACCAGTCGCTGGTGCAACGGCTGGTGGACGCAGGTGAGATCACTGAGCAGGAAGCGGCTGAGAGCGACCGGCGCAACATCATTCTCCAGGCGCTCGGCTCCGAGGCCAGGGTGGCGCCGGACATCTACCGCGAGTACGCGGAGGTAGGCGACGTTCTGCTCCTCTGCAGCGACGGTCTGTCTAACTATGCCAAGCCACACGACATCGCGCGCGTCGCGCTGGCCGACAACGACATGGGAACAGTTTGCGAACGGCTGGTTGGGTGCGCCAACTCACGCGGCGGATACGACAATATCACAGTTGTTGCCGCGCGATTCGAGCCAGCCGAACCCGAACGGGCGAACGCACCACAGATCGCTAGGCGGGAGCCAACTTACCAAGGACTCTCGGGCCGCGTGCGCCGGTGGCTGCGGTAATATTTCCTGCACGTCCGGTTACGTGTAGATGCGCCAGCAGCGCGAAAGCTACCGCCTCTTTCGCTTCCGCATCGTAGTATAGGTCGTCGAATGCAACGACCCGGCGCGGCTCGACGGCTGATGTCAACGCTTGCATTAGTGCCACGTTACGAGTACCGCCTCCGGACACGATTACTTCCTCCGCCTCGGCCGGTGTGAATGCACGGTACGCATCGGCGATGGATCTGGCCGTCAGGGCAACCGCTGTTGCGACAGTGTCCGCTGGTCTGCAACCATTGGCCTCACACACGGCAATAAGCGCGTCGGCGTAAGCAGTGCCGAAATACTCGCGGCCGGTCGACTTGGGCGGACTCTGGGCGAAGTACGGGTCGCGCAGCAAGCTCTCCACCACCGCCTCGTCAGCCTTGCCCGAAGTTGCGATCGCGCCGCGGTCATCGTACCGCAATCCGGGATACAGCATGCGCACTACGGCGTCGATCACGGCAACGCCCGGACCGGTATCGAACGCGACAGTGCGCGTGACGTCCCCGCCCGGTGGAACGACAGTGACGTTACCAATGCCGCCGATGTTCTGCAGCAGTCGCCAGCGCTCCGGATGCGAGTACAGCAGCGAGTCCGCCATGGGAACGAGCGGAGCACCCTGACCGCCGGCGGCGACATCGCGCACCCTGAAGTCGCTCACCACATCAATGCCTAGCCGCTCGGCGATCACCGCGGACTCACCGGTTTGCCACGTAGACTGGCCGGGCACGTGCCACAGCGTCTGACCGTGCGAAGCGATCGCTGTCACGGATGCGCGCGCGACACCCGCTTGCGCAATAGCGTCCTCGGCGGCGTCGGCGAGCCAATCTCCCAGCACGAAATTGAGACGGCAGTATTCCTCCGCGCTCCCTCGCTGCATCGCCGCGGCAACCCGATCACGTTGTGCCGACGAGTACTCGGAGAGTGTGAAGCCGAGTAGGTGGTGAGCAAGCGATTGGGGAGCGTCGAGGAATTGCACGACGGCTGCCGAGATCCCGTCGAGCGACGTTCCAGACATCAGTCCGACGTAAATGCGGCCAGCGCCAGGGTCAACGACTGTAGCACCGTCAGTACTGTGTTCAGCTTGCATCATCCACCGGAGGAGGTGCCTTCGAAACGACTCGGCGCACCACGCCACCAGCTTCGGCCAATCTCTGCTCCGCGTCCGCGCGCGATGTATCAGTCAACTGCATCACTATCGCTGTTTTTACGCTGCCACCAGCCTCCGCCAGAGTGGTGCGCGCGGCATCGCGATCACAGCCGCACACTTCCATGACAATACGCTCGGACCGATCTACCAGTTTCGCGTTGGTCGCGCGCAGGTCGACCATGAGATTGCCATACGTTTTTCCGAGCCGGATCATCGCGCCTGTAGTAATCGCGTTCAGCACCAGTTTCGTTGCGGTCCCCGCCTTCATGCGCGACGACCCCGTAAGAGCCTCCGGCCCGACCAGTGGGACAATGGCGACGTCGCAGTCGGCGAGGAGCGACTCGGGCGGCGGGGAGCACGCAACGATCGCGGTCCTTGCACCCAGCGCACGCGCGCGATGAATGGCTCCGTGCACGTATGGAGTCGTCCCTGAGGCGGCAATGCCGACGACGAAATCGTTGGGCCCAACGCCGCGCGCCTCGATGTCGCGCGCGCCATCCTCAGGATGATCCTCAGCGCCTTCCTGCGCTCGGGTCAACGCCGCGGGTCCGCCCGCAATCACACCCTGAACCATTTCGGGATCGACACCGAAGGTGGGCGGACACTCGCTCGCGTCCAGCACGCCCAGACGTCCGGAAGTTCCCGCGCCCACGTAGAAGAGGTGGCCCCCGGCCCGGAAGGCCGCCTCAGCCAACTCCACTGCCCGTGTCACCTCCGCGGCCTGGGTCGCGACCGCGCCGGGCACGCCCTCGTCCTCGCGATTCATCATGTCGACGATCTCGCGCGCGGAGGCGAGGTCAATTTCGGCGGTACGCGGGTTGCGCCGCTCCGTCGCCCGTTGCTCTAACAGTTGGTCTCGCACGAGCCTAAGTTACCGCATGCCCCTCGTTCAATCCATGCTCGCGCGCCAGTATGGCAGCAGCAAACGCGGACGGATGCCTCGCGCTCTAGTAGTCGCCGCGACCCTCAGTGGTATCGCCGGATCCGCCGCATCGGCGCAGGAAGCGCAGATGGCCAAACACGCGATGATCGCGAGCAACAGTCCGATCGCGAGCCAGGCAGGGATCGACATTATCAAGCGCGGCGGTAACGCCGTGGACGCGGCCGTCGCGGTGGGCTTTGCGCTAGCGGTAGCGTACCCCGAAGCAGGCAACCTCGGCGGCGGCGGCTACATGGTCATCCGGCTGGCTGATGGACGGACTGCCGCCATCGACTACCGGGAACAGGCGCCCGCGGCTGCCAGCCGCAATATGTATGTCGCATCCGGTGACAGTACCAACGCCAGTGTGGTTGGCTACCGCGCGTCTGGTGTACCGGGAAGCGTCGCCGGCATGTGCGAGGCGCAGCGACGCTACGGAAAGCTGCCGCTCCGAGATGTGATGGCTCCGGCCATCCACCTGGCGCGCGACGGATTCGCTATTGACTCGATGATGTACCGCTCGCTCGCGGCCGACAAGGCGCTGATCCAGAAGTTCGCGGGAGCGCAGCTCTTCCTCCCAGGCGGATCACCTCCGCCCATAGGGAGCATTCTCAAGCAGCCTGCGCTCGCCCGTACGCTCGATGCCATCGCTCGGCGCGGGCCCAGCGCGTTCTATCGCGGAGTAACGGCGACGCAGATCGCCGCCGACATGCGCGCCCACGGCGGCGACATCACTACCGGCGATCTTGCGCGCTACACCGCCGCGTGGCGTGTTCCGCTCACGACGCGCTACCGCGGCTACACGCTGCTCACCATGCCGCCCTCATCATCCGGCGGAATCACGATGGTGGAAGCGCTCAACATCCTGGGCACGTATCCGCGACTCGCGCCCTTCGGAAGCACGGAATACCTGCATACGCTCGCATCAGCGTTTCAGCGAGCTTTCATCGATCGCAACGCGCACCTTGGTGACCCGGCGTTCGTGGATGTTCCGGTCAAGAAGCTGACGAGCACCGAATACGCGCGGCAAATGAGGCAGACAATCACCGATAACCACACGCCCACAAGCGCCCTCACCGCGCCGCTGGATCGTGCGCTGCGCGAGGGAACGGAAACGACACACTACTCGGTGATGGACAGCGCTGGTAACGCGGTCGCCACAACCACCACGTTGAACTCGCTGTACGGATCCGGCGTTTACATCGCGGCCGCCGGAATCTTCATGAACAACGAGATGGACGACTTCACCGCCCGTCCCGGTGAGCCCAACCAGTTCGGACTGGTCATGGGCGAGGCCAATGCAATTGCGCCGGGAAAGCGCATGCTTAGCTCCATGTCCCCTACCATCGTACTCGACTCAGCGGGACGCGCACTGCTGGTCGTCGGGGCGCGCGGCGGGCCGCGTATAACGACGGCGACAGCGGAAGTCATTCTCAACGTTCTGGATAACGGCATGTCGCTGGCACAGGCAATGCGCGCGCCGCGCATTCACGATCAGGCGCTCCCCGACACGCTTCTGTACGAGCCCAAAGCCCTCACTCCTGCGGTAGCCGACTCGCTGCGCGCCCGAGGTTGGGGGCTCAAGAGTGTCGGCGCAATAGCCCAGGTGGATGCTGTCATGCGCGTTCCCGGCGGGTTGGCCGGGATGGACGATCCGCGCCACGGAGCGCGCGCGGTTGGCTACTGACGGTTACTGACGACAACTAACCGCCGCGCTCGATTTGCAGATGAAAAAGGCCCCGCTCTTTCGAGCGGGGCCTTTTCGTGACGCGGAGCTAGGGAGCTAGCTATTCAGCTCTGAACCTGCACCGAGTTCTGCAGCGCAATGGTGATGCGTCCGCCGTCCGGAACACAGCCTTCATAGTTGGCAGTCGTCGCCGCGGCTCCAGCACCCGCCGCCGCTCCAACCGCTCCGCCAATGATCGTGGACTTGGTGTTCTTGCCCAGGATCTGGCCGACAATGGCACCAACCGCCGCGCCGGTTGCGACTTTCTGCGCATCCTTGCCGCCCGGCTGGTTTCTAACGCGATCGACCTGAGCGTAGTTCACACTGGCCTCGACCGGGTACGTCTTGCCACCGAAGGTGACCGAGCGGACGCGGAAACCGATGATGATCTTGTCGTTCACGTTCTCGCTGCGCTTGAGCTCGGTTATCTCGAGCGAAGCTGTAGCGCCGGCCGGAATGACTGCCCCGTTGGAGCCCGTGACCGCCGACGTCACCGTTGCGCTCACGCGATCTCCAACATGATCCGTGTTAGTGCAGATGCGGCTGTTGGAGGTAAGATCAACGGTGCTCCCCGCGGCAATCGTCCCCATTCTCGAGGCGGAGGCGCTGGGGGTGTGCGTTACGGTGTTGCCGCTGCTGGTCGTGTGGTTATCGGTATTGTCCGTTCTCGTGTTCGCCGTCGGTCGCGGGGTGGTGCGCGTCGTGGTGGTCGTGGTAGTCCGACGCGGTGCCGCGGTAACAGGTGAGCGAGTCGTGGGAGCCGGTGCGGCAGGCACGGGGGCCGGCGTGACGGTCGCTGGCACATCCTGCAGTTGCGGCTGGACTGCTGAGTCGCGGTTGGCGAGCTGGATGTCGCGGCTAAGCGTGCTGTCCTGCGCCAGTGTGTCAGCCTTCTTTTCGCCAGCGCATGCACCAAGCGTCAGTGTCGCCATAGTCAGCGGAACGGCGAGTTTTCGGGAGATATATTTCATTGACCAACTCCTCCGGATTCGTGTATCGGTGAAGAATACCACCGGACGAGCAATCGGTGTGCCAAATACTTATGCATCATCTCCGCCGACTCCTCCCCTACTACCGCCCGTACCTCACGCAACTCATTGGGGGGCTTGCACTTGTGCTGCTTTCGGCGGGCATCACATCTGTGATTCCGTGGCTACTCAAGCGCGCCATTAATGCGATGCAGACGGGCGCTGCGCCACACGCGGTATGGCTGTTTGCCGGCGGCATCCTGGCGACGTCGCTCGTGGGCGGAGCGTTTCGATTCGGTATGCGCCAGCTACTCAACGGCCTTAGCCGGCGCATCGAGTACGATCTGCGCAATGATCTGTTCGAGCACCTCGAGGCGCTCGACGCCAGCTTTTACGGCCGCACCCGAACGGGTGATATCATGGCGCGCCTCACCAATGATCTTAACGCCGTACGCATGGCTGCCGGTCCGGCGATCATGTACCTGGCGAATACTGTCTTTGGCGGCGTCTTCGCGCTGGCCTTCATGTCTCGCATCGACGGACGCCTCACCCTTCTCGCGTTAGGCCCCATGGCGCTGCTTCCCATCATCAGCGTGCGCATGGCTCGGCTGATACACGTTCGGTTCGAGGCCGTACAGCAGCACTTCTCCGCACTCACAACTCACGCGCAGGAAAACCTCAGTGGGGTGCGCATCGTGCGCGCCTACCGACAGGAGCAACCGGAGATCGAGCGCTTCGGCCGGCTGAACGAGGAATATCTCACGCGCAACATGGCGCTCGTTCGGCTATGGGGAATTCTGCACCCCGTGTTTGCGCTACTCGCGGGCGCCGGTGCGGTAGTGGTGCTGGGAATGGGTGGAGCGCTCGCGCTGGACGGTACCATCACGATCGGTGCGTTCGTGGCATTCGGTCTGTATCTGGCCATGCTCACCTGGCCACTCATCGCGCTCGGCTGGGTCATTAACCTGTTCCAACGCGGCGGTGCCTCGATGGGGCGGCTGACCGAGATCCTGGCCGAGCGTCCGCGCGTTGTGACGCTCCTCCCCGTGCAGCACCTACCGCCCGCGGTGGCCGGCCGTTCGATCGAATTCCGCAATGTTTGCTTTTATTTCCCGGTTGAGGACGGCGCAACGCCACGCTGGGTCCTGCGGGGGGTCTCGTTTGTTATTCCTCGTGGAACCGTTGTGGGGATCGTGGGCGCTACGGGGAGCGGCAAGAGCGCGCTAATCGATCTAATAGCGCGAGTGTATGATCCGCAGAAGGGTGAGATTCTCATCGACGGCGTGCCCACGGTGCACATCCCGCTGGACGAGTTGCGCCGGCAGATCGGGTACGTGCCACAGGAGAGCCTCCTGTTCAGCGATACCATCGCCAACAATCTCACCTACGGACAGCCCGCGATCAGCACCGACGCCCCGGAATGGATGGAGGCCGCGAGGATCGCGCGCCTGGACGAGGCTGTAGAGGGATTTCCCGCAGGCTACGACACCATTTTGGGCGAGCGCGGAATCAATCTCTCCGGCGGGCAGAAGCAACGCGCATCCCTCGCCCGCGCACTGGCGCGCAGGCCCGCAATCGTCCTCCTTGACGACGCACTCTCAGCGGTGGATACTCACACCGAGGCCGAGATTCTGGATGGGCTGCGTACCGCGCTGGCCGGACGCACCGCGGTGATCGCGTCCCATCGCGCAAGTGCGCTCCGCGACGCGGGGATGGTGCTGGTGCTGGATGACGGTAGAATTGTGGAACGCGGGCGGCACTCAGATCTACTCGCGGCCGAGGGAAGGTACTGGGCGCTCGTGCGTCGTCAACAGTTGGTTGAGGAGGTCCTCAGTGGCGTGTAGCTTTCTCGCATGAATGCGACTGAATCCGCGGCCTCCTACGATCCCCGTGCCGCCGATCCCCGTGCCGCGGAGCTCGAGGCGGAGCTGAACGAAGCCCGCAGAGAGCTCGCCGAAATGCACTCGCGCGACGCGCTCAAAACGCAATTTCTTTCCAACATCTCGCATGACCTGCGGACGCCACTGACCGCAATCATCACCCACGCTGAGATTCTGCGCGACGGCATTCTGGGCCCGATTCCTGATCGGCAGCGCGACAGCGTCAGTGGGATCATAGCGGGCGGCCGGCAACTGCTCGACATGGTGAGCGAGATCCTGACCTACGCCAAGTCGTCGGCCAACCGGCTGCGCGTGGTGCCGACCGAATTCAAGCTGCGCGACGTTATCAAGGAAGTGGTATCAATCAACGAATCGCTGGCTGCACGACGCGCTGTGACGTTCACGGCAGAGGTGTCCGACACACTTCCGGTGCTGCGCGCGGACCGCGAGAAGGTGACGCACATCCTGAATAATCTCATCGGCAACGCGATCGACTTCACTCGCCGCGGGGGTAATGTGTGGGTGAAGACATGGCACGCTGAAGATGGTGGCCAGCCAGTTCACTTCGTGGAGGTCGGCGATGACGGGATTGGAATCGCCTCCGAGCACCAGGAACTGGTCTTTGACGAGTTCGCGCAGGTTGACTCGTCCGCATCGCGACAGCACCATGGCACCGGGCTCGGGCTCACCATCGCGCGAAGATTGGTGGAGCTGCACGGAGGACGAATCTGGCTGGAGAGTGAGGTCGGCACCGGGGCGCGGTTTTTCTTCACTATCCCAGATGGCGCTCCCTCATCTACTCATCGTTGACGACAGCGTGCTGGTCACCGGCGCGCTCCGACTTCTGTTCGAGGAGAGTGGATATCGCGTGACGGTCGCCGGTAACGTGACCAGCGCGATTGAATCCGGCTCGCGCGACCCGGCGGATATCATGCTACTCGACCTGACGCTCCCTGACGGTGATGGGCTCGCCGTCATCGACTCACTGCGCGAGCGCTCTGCTCAGCCGCGCGCAACCGTCGCGCTCACCGGGCACGACGATGATGCCGTCCGCCAACGCTGCATGGCCGCGGGCTGTGCCGACGTACTGATCAAACCGGTGCCGGTGTCGGAGCTGCTGGCGCGGGTACGATCGCTCTGAACTGATCGCCGGTGATGTGCTCAGGTTGAAACGAATCGCCACTCCTGCGCACCACGCCGCGCACGACCTCCTCCACGCTGATGAGCGGAGCATCAGCTTCAGCCACAACATCGACGCTCCACTTTCCTCGCTCAGTTCCCTTCACCGTATGGCGGTACTGCGCCGTGTGCACCACGTGACGCGCCGTATGATTCGTTGCCACGGCGTCCGGATACGCGGCAACGACGGCGACCGCGGCCTCGACGCCGGACTGTCGCATCACGGGAAATAAATAAAGCTCAGCTACCCTATCGTAGCCCACGCGCTTGGCGATCTCTCGCATAAAGCGCTCAGTCGTTTCTGTCATGCGGGAAAGGTGGCACCGCGGCTGGGTACATACAACGGCTTGCGTTTCGCATCGCAAGTGCAACTACGCTGTGTTACAGCAGCGACACCGGATCCCTGTCCAGAGTGACGCGCAGCCCCTGCTTGGCGGGAACCTCGAAGCGTTCGATAAAGTAGCGACCAACACGCGTCAATTCGTGCGGGCTCTCACTCTTGAGCAATACGTGCCAGCGCCAGCGCGTCTTGATCCGCTCAACGGCGCACGGAGCCGGCCCGATCACCGTCAGGCCGATGCTCTCTCGGGCACGCACGAGTCTGCGCAGCCACTCCGAACCCTCGATCGCCAGGTTCGCGACGCTCTGCTCGATCAGACCGCTGAAGACGATGTTAGCCAGACGATTGTTGGGCGGATAGGTTGGGTGCACCCTCCCGGCCAGCTCCTCAGTGACGAAGGAGTGATAGTCGTGTGTCACGGCGTACTTCACGGCATGGTGCGTCGGAACACGCGTCTGGATGAGAACCTCACCACCTTTTGCGCCGCGGCCGGCGCGACCCGCAACCTGACTCAACAGCTGGTAGCATCGCTCGCTCGCGCGAAAGTCCGGAAGATTGATCCCGACATCAGCGTCGATAACGCCAACCAGGGTAACGTTGGGAAAATCCAACCCCTTCGCGATCATCTGCGTGCCTAGCAGGATGTCGACTTCGCCGCTGCCAACTCGGTCGAGGATCTCGGCATGGGCCCACTTGCCAGATGTCGTGTCCACGTCCATGCGCGCGATGCGCGCGGACGGGAATTGCTCGCACAGTAGCCGCTCCACCTGCTGCGTTCCCATCCCTCGCCGGCGTAGCGTCACGCCACCGCAGCGCTTGCACGCGCTCTGCGGCTGTTCCTGGTGCATGCAGTAATGGCACACGAGCCGCTCAGGCGACTTGTGGTACGTGAGCGTAATGCTGCAGTTGGGACAGGTCGTGACGTTGCCGCATGCGTCACACTGGACAAATGCTGAGTAGCCGCGTCGGTTGAGTAGCAGGATGCTCTGTTCTCCACGCTCCAGCCGTAGCGCGAGCGCGGTGTCGAGCGGCTCGGTCACAACGCGGCGGTACTCCTCGTGCCCCACACCGGTTTCGGGTACCGCCTTGCGTAAATCCACCACGCCAACGGAGGGCAAGCTCGCGCCACCTACTCGCGCCGGCAGCGTGAGAAGTGTGAATTTCCCAGATGTGGCATTGGTCCACGTCTCCAGCGACGGTGTCGCGCTCCCGAGCACGACAATGGCGCCATCGTGCGTCGCTCGCACGATCGCAGCCTCACGCGCGTGGTATCGCGGCGCTTCGCCCTGCTTGTAACTGGACTCGTGCTCCTCGTCGACGATGATGGCGCCCAGATTCGCGAGCGGTGCGAAGACCGCT
>JBBSHV010000035.1:0-16278 GCA_038232435.1 Gemmatimonadales bacterium | reverse complement strand
GAACGGACGTCTGTCAATCGTCTCTGTTTTTCCCGGAGCCTGGCCGACGAGCATCACACGAGCCCGTCGGGCAAGCGAGATGATCGGGAGAGCGGCGGGATCACTGTTTCCACAAGCACGGCAGGCCATCAACGAATCGAGGTGCCGCGCCAGGCCGTCGTCGTCAAACCGGCGAGTCTCTATCCGATCGTCGTGTTCTGACAGGAGTAAAGAAGCCATGCGCCAGATACCCCGATTACCCCGTTTCGGAGCGGCGACTCTTCCTGCGCTCTGGAAAGTGCTCGTCCAGAAACTCAATTAGCGCCAGCTCCTCGGGTTCGTGCTCCCACTGTGCGGTACGGCGTTCGCCATTCCCGGTTCGCCACGTGATCGTGGCGCCGTTTTTCACGTACCTGTCGAGTACCGCCGGATGCACATATGACTTGCGGCAGATGATCGGAGTGTTGCCCAGCTCGGCCGCGACAAAGCGCATCGCTGTAACCACGTTCTTCTCCGCTTCGCGAGCGGTTCTCGCCGGTCCTAGGTCGGCGAGTACCGTCGCGGCGCGCAGCGTGCCACCCCAGGTGCGAAAGTCCTTCGCGCTGTACGGGAATCCGGCAAGGGACTGAATGTACTGGTTCACGTCCGCCGATTCCACGTCGTGCCACACTCCACCTTCCTGGTACCGAAACAGACGGCGACCAGGCGTTTGCAGCAATCCCTCCACGAAGCGGGCGAGATCTCGACTTGCGATCCGTTTCTTGTGCCGGATCGACCGTTTGCCCACGAAGTCGAAGGTCACCACGTCGCCGTCCACCGTCACATGTGACTTCTTCAGCGTGGTCAGCCCGAAGGTGTGATTCTCCTTGGCGTACCGTTCGTTGCCGATCCGGAAAAACCCGTCAGCCAGAAAGCGGACAATGCCAGCCAGGACTTTGGCCTTTGGAAAGCCGCGTTTTTTGAAGTCCGTGTAAACCTTGCGCCTGAGCTCCGGGAGATCGCGTGCCATCTGGCGTACGCGGTAGTACTTCTTCAGCTGGCCGCGTTGCACGGCGCGCGGATGATACCGGTACTGCTTGCGGCCACGCGAGTCGTATCCCCAAGCCTGGATCGCCGACCGCTCGCTCGCCGCGACGTGCACGTCGGTCCACGCCGGCGGGACCGCCAGAGCGTCGATCTGTGCCGCGCGCGCGGCGCTCGACGGCACGCCGCTCTGCGAGGCGTACTTGAAGTGTCCCGGTTTTTTCCCCTGGCGAAGCAGCCACTTCCCTTTCATGCGTGGCCGAGCCAAGCAAGAACGACGCCCGCCGTGCCGGTGTGCCGGCGACCGACCGGCCGTGGGCGCTTATATTCTCCCCATGCCATCCTATGACTTTCTGACCTTCGAGGTCGCCGATCGTGTAGCGACGATCACAGTCAATCGGCCCGACAAGCTGAACGCGCTCAATGACGCGACGATCGCCGAGCTGGGCGTGGCCATCGATGAGGCGCGCATACGCCAGGACGTCGGAGGGGTGATTCTGACAGGTGCCGGGCGCGCGTTCGTCGCGGGCGCCGACATCAGCGAGCTTCAGAGCCAGTCGCCGTTCGTCGCCAAGGGACGCTCGCGCGCCGGGCAGGAAATCTTCCGGCGCTTCGAGACCTGTCCCAAGCCGGTGATCGCGGCAGTGAACGGGTTCGCACTAGGTGGCGGCTGCGAACTGGCGATGGCGTGTCACATGCGCATCGCGTCGGAGCACGCGAAATTCGGCCAGCCCGAGGTGAAGCTGGGCATCCTTCCCGGCTACGGTGGGACGCAGCGGCTTCCGAGGTTGATTGGAAAGGGGCGAGCGTTGCAGCTCCTCATGACCGGCGAAATCATCGACGCGGAAGAGGCGTACCGCATCGGCCTTGTCAACCGAGTCGTGCACGCAGCGGAGTTGATCGGTACCGCGCAGATCATCATCAAACAGGTGATAGGAAACGCTCCGCTCGCCGTTGCGCTGTGCGTCGAGGCGGTTGACCGTGGATTGCAGATGTCGCTGGATGATGGCCTTGTGCTGGAGGCCAACCACTTTGGTCTGCTCGCCGCCACTGACGACATGCAGCAAGGGATGTCGGCATTCCTGGAGAAGCGCGCCCCGGCTTTCAGCGGCCGCTAACCCGGCCCCTGGAACGGGCCGCCGGCGCTGCCAATGGCGCTTCTCAGTCGTCTCTCCATCAGGGGCTTCCGCAACATTGAGCGCGCGGACCTCGCCTTTCCCCCGGAGGGCGTGGTCGTCGTAGGGGACAATGGTCAGGGCAAGACGAACCTACTCGAGGCAGTTTACTACTTCCAGCTCCTGCGCTCCATGCGCGGCGCGCGAGATCAGGATCTCATCCACTTCGGAGCTAACGCGTTTCACATTCGGGCGCAGGTTGGGCTCGGTGGCGAGCACGAGTTGTCGGCCGCCTTCGAGCGCCGCGGCCGCAAAAAGGTCGTCGCCGATGGCGCTGAGGCGAAACGGCTGAGCTCGGCTCTTGGCTCGCTCCCCTCGGTAGTGATATCTCCGCGTGACGTGGAGCTGATAATCGGGGCGCCGAGCGAGCGTCGCCGCTTTCTGGACGTGGTGCTCGCGTTGACGTCACGCAGGTACCTAGCCGCGCTTCAGAAGTACCGCGGCTCGCTGGCTCGGCGCAACGCCGCGCTCCGCATTGTTGGGCGCGGCGTGGAGACGGAGGAGTCGGTCGCGGTCTGGGAGCCCGCCCTGGCCGAGAGCGGCGCGGTGCTGCTGGCTGCGCGTGTCGCGTGGATGGAACGGAACGAGGGCGAGTTCGCGCGTCTGGCCGGCGCGATCGGGGAGCCCGACGTGATGACCATCCGCTACTCCACTACCGTGGCGAACACCGCGGACGCGCACGATGAGCTACTCGAAACTTTTGCGCGGAAGCGTCATATCGATATCCGGCGCGGACTTACGCACGTTGGGCCGCATCGCGACGACGTCGAGATCGCCATCGGTGGCCGCGAGCTGCGCACCTTCGGGTCGGGCGGGCAGCAGCGAACCGCGGCGATCACGCTTCGCCTGCTCGAGGCAGCAACGATCAAGGCGCACGAAGGAAGCGATCCCGTGCTGCTCCTGGATGATCCGTTCGCGGAGCTGGACGTGAGGCGGAGCGCCCATATCCTGGGCCTGCTGCACGCAACCACGACCGGGCAAACGATTTTGACCGTGCCTCGGGCGAGCGACATCCCTCCCGATCTGACGCGACTGCCACGCTGGCACGTGCGCGATGGCATTATCGTCGGGGACGTCGGTACCATCGAGGACGCGGGCGGCGCTGCATGACGGACCACAGGCAAAAACGTGGACCCGGGCACCTTGAAAAGATCGGCGACGCGCTCGGCGCCTACTTGCGCGAGGCCGGACTGGACGAGCGGATGGTTCAGGCGGCAGTCGTACCCGAATGGGGCGAGTTGGTGGGGCGCGAGATCGCGGCGGTGACTGAGCCGCTCTTCGTGACGCCCGATTCCACACTTTTTATAGCTGTGAAAACGAACGCGTGGATGACTGAGCTTCAACTGATGGAGCCACAACTGGTTGCGGCGCTGAACGCTGGGGCCGACCGACCGCGAGTGCGCAAGCTCCGGTTCCAACTCCAGCGGGAGCGATAGCCGGCAGCGGATCAGCGCTTACTGGCGCGATGCTGGCGGAAGGTCAGACGGTTGCAAGCCAAATGAGAGCCGAGTGTCATTGAGTTGTCGCCAAGCACCGGAAAAGCGACATAACCCATTGCACCGCAACGAGTTAAGGTCTTGGCCACCTGTTGCTATCTGCCGAGTTCCTGGTTATATTACGAAGTATTCGATACCATTTCCTTCGGGTTTTATTCGGTATGGATCAAAACGCCCTTTTCGGTTTCGTAAATGGCTCTTAAAGAGAAAGTCGAACGAGCGTCAGCGCCAAGCTACGACGCTGGCAACATTCAGGTTCTCAAGGGGCTCGAGGCGGTTCGCAAGCGCCCCGGCATGTATATCGGTTCCACCTCGTCCAGCGGTCTGCACCACCTGGTGTACGAGGTGGTGGACAACTCCATCGATGAGGCGCTCGCGGGGCACGCCGACCGCGTGGATGTGACCATCCACAAGGAAGACTCAATCACCGTGAGCGACAATGGCCGCGGGATTCCGGTGGACATCCACAAGGGAGAGGGTGTCCCCGCCGTAGAGGTCGCCATGACGGTGCTCCACGCCGGCGGCAAGTTCGACAAGGACAGCTACAAGGTGTCCGGCGGTCTGCACGGCGTCGGTGTCTCGGTGGTGAACGCGCTGTCGGAGCAGCTCAAAGTCTGGGTTCGGCGCGATGGTAAGACGCACTACATGGATTTCAAACGGGGTGTCACCGCCACCAAGCTCACGATCGTGGACAAGGCGGGCAAGGATGAGCGCGGCACCACCGTCTGGTTCAAGCCGGATGACCTCATCTTCACCGAGCTCACGTTCAAGTACGATACAATTGCCAATCGCATGCGCGAGCTGGCGTACCTGAACAAGGGCGTGACGATCACGCTCACCGATGAGCGCGATGGCATCGAGAAGAGCGAGACCTTTCACGCCGAGGGTGGTCTCAAGGAGATGGTGCAGTACCTCAATGCTCGTTCCAAGCCGCTGCATCCGGAGGTCGTTTACATCGACACGGAGCGCGACGGCATGGCAATCGAGTTGGCGTTCCAGTACAACGACGGCTACAACGAGAACGTTTTCTCTTTCGTCAACAACATCAACACGCATGAGGGCGGAACACACCTCACGGGCTTCAAGTCCGGACTCACGCGCGTGATCAATCAGTATCTCTCGCGCAGCACGCTCGCTAAGAAGGACAGAGAAGCAACACTCTCGGGTGACGACGTTCGCGAGGGACTCACTGCCGTACTCTCCATCAAGGTGCACGAGCCGCAGTTCGAGGGTCAGACCAAGACCAAGCTCGGCAACTCCGAAGCGGAAGGCGCGGTCAAGTCCGTAATGAATGAGTTGCTCAACCGATACCTGGACGAGCATCCCAAAGTCGCCAACATCATCATCGAGAAGGCGCTCTCAGCTTCACGCGCACGCGAGGCGGCCCGCAAGGCGCGCGACCTCACGCGCAAGAAGAGCGCGCTCGACGTCGGTCATCTGCCAGGCAAGCTGGCGGACTGCTCACTCACCGACCCGGCGCTGTGCGAGCTGTATCTGGTGGAGGGCGACTCGGCCGGTGGGTCCGCCAAGCAGGGACGCAATCGTGCGTCCCAGGCGATCCTGCCGCTGCGTGGCAAGATCATCAACGTTGAGAAGGCGCGCATTGACAAGGTGCTCTCCAACGAAGAAATCCGCACCATCATCACCGCCATCGGCGCCGGTATCCGCGACGACTTCACGCTCGATTCCACGCGCTACCATAAGATCATTCTGATGGTCGACGCCGATGTTGACGGCGCGCACATCCGCACGCTTCTCCTCACCTTTCTATTTCGACAGATGCCGGAGCTGATCGATGCCGGTTTCATCTACCTTGCCCAGCCACCGCTCTACCGCGTGGCCAAGGGGAAGGAAGAGTACTACGCCTACGATGAGAAGGAGCGCGACGAGCTCATCAACCGCATGACCGGCGGTGACGGAAAGAGCTCGGTCAACATCCAGCGGTACAAGGGATTGGGCGAGATGAACCCGGACCAGCTGTGGAAAACCACAATGGACCCGGCCACGCGCACACTGCTAAGAGTCACTATGGAAGACGCCATTCTCGTCGACACGGTGTTCCAGACTTTGATGGGCGACGACGTCGAGCCACGCCGGCTCTTCATTGAGGAGAATGCACGGTTCGTGAGCAATCTCGACGTGTAGACGGAGTTGAATAAGGGGAGGAAACTCTGTACGTGAAAGGGGCCGGCGCATCCACGCCGGCCCCTTTCACGTCTCGCTCAATCGCGACGCAGCTGATGCCGTGACAAAATGATGTGACCGGCGGCGCGTTGATGCACCGCTCACGCGTACATCCGCTCTATCCTTGGCACTCACCCAATCATTCCGCCGCGCCCGCGGCAGGAGCCCCCCGTGATTACCAGGATGCATTGCCTCATGCTACCACTTCTAATAACCGCGGTCACGCGCAGCGCGAGCGCGCAAGGACCGGTAACCGCCGCGGTCGACGTTACTGCGCAGATTATCAGTCCGATCACGATTGCATCGACACACGCACTCGACTTCGGCCGCGTGTTCAATGCGAGTACCAAAACCGTTGCGCCCAATGTCGCTGCCAGCGGCCATGTGGAGGTGTCGGGTACTAGCGGATCCGCCGTCAACCTATCCGTCACCATGCCCGCGGTGTTGAAAGCGGCGAGCAGCGACCAAATCGCCGTCGTAAACTGGAACTACATGCTCAGCTCCAACGCCACGCTCGTCGGCGCCACACCGGTTGGGTTTAACGCCGGTGTCGCGCAGCCGATCGCGGCGGTTCTCGGAGGAACGGGCGGCGTCACTAAACTGTACCTCGGACTAGGCGCAACGCTGCAGGCATCCGCGAGCGCGCCCATTGGCAGCTACACCGGAACGGGCCAGGTAACAGCGGCGTACGCGGACCTATGACGATGCGACTCGCCCGCAGCACAGCCGTCAAAGCCGGAGTCACATGGTGCGCCGTTGGACGACTCGCCGGTGCACAACTCCCCGGCGTCGCGGTAGACCCGCACATGGTAGTACTCACGCCCGCGCGTCCCGCGGGTGAAATCACGGTGTTCAATCCTCGGCCGTTCGCATCAGAGTTCACCGTTGATTTGCGATTCGGTTATGTGACTACCGATTCGTCCGGCGCTCCCGTCGTGGAGCTAAAGGACGGACCCGACAGCGTGAGCGCAGCCGAGTGGATCACTCCTTACCCTCGCAAATTCTCGCTCGCCCCGGGAGCCGCACAACTCGTCAGGCTCCTGGCGCACCCACCCGCCACGCTCGCCGATGGCGAGTATTGGGCTCGACTTACCGTGCACTCACACGATGTTACAGCGGGCCGAACAGTGGGGGTGACGTCCGGAGCAGATACCACTCGCGCGGCACTCACCTTGGAGACAGCAACCGTGATGCCGATATTCTTCCGCAAGGGCGCAGTGGCGACAGGAATATCGATCGAACGGCTCGCTGCCGTTCCCGATGGCGATTCCATCGATGTAAGCATGTCGCTCCGTAGAGCCGGAAACTCCGCATTCCTGGGTGTCGCCCGCGTCGCGGTGCTCGATTCCACCGGCCACGAACTCGCCGCCACCGAGCGGAAGCTGGCGGTGTATGTCGCCTCTGCCACACGCTGGCGAGTTCCGCTACCACCGTCACTGCGAGCCTCGGCGCGCACCGTGACCGTCGCCCTTTCTACACTACGACGCGACGTGCCGACTCGACTGGTGCTCCAGGCGGCGACTGTACGACGGCAAGCGCCGCTCATCTCGCCCTTTGTACCGCCGCATTGACGTACTGACGCACTGGCGCACGGCTATCCCGAAAGCACCTCAACCGACCTGGCCGTGATTCGGTGCGACACAAGCGGGAGAACTTGGACGAGGTCATCGCTAATCACGATGGCCTCGTCGAGGATCGCTCTGCCGATCATCGCATCGGATTCGCTGCGCGCGTGGATTATCGCGATAACCTGTCCGCCGCGTACGGCGTCGTTCGGCTTTACGACTATGTCGAAGCCAACTGACGGATCAACAGCATCTTCCATCGTGCGACGACCGCCGCCCAACGCCACAACGCCGCGCCCGATTACGCGCGGTTCTACCGCTGCCACGGTGCCCTCGCGCATCGCACAGTATTCCACGATAACCGGAGCCGACGGGAGGAGCGACACGTCGTCAACGACTCGCGACTCGCCGCCCTGCGCGTGGATAATTTCGCGGAACTTGTCCGCGGCCCGTCCACTCGTGATCGCATCCCGCATCATCGCGTGCGCAGCCTCGCGTCCGTCCGCAACGCCAGCCAATAGCAGCATCTCGGCGCCAAGAGCGTACGTCACTGCTTCGAGATCGGCCGGCGGCCGGCCGTGCAGAAACTCGATCGCCTCGCGCGTTTCGAGTGCGTTGCCGCACGTGTTGCCAAGCGGGCGATCCATTGCCGTGACCAGTGCGACGACGGGACAGTTGCGATCCTCGCCCAGTTCTATCATGGTCTTCGCGAGTTCGATCTCGCGATCCAACTCGGGGAGAAACGCACCACTCCCACTCTTGATGTCGAGCACCAGACCCGTGAGTCCTTCCGATAGCTTCTTGCTCATGATGCTCGCCGCGATGAGCGGGATCGCCTCGACAGTTCCGGTCGCGTCGCGCAGCGCGTACATCTTTTTGTCCGCTGGCGCGATCTCACCGGTCTGGCCGATCAGTGCGCAACCGATCTGCTCGAGCTGCGCGCGCGCCTCGCTCAATGAGAGATCGGTGCGAAAGCCTGGAATCGCCTCCAGCTTATCCAACGTTCCGCCCGTGTGGCCGAGCCCGCGTCCGGACATCATGGGAACCGCGACACCGAATGTTGCGATGAGTGGCGCAAGAATGAGCGACACCTTGTCCCCCACGCCACCCGTGGAATGCTTATCCAGACGTGGGACGCCCAGATCGGAGAGATCGAGGCGCGCACCGCTCGTGAGCATCGCATCCGTGAGTGCTTCCGTCTCCTGTCTGGAGAGTCCTCGGAAAAAGGAAGCCATCAGGAGCGCGGACATTTGATAGTCCGGTACTCCTCCAGCCGTATATGCGTATACGAGCTCCCGCCACTCGGCGGGATCAAGCGCGCCGCCGTCACGCTTCCGTTCAATCAGCCGTGGAACGATCATGGGGGTATTTTAAGCACCACTCACGCTTTCGGAGACCACCGATGGTTGGAAAGTTCACAATTGCCGCGTTCGCAGTGACCGCATTAGTGTTCTCCCCGAAGCAGGGAGCGGCGCAGCGAGCGGCGGATTACGTCACCCAGGGTAATGCGGCGTACGAGGCGCGGAACGCGCCCGAGGCGCTGCGCGACTACGATCGGGCGCTCGCGCTCGAGCCGCGCAACTATGAAGCGCTCTGGAAAGCCGCCCGTTCCGGTGTGGACCTAGGCGAGGCGGAACCGGACGCCACGCGCAGGGCAGCGCTTTACAAGACAGCAGCGGAGCGGGCGCGCCTCGCGGTGCAGGTAGACTCCGGCGAGGCCAACGGCCACTTCGCCCTCGCGCGTGCGCTCGGCCGAACGGCCCTATCGTTGGGAAAGCGCGATCAGGTACGCTACGCGGGAGACGTGCGGGAACAGGCAATGCAGTGTCTCAAAGCCGACCCCCAGCACGCCGGCTGCCTGGACGTGCTCGGAATGTGGAACGCGGAAGTGATGCGACTCAACGGGTTCACACGGATGATGGCGCGCAACTTTCTCGGCGGAAAGGTGTTCGCTGAGGCGAGCTGGCCGAACGCGAAGCGATACCTGGAGGCGGCGGTCAATGCGGAGCCGCGGCGAATCGTACATCGCCTTGACCTCGCTGGCGTTTACGCGGACATGGACATGAAATCGCAGGCGCGCGCACAGCTGCAGGCAGTTATCAACGGCGAGCTAGTTGATTACAACGACCCGCGTTATAAGACAGAAGCAGCCGCGGATCTGAAGAGGCTCTGAGCGGCCGTACCCGGCTCGTCAGATCTGTCGGATGTCTAAGCCCAGCCGACAGCGCAAAACGTTTGTAGTTTAGTACCGATCTCGAGATGCGCTTCGCTCGGAAGAGGCGGCACGTCGGAACCGTTTCCGGCGTGCCGCTTTCTGCAACTCGTTGGACAACTTCTCCCACGGGCTCTGCTGCCGCGGACGGCTGTGGCGGAGCTTGCTCGCCATGGCGAGCCGCGTGTGCTCTCCCGATTGCGGAGCGGTGAGGAGCGCGACTCCGGCGCCGAGCGCCACGCTCGCGCCAACGAGCGCCACCAGCCGCCAGTCGATCTGCCGCGAGTAAGACTTGCCACGCGGCTTAATTTGTGCGTGATCATGCGATGACCCGCCCGACTCGGCGGCACTGTGACTATTGAGGTCACTCATAATTGTATCCATAACCTGTGAACCGCCCTTGGTAAGAAACTTGCCTAGACCGGTGTGCAATACCCGTGCGAGGAGTTGATGAGCGACTCGGGCAAGTTAGTGTTGCTTGTTGAAGACAACGAAGACAATAGAATCGTGTACTCCACGATTCTCAAGCACTTCGGGTACGAGGTTAGTGAGGCGCTGAACGGCGAGGAAGGAATCTCCAAGGCGAGATTTCAGCAGCCGGATCTTATCCTCATGGACATCTCCATACCAGTGATTGATGGATGGGAAGCTACGCAGGTGCTGAAGCACGACCCTGCGACCAAGCACATCCCGATCATCGCGCTGACGGCGCACGCACTCGCCTCCGACAGGGAGAAAGCGATGGAGGTCGGGTGTGATGGATACCTGGCCAAACCGTGCGAGCCTCGTGCGGTGGTGGCGGAGGTAAAGCGCTTTCTTGGTCAGCCCGATGGCGGATGAGCGCCTAAAGCGCATCCTCGTTGTTGACGACCACCCTGACAACATAATGGTGCTGCGCGCGAGGCTTGAGGCGCGCGGTTATCTGGTTGACAGTGCGGAAGACGGTGAGGAGGCGCTGGAAAAGATCCATGCATCGCCGCCCGATCTGGTCCTGCTCGACGTCATGATGCCAAAGATCGACGGGATGGAGGTCGCGCGCCGCATGAAGAGCGATCGCTCGCTTCCGTTCATCCCCGTCATCATGCAGACGGCGCTCGATTCAACCGAGAGCATGGTCCAGGGGCTCGACGCCGGTGCGGACGATTACATCTCCAAGCCGATCAACTTTCGCGAGCTGGAGGCGCGCGTCAAGTCGCTACTCCGTATTCAAGCTCTGCAACGAGAGCTGGCGGAGCGCGAGCGGCAGCTTTCCGAAGCCAACGATCAGCTGCTCACCATGTCGCGCATTGACGCGCTCACCGGGCTGGACAACCGGCGTCATCTCGGTGAGCGGCTGCATGAGATGTGGGAGCACTCCACGCGGCTGCAGGAACCGATGTCGCTGGTGATGTGCGACATCGATCACTTCAAGCGCGTTAACGACGAGCACGGGCATCAGGCTGGTGACGCGGTGCTGCAGCAGTTCGCGGCGCTACTCAAAGCGGATGCACGCGAGATCGACCGCGTCGGGCGGTATGGCGGCGAGGAATTCGTGCTCATTCTTCCCGGCACGGTGTTGGATGCGGCTGTAACTTTCGCGGAGCGGCTACGCGCTGCTGTCGAGGAGCATGTGTTCGACCTGGGCAACGGCGACACGCTAAAGCGTACCATGAGCTGCGGCGTTGCCGCGTGGCCACATCCGCTGATCCAGAATCAGGAGGGCCTGATCCGTACGGCCGATGAGGCTCTGTACGTGGCCAAGGAGACCGGAAGGAACAGGGTAATACGGTACGACGGTGAGGAGTTCAATGAGCACATCGCCCAGGCAGCAGGAAGCATCGCCTAATCAAGGTGATGCAGGCGCGGGCGTAACCGATACCGAGTCGCCGGACACGGCGTCGCGGAACACGGAGTCGCGGAACACGGAGTCGCCGGTCAGCGAGGATGTCGCCGCCGTTGCAGCACGCGGGGCCGAGCTACGGGAGCTGCTGCACCGAGCCGCGCACGAGTACTATGTTTTCGACCGTCCGGCGCTGAGTGACGCGCAGTACGACGCGTTGTATCGAGAGCTACAGTCAATCGAGCGCGCGCACCCCGAATTGCGCACCGATGATTCGCCGACTCGTCGCGTCGGCGCTGAGCCACAGAGCGCACTCGCAAAGTACGCGCACGCGGTGCCCATGCTGTCGCTCGGCAACGCGTTCGATGATGCTGAGTTGCGTGGTTGGGAAGATCGCATTGTGCGCGTTGTCGGCGACGACGTGCGCCGCTCGGGATACACGGCCGAGCTCAAGATCGACGGCGCCGCGGTGAGCCTGACATTCGACAATGGTGTGCTGGTGATGGGCGCGACTCGCGGAAACGGCACCATTGGCGAGGACGTGACGGCGAACCTGCGCACGGTTCGCGACGTGCCACTACGACTGGCCGGCTCGCCGCCTTCCGCACGCATCGAGATCCGCGGCGAGATCTACTTTCCGTTCGACCATTTCGAGCGTATGAACGCGTCGCGCGTAGCCGCGGGCGAGCCGGTGTTCGCCAACCCGCGTAACGCGGCGGCAGGTAGTCTGCGTCAGCTCGACCCTGCTGTCACAGCATCGCGACCGCTCCGTTTCTTTGGTTACTCCGTGGTATCGGATGAACGGGATGTCCTGCCGTTCAGGACCCAGTGGGAAGTTCTCGACGCTTTACAGCGATGGGGTGTTCCAGTCGCGCCGGACCGTTGCCACTGCAAGACGCTTGACGAGGTAACTGAGTGGGCACACAGCGTGGAACACACGTTGCGCGCTTCGCTCGACTTCGCGATCGATGGTGGCGTTGTGAAGGTCGATTCGCTTCGGCTGCAGGAGGATTTGGGTGTCGTGGGTGGGCGCGAGCCGCGCTGGGCCATCGCTCGCAAGTTCGCTCCGGACGTCGCCGAGACGCGGCTGCTCGCGATCGAGGTGAACGTCGGGCGCACTGGACAGCTCAACCCGTTTGCGGTGCTCGAGCCTGTTGAAATTGGCGGCACCGTCGTGCGACTCGCGACGCTGCACAACGAGGATCTTGTGCGTGACAAGGATCTTCGCGCGGGCGACGTGGTTCAGGTAAAGCGCGCGGGCGACGTGATTCCGCAGGTGATCGGCCCCGTTCCCGAGCGACGCACAGGAGCCGAGCAGCCGTGGCACATGCCGACCCACTGCCCCGCGTGCAATACACCAGTGGCGCGCGATGCAGATCTTGTCGCCGTGTACTGCCCCAATGTAGCCTGCCCGGGGCGTCAACTCGAGGCACTAGTCTACTTCGCGTCGCGTGGCGCGATGGACATTCGCGGCCTGTCGTACGCGCGCGTCCAGCAGCTATTGCGTGAGAAGATCGTGCACGATGTGGCCGACCTGTACTCTCTTTCAGTCGATCAGTTTCTGGCGCTGGACGGGTATCAGAAGAAAAGCGCGGAGGCGCTCGTGGCCGCGATCCAGCAGTCCAGATTGCAGCCACTCTCACGCCTTGTCACCGCGCTCGGTATTCCGCATGTCGGAGAGACGGCGGCTCGACTCCTGGCTCGGCATTTCGGCACACTGGAGGCTTTGATCGATGCGACGCAGGAGCAGGTAGCAGAGATCCGTGGGCTCGGCGCCGTCATCGCGCAGTCTGTTGCGAGCTACTTTCGCGATCCATCCGTGCGCGTTCTGATCGAGAAGCTACGGGCCGCAAACGTTACGACCGAGGAGCCGCGTCAGGCCGCCGCATCCGGTGCCCTCGCCGGCCAGACGATCGTCATTACGGGCACACTCCCGACGCTATCGCGCAAGCAGGCGACGGAGCTGATCGAGGCACACGGTGGTCGCATAACCAGCTCTGTCTCGAAAGCGACAGCATTCGTCCTTGCCGGCGCCGAAGCGGGAAGCAAATTGGACAAGGCCAACACTCTCGGCATCTCGGTGATCGACGAAACCGAGCTCTTCAAACGAATTGGACAATAGCTTGGATCTTACACACGCCGGACCCACACTTCTCTCCGTGCCATCGGGCAGCTTGCTCGCGCTGCGTACGGCGATGCTGACGCGCCCTGACCTGGACACTGTGTTCGCGCTACGAGACGCCGGCTACGCGGGCGGCGACGCCATGTATGCCGCGTTCGACGCGTATGTCAGAGAGAAGGATCTGGTGGACCCGCAGCAGCTCGAGGTCAACCACTTCTTCAAGCGCGCGGGAGAGTTCTGGACGCGCTGCGGCTGGGGTCAGGCATCCTTCGATTCCGCTGACGACGTCTTTTGTAGCGTCGCGATTGCCCACTGTTGGGAAGCCGATCCGACGCAGCAACCGGATCCTCGCGGGTGTCATCTCACTATCGGACTTCTCGGCGCTTTCCTTGGCAGATTCGCGGACTACCCACTGGCCGTGCTGGAGGTGGAAGGGCCGGCAACCGGCAGCGAGCAGTGCCGGTTTATCGCTGGGAGCACCGAGATGATCGGGCAGTTTTACGCCGAGCATTCTTGACAGCAAGACGCTCAGTGGGTGCACAAAGGCGTGCGTCACCCCGTTTGCGCACTCTCACCGCTATCGGGCAGCTCTCTAGCCCGTAGGGTGTTCCACGTTTGCGGGTTGGCCGCCGCGTAGCTGCACAACCCGTACATCAACGCTGAGACCGCGACGGCGACACACGGTGGCGCGAACCAAAGAACCGGTGTGCTGGGCGCGTAGTCCGCTCGTCCCGATGCCCCGAAGTGGAACGGCAACCGCGCGGGAAGCCGTTTCCATAAGTAAGCGCACGTGGCAAAATAGGCACACAGCAGAACGATATTGACCTGCTTCAGTCTACCCGAGGTCATGGCAGATGTCCGGTGTGCAGCGTGGCGTCGTGAAGCCGAAGCACCACAGGTCGGGCCGATGCCGCACTACCGTGAGCCCTAACCCGTCAGTTCGTCGCCGTACAGCGGGTTGGGCGTGAGTACCCCCTCCACAATAAGCTCCCGATCCCACGGTAGTACGACGATGCTCTCAGTTGCCAGAGCATGGAAATCAGGCTGATAACTCCCCGTCTTGAAGCAGACAGCCGTTCGGATCTCAGTCGCGCCCACGTGGAAGAGCGCACTCACGGCCAGGCGCATGGTAGCGCCGCTGTCGCAGGTCTCATCCACAATGAGCACGCGGCGGTTGTGCGCTTGTGGCGGAGCCTCCCCGAATATTGAGGGGGTCTGCCGAACGGTATCAGCGTGATACCTGCGGCTCACCAGAATGGAGTGGAACTCGCGGCCCAGCATGGCCGCGATCACCGCCCCAGGCACAACACCCGCTGTTGCCACCCCGACCACTATGTCTGGGTCGTACGCTCTCGCGACTTTGAGTGCGAGACCGCGGGACAGCTCCCCGAATAGGGGCCACTCCACCATCAACTGCCCCTTGTCGGGGTCGAAAGCCGTGCGTCGGGGCATGTTGCAAGCTAGCCCAGAGGGCGCGGCGTCGATAGCTTCCCCACATGCCGTTCTGGAGCCGCCTGACAGGCAAATCGGGATCGCCGACTTCACAGAAGTTGGACTATCTGAGCGAAGCGCTCGCACTGGAGCGGCAGGGCGACTACGACGCCGCCCTCACGTCGTATCGCCTGGCGCTGCGCGACCAGCCGAGCAATTTCAAGGTGTTGCAGAACATGGCGATCGCGTACACCAAGATCGGGCAGCCGGAACAGGCTATCAAGTGCTATCGCGGCGCGCTCCAGATCGAGCCCAAACTGGCGGGTGCGCACTATGGACTTGCCTTCCTACTGCTCAAGCGCGGTGACATTGACGACGCCGCGTACCACCTGGACGCGTTCCTCATGGACGCGCCGCGGAGCCCGGAGGCTGCGCGCTGGGTGAGCCACGCTCAGGCTACGCTCAGCGCGATGCGTACGACCGGAGTCGAGGCCACCAGTGGCACCAGTGGCACCGATGGCACCGATGGCACCGATGGCACCGATGCTTCGGGTGACCCGGCGCCCCCGATGACGCCAGCCGACGGAGAGATGCAATAGATGGGCTCCGTTTTGGCCGTAGTAAGCCAGAAGGGTGGCGTCGGCAAGACAACCACCGCGGTAAATCTCGCGGCCGCCTTTGCCCGGCGCGGGATGAAGACGCTGATCGTTGACGTCGATCCCCAGGGCGCCGTACGATATGGAGTGGGGCTCAAGCGGGATCACTCCATTTACGGCTTCGCCGATTACCTGAGCGGTGAGTGCGCGCTGCGCGATGTCATTCTCCCGACGGCGCTGCCGTGGCTCCGGGTGATTCTCGCTGGAACGGTAAGCGATGAGGCCGACCACGTTACATACCAGGGGCTCGTGGGCGAAACCGATCTGCTCCCAGAACTACTCGAAACCGCGAGCCAGCGCTGCGACATCGTTGTTGTCGATACTCCGCCAGGACTCGGTGCCGTCACCCGCAAGGTGCTGATGGGCAGCCAGCACGTGATCGTCCCGTTGCAGTGTGAGCCACTCGCGCTACAGACCACGCCGCAGATCTTGCGTGGGATCCAGGACGTCGTGACGACGAACGATCAACTCACGCTAGACGGCATTCTGTTGACCATGTACGAGCAGGGGAATCCCGCGAGTGAACGTGTTGTCGAATACGTGCGCCAGCATCTGCCTGCCAACATTGTGTTTCGGCAGCCAATTCCGCGCACGATAGCGGCGGCGGACGCGTTCG
>JBBSHV010000034.1:0-16384 GCA_038232435.1 Gemmatimonadales bacterium | reverse complement strand
GATGCCATGAGGCGCTCCGAAGCTCCCTCACCCTGAGGCAGGTGATGCTTCTGGATCGCCTCTTCGAACGAAGCGATTTCTATCACGAGCGCGGCACGCATGTAGGCTATCTCGTCGGGTTCGCCTTCGCCCTTCCACAGCTTGTCGATCTGCTGAACCGTGCGAATCGCTCCGACGTTTATCGCCGCGCCGCGCGCGCGCGATATCAAACCGTTCAGGTCGTTCACGTTGGGTACACCGTTCTGCGCCTGCGCTAGGGCGTCGTCGGTCTCACGCAGGACCTGCAGCGCAATCGAGAGCGTTGGATGGATCGTGCGGCTGTAGAAACGGAGCCGCTTGCTCATCTCACGCCATGACTCCCAACGCACCGGTGCCCGCTCCATCGCACGGTTGATCCGTCCCGCGAAAGGTTGAATAGCTATCGGCTTCTTGACGAAGTCTATAGCTCCGTAACCGACCGCCGCTTCCACGGTTTCGATGTCAGCCTGCGCCGTACAGCATACCACCGGGATATCGCGCACGTGCAACATGCCGTACTTCTCGGCCAGCAGATCAATACCGTTTGCGTCAGGAAGCATCATGTCGGCGATCACCATGTCGATGGGCCGCGTCCTGAGCTGCTGCATCGCTTCGGCGCCGGTATGCGCCTCACAGTACGGATATCGAAGGCGCTCCAGCAGTGCCGCTATGATGTGGCACGTTACTAGGTCGTCCTCGATGATCTGGATCATAGCCCCAAGTATCGGCTATGTAGACGCGTTCTGAAGAGCGCTAACCCGGCGCGTTCGCAGCCACTGATTGCACCGGGAACGCATCTTCCATGATGGCGCGAGTGCGCTGGAACTCGGCGTCCAATTGCTCTACTAGCACCGACGCGGCGCCAATGTCTCCCGCATGACCCACCTGCTGCAACTCCGCACCCAGCGCCGCCATCCGCGTCGCGCCCATGTTGCCACTTGCCCCCTTCAACGCGTGCCCTGTACGCTCCACAGCTACATTGTCGCCCTGCTCCAGTGCGGTACGGAGCAGCTCAATCCTGGAGCTGGCGTCCGTTACGAATGTGACGATGAGCCGCGCCACGAAGGCCTCTCCTGTTTCCGTCATGGTCGCGAGGTTGTCCAGCACGTCCAGGTCGACGGACGACTGATCAGAAACGGGCGTGCTGGGCGCGAACTGTGCCGCGAGAGCAGCCACAAGGCTCGCGTCTGTGGGCAGCGCGCCGACGTCGACGGTATAGACTGCCTCACTTGCCTGACTCTGCGTGGTGAACAAGAGCTCACGCGGGACTTCCACCGGCTCATCCCTTTCTGGAGCCTGGGCGAAGCTATCGGCGCCCGGCTTCGCATCATCAGGTATCCAGCATTCGAGTGCAGTCTCCAACTCCTCTATCGCAATCGGCTTGGGGATAAAGCCGTCCATCCCCGACTCCAGGCAGCGCGCACGATCCTCGCGCATCGCGTTTGCCGTCATCGCTACGATCGGTGTGCGTCGCCCGCCTGCTGTCTCCCGTTCGCGGATACGCTGCGTGGCCGTGTAGCCGTCCATCTCCGGCATCTGACAATCCATCAACACGAGGTCGTACGGCATGTTGATGAGCATGTCCACGGCTTCCTGTCCGTTCGACGCGATATCACAACGGTATCCCAACTTGCCGAGCATGTGCGTCGCGACACGTTGGTTGACCGGATTGTCCTCCGCGATCAGGATGCGGGCGCGCCCCTTGCTTACCTCGCTCCCTCTTCCCTTGAGCCTCGTAGCGCGTTGCTTCGGCGCTAGTTCCGGGTGCAGCACGGAGCTGAGTAGACCCAACAGACGCGTCGGACGTACGGGGAGCGCGAACGTGGCGTCTATTCCGGCCTCCGCCGCTACATTCGAGTCCGGCTTCTGCCGCATTGGAACCAGTGCGACCACACTTCCGATCACCTGGGGGAACTCGCGCCGCAACGTCCGCATGGCGTGCAGCGGTTCGGAGCCAAGTGTGCCAAGATCAACTAGCACGATGTCGTATCGCTCGCCCCGTGCCGTCGCGGCCTGGAGCAGCCTGCGGGCATGCTCGACAGTGCGAGCACCATCCGCTGTCCCATTCCAGTCGCTCACGTACCGGCGGAGCACAACCCGTGTGAGCTTGCCCTCTACCAGCACTAGCAGCCGCGCATTCGTGAGCGACACGGCCGCTCCGGCTGGCTGCAGACGAGGACCACGTGCAGCGTTGATGCTGAAGGTGAACACACTCCCCTCACCCGCGACACTTGCAACATCCATCGTACCGCCCAGCAAACCCACTAATTGCTTTGAGATCGCGAGTCCGAGTCCCGTTCCACCATACTTGCGCGTGGTGGAGCTGTCCGCCTGCTGGAAAGGCTCGAACAGCCGTAGGCGTCCCTCGGGAGAGATGCCGATGCCGGTGTCGGTTACCTCGAATTGTAGCTGCACGGATTCGTCCGTCTCCGCGTCGACGGTCACGTGAATGTATACGCGCCCTTCCTGCGTGAACTTGACTGCGTTGCCGACAAGATTGATAAGGATCTGGCGCAGTCGGCCTTGATCGGTGCGTAGCGTGACAGGCACGGCATCGTCAACGTAGAAGCCTAACTCGAGCTTCCTCACTTGTGCCTGTTCGGCCAGAAGCTCGACAACCTCTTCGACCGTTGTCCGAACATTACAGTCGATCACCTCGATCTCGAGCTTGCCTGCCTCAATCTTGGAGAAGTCGAGGATCTCGTTGATGATCGTGAGCAGCGCCTCACCGGACGAGCGTACCGTCTCGACATATTCGCGCTGCTCGGTTGTGATTCCGCTATCGAGCAGCAGACCCGCCATGCCGAGGATGCCGTTCATCGGTGTGCGAATCTCGTGCGACATGCGCGCGAGAAATTCGCTCTTCGCCTGGTTGCCCTGTTCGGCCTTCTCCATCGCGTCAGCAAGCTCGACAGTGCGCTCACGAACCTTTTGATCCAGGCCGGCGAGGAGCTGCTGCATCTCCCGCATCAGCTCCTCGCGCTCTATGAGCGCGTCGCTGATCGTGTCGTGTACGACCGTCGCGTCAGTGCTGCTCGATGCAGCGGCGGCTGCGCTGACCAGCTTCAGTGTCCGAACACGGCGCGCCAGCGCCACGACGGCGGAGGTCTGCGCCGCAAGCGCAACGCCGATCAGGATGGCTTGGGCGGACACTGTGCGATATCCGGCTTATGACGGGCTGAGGGCTAGTGGGCCGCCTTCTTTGCGGCCCACCCCCTAATCAAAGCGTCAGCCGCGGCCTGGCGCTGCCCAGCGTTGCGCGTGGTCGCCGATTCCGCGAACACAGCCCGCGGCTCAGCATCCATCGCGGCAGCATTGGCGCAACCGCCATCCAGTACCGCAGCCGTTACATGCAGCCGGCGCTCCACGTCTGCCAGCATTCGAGAGACATGCCCTAGCTGCTGAGATGTAATGTCCTGAAACTGCAGCGAGCCCATGATCGCGAAGAGCTCGTCACGCAGGTGATTGCGCGCCACGGCGGCTCGAACTGTCGCGTCACTACCGGCTCCAGGTGCGTCTAACTCGTCCAGCTGATCGACGAGCCCCTGTGCGCGATCTAGTCCGTCCATTATGCGCGTGGCGGCCATCTCGGTCACGGATGAAACTTCGGCCAGCTTGGCTGTGCTGTCGTGTATCTCACGTAGCGTGACATCCTGGAGTGCCTCCCGGCTGTCGCGCAATGTGCGGAGCACCTGCTCGATCTCCATGTTGGCGCGTTGCATCACCGCGAGGAGGACCGCCAGGTGGTTACCCTGCGGCTGCACCTCACAGAGCCCTTCGAGCTCGCGATCTACGAGACGGAGAACCGTCTCGGAGTCGTACAGCACTTCGGTGATGCGAGATGATGGCATGTTTGCTACGCCGCTCTCGCGGCGAGAACCGCGTCTATCTTTTCACGCAGCACTTGCGGGGTGAAAGGCTTAACGACGTAGCTGTCCACACCCGCCTCCATAGCCGTGAGAATGTCGTCACGTACACTGCGCGCGGTGACCATCAGGATAGGAAGCACCTTCGTGTCAGCACGCGCACGTACGGCGCGGGTAAGCTCGGCACCGCTCAGCTTCGGCATGTTCCAATCGGTGATCAGGAAGTCGATTGACTCCATCTTCTCGAGCGCCTCGGCGCCGTCACCTGCCTCAACAACATCGGTGAACCCTACTCTTTGGAGAGAGTTGACCACGATGCGGCGCATTGTCGCCGAGTCATCCACCACCAGGAATCGCATGTGCTTAAAGCTCCGAGCTGCTCAGGAACGCAAGATTTAGAGATCGCCGCTGCGCATCAGCGAACGCGCGACGTGGTCAGCCATTTCCAGGGAGTTGTACGCACCCGAAAGGATCCTTGAGCGGATCTCATCAATACGGCGCGGGTCGAGATCGGACGCGTTCGCGTCATCCACCGAAGCACCAGGTGCAGCGAGCGCATGTCCGGCGTCTGAGATCTGCACGTCGTCCACTCGGCGGATCTTGCTGGGCACCTCTGACCCACTGGCCGGCGCCTGGCCGGAACCACTCTGCTGGGTCCGCTGCGGTGCTTCAACGCGAGGGACGTTCCCCGGGGTGTTGTTTACCTGCATTTGGAATCCTCCATGTTTTCGTAATATCGGTAAGCGCGAGACGCGACTTTACCCTTCTCGACTCAATCCGCCAGCTGCGACAGCACCGCGCACATGAGAGCTATACCCGCTGCGCTTCGTACGCTGCGTCGCCGCCAATCGCCGCGGAGCTGTTCGGGCTCTGCGCGCGGGCCGCAATGACCCAGGACTCGTGCAGACTCGACACCATATCCGTCATCTTGCCGAGACGCGCGACGTCGAGGGAGCGGCCGACCGCAAGAATCTCATTGCCAAAATAACCGTACAGCGCCGCGAGCCGCTGGGCGAGCTCACCGCCTTTTTCACAATCCAGAGCGCCCATCAACTCGACGACGATGGCGGTGGCCTTCTCCAGACTGGCCGCCTTCCCCTCGTAGTCTCGTTGCTGGATCTGCGCCTGCGCGCGCCGCAGGTGGGCCATGAGGTGCTCGTACAGTAAAGGAACGAGCCACTCTCTTGGGCGGCTGACCACGTCGTTCTCGAGGTACTTGGATTTGTAGGCGCTGTATCCCATGTGGGACAGTATCGGGCGCGCCAAGGAAAACTTGAACCGGACGCGCAACTCGTGTAGCCGTAACATCGCGCACGCTCGGTGCGCTCAGGCGTGGGTATCGAAAGCCTGGGATGAAGCGATACGCGGACGGTATCCTCCCGCCGCGATTCGCTGGGCGGCCGAAGCGATTCCCTCGCCCATTTCGGCCGCGGCCTCATCACGCTTGCCGAGGCAGACGGTCTCGACGCTGGTTGCACCGGCCACAATCACGGCTGCTCGCGCCGCCGCTGCCCCGAGCCGCCGTTCCAGGTCGCTCAACCGCGGGCCGGCATACTGGCGCGACTCGACAGCTTCACGCCAGGGCGCCAGGCGCCGCCCGCAAGCGGCAGCCATGCGCACCACGCGGTCGCCACGCTCCATCGCATCGGCTGCTCCGTCCAGGTTGCCGGCCGACAGCATCGCACGCCCGACATCGAGCAGGACCGAGTACTCGGTCGTCAGCGTGCTGAACTCTTCCAGCGCGGACGCTGCCTTGGCGTGCGCCGCTGCTGGAAAATCAGTCAGGGTGGGCTGACACATCAGGAGTTCTTCCTCGTGCTCGAGCTGAATGCGGAGCTGAAGGAGCTCCCCTGGGCACGCAGTCGCTGCACAGCCGTGTCCATCGCCAGGTACTGCTTCAGCAGCGACGCGCGTCGAACTTCCATGCGAGCATTGAAGTCATCGAGCCGCTTCTGTTGCGCGGCGATCTGGTTGTTGATAAGCGTCTGCTTGGAGGAGATACTTCCGCCCGGGTCGCTCCACGACTTCACAAGTCGGTCCATTATCGCTCCCACGCCCACGCTGAATCCAACGGAACCGATGAGGCCAGTCGCTGTGCCGGTATAGCCGATGCTTAGGCCGTCCGCGGCCGACCCCGCCGCACCAACCAACTGCTGCGCTAAACCATTCGCCGTGATCCCACCAATCGTGCCCTGAACGTCGCTGCCGTATACCGGGCCGGTCCCGAGCCCGAGCTGAGCAGTACCGTTGGATCCACCGCCGCTGAAGGCGACGCTAACGCCGGCCGTCGAACCGTAGGAGCCGTGGGCGATCCTGACCTGGCCGCCGACCACACTCGCCGTCAGTGATAGCGCGCCATGGCCTGATTCCGTGACGTCCACACTTCCGAAATCGAAACCGCCACCACCCTCGTTCCCCGCCGTGAGCGCGAGCGAGAGCTGTGATGCACCGGACGAGCCGGACGTCACGGAGATTTTCCCGTCCGCGAATGCGACTGTTCCCGAGCTTCCGAGCCCCGATTGAATGCTGGCTACCAGGTCCGCGACAGTGGAACCAGCCCCAACGAGGAAGGTCCCATCGTAGGGGATGCCGTCGGGGTGCACACCACCGAAGTGTATAGTGTCACCCGCGGTAATACTCGTCGCAGGTGAAGTTGCAATGCGAAGATCGACCACGCGAGTGGCCGCCGTCGCAAGCGCGGCTCCGGACGCGTCGTTGAGCGTCACGGCCGACCGCAGCGTACGCGGTTGCGGGGTCAGGAACGCGGAGTTCATGGCGTCCACAATCTGCGCGGTCGTCATGCCACTGGCGAGTTGAACCCGAGCCGTGGCGTTGCTGCTCAGATCCGTTATCGCTACGGTGTCTGGAGTGCCATCATCGGCATAGGAACCGGAGAAACCGCTCCCCAGCAGCTGTGCCTGCGACGCCGGACTGGTGATGTTCACATCGTAGTTGCCGGCTCGCGTTGCCGAAGTGGACGACGTATAGGACAGCGACGGGTCGGTCGAGCTACCGCGCTCGACGAAAAGCTTCTGAACGTCGTCATACCGATTGGTGAATGCGCTCTGAAACTTGGCTGCGTCGAGCGCGAGATGACCGTCCTTCGTCAGTGATATCCCGGCCATGCCAGCCGTTGCCAGGTCGGAAGCTGCACCGTTCACCGTGGTAAGCATTGCCTGGGACAGTGAGCTGCGCGCCAGACGGAGTACGCCGTCGTTGTAGAGTGTCGGGTTGTGCGTCGAATCGGGACCGGGTGTCTGCTGCTGCTTGATAAAGTCGATGGTCTTGTTGTATGCATCGACGTATCCCTGCACGGCGCCTTGCGCGAGGGATGCGCTCCGCTCTATCGTCACGTCGGCGACGACGTTAGGATCGGCCGCAGTAAGCGTGAGCGCCGTGTCGGCGATGACGTCGCTCACCGAATTGCTCGCGCGAGTGAACATGACTCCGTCCACGGTGAAACGGGCATCCGTTCCCGCTACCAGCTCCCGGGCGCGGCCAGCGCTCACGGTATCGAACGCTCCGACATCCAGACGGCCGCCGCCTTCGTTGTTGGCGACGACTCGAAGTGACAGAGCGCTAGATCCTCCGGTCCCATCCGTAACGGAGATATGGCCGGAGGCGTCGATGGACGCGGTTGCCGGACGACTTCCAAAGCCAAAACCGTTGGTGCTGTCGTTGAGTGTGTCGAGCACGTCCTGAATGGTGCTCGTGCCACCGATAGCAAACGAGAGGCTCACAGCGGAGCCGTCTCCACGCGTGCCACTCACGGTGAGCGTATCACCGGGCTGCGCGCCAGAAGCGCTCCCACCATTCCAGACGTCGGAGAGCAGTGTTGACGCAGCGACTGGAGCGGAGGTATTGCCAGCGCTGAGCGCGGCACCCCGAACCGTCTGCGCCACGGCGGAGCGTCCATTAACGAGCACGCCGAGCTGACCGAGCGCGTTGCCCGCATCGACGAAGCTGGTGCTGTTCCGGATGTCCAGGTAGTACCTGGTTGCGCCATTCACCACAGTGCTCTGCACCGTCGCCTGGATGCCCGTAAGGCCGGACAGTTTCCCAGCGATGCTGGTGAGCGAGTCGGTGCCAACATCGATGCTGATGGTCTGCCCGCCAACGGTGACGGCCTGCGGTCCACCGCTGGTTGACAGCCCCAACTGGGACGCGATCGTTGCGGTTGCCGAAGCAAAGTTATCGCTCTGTCCCCCGGCGCTCGTGGGGTGCTTGAGGGACTGGGTGGCGTCGATCCAGCCGAGCTGGCGGGCTACTCCGGCCGCACCGTCGACGAGATTGATCCCGCTCGCTCCGGTTTTCAGCGTGGTGAGTACTAGACGCTGGGAGTTGGACGAGTCGGTGACGAGCGACGCGATCACACCGGTCGCCGTGGTTCCGGAATTCGCGGCATTGATCCTGTCGCGAATTGCGCCGAGCGAGTCGGTCGCGGAGACGGAAACGAGTCTTCCGTTGATGAGGAAGTCTCCGGCAATCCCGAGAGCGCCAGCGGTACTGGCAAATGTGGCACCGGAAAGCTTTTCCGCCTGTGCCGTCTGAAGTACCTGCACGGCGTAAGACCCAGGCGCCGCACCACCCTTCGCGACGGCCGATAGTGTGCTGCGCCCGCTACTCGTGACGGCGTTCGCAAGCGTTGCCGTCACTCCCTGGAACGCGGTGCCATCGCGCATCTGCTTCGCCGCTGTTTCGAGCGTCGAGAGCAGTCCGCTATAACTCTTGTACGCGGTCAGCTGAGCGTTGGCGGCCGTGATGCGCGATTGAAATCGGGTGGCCGGCTGAGAGTCGACCTGAATTATCTGGTCTACGAGCGACCGGTAATCCAGCCCGCTACCGATGCCAGCGAAGCTCCCTATGGAATCCGTCATGGTAATCTCCTTATGCGACGAACCCGTAGGAGCCCGGTCGGGCCCCTACGGTCTCGTGGGCGGCTCCGGCGGCGCGAGAGATTCCTCTTCGGCCGCGGATCCGGTTCAGTCAATCAACCACGGAGGAGCTGAAGAACGCTCTGTGAGCTCGAGTTGGCCTGCGCAAGCATGGCCGTACCGGCCTGCTGCAGAATCTGGAGCTTGCTATAGTTAGTGTACTCCTGCGCCATGTCGGCGTCACGGATCGTGGACTCGGCGGCCGAGATATTCTGCACCAGCGAGTTCACGTTAGCCGAGGCGTAGTCCAGGCGGTTCTGCGCGGCACCGATGGTACCGATCGCGGTGTTGACCTTGCTCAGCGCAGTGTCAATTTTGGCGAGTGCGGCGGCAGCGTTGGTCGTCGTGAGGACATCTGCAACGCCGGTGGAGTCGATTCCAACCGTGGCCGCGGTGAGATTATCAAGAGCAACCTTGATCATATCATCCGAGTTCATGTCACCCGTGCCGCCGCCGACGCGGAACGCCGCGGCTGCTGAGGCGCCCGTCACGACCGTCTTGGCGTTCAGGTCTGTCGCGCCGAGTGCGCCGTTGATAGTGAACGAGATCCCCAGCTTGTCGAAGTTGACGCTCTGGCTGGTGCTCGCGCTACCAGCAGTGGTGGTGACTGTCTGGGATACCTTGCCGTCGCTCAGTGTAACGGCGGTTGCCGCGGTCTGAGTGATGGTGTAGGTGGTACCGGCCGCGGCGTTGGAGACGTTGACGTTGCTAATTGCAGAGGCCATCGCCTTGAGAGTGCCGCTGTCCGTGACGCCGAACGTGCCGCTCAAAAGCTTCTGGCCCTGATACGTGGTGGTGTTGATCGTGCGGTCCCACTCAGATTGCAACTGCTTGAACTCGGCGTCGATCTTCTGACGATCGGTGGTGGTGACGTTATCAGAAGCGCCTTCGGTAGCGAGCTCGCGCATACGGTCGAGCATCGTCGAGAGCGTCTGCACGCCGCCGTCTGCGATCTGCAGGAACGAGTTGGCCTGCGAAGTGTTGCGCTGAGCCTGCTGAAGTGCACGCCCGTTGGAACGCAGCGAGTTCGCGATGCTCATGCCAGCCGCATCGTCGCCGGCGCGGTTGAGACGGAAGCCCGATGACAGCTTCTCGATTGAGCGGTTCTGCATATTTTCCGTCACGCCAATATTACGCAGGGCGTTCTGGGCGGCGACGTTGGTCTGGATACGCATTTACTCTGTTACTCCATTAACAGATTTTGTCGGAGCATCCGTGCTCCCGTGACAGCCAGATTGGCCGTCTGGTCTATTTATCGACGAACCGCGGAAAAGCTTAACAGCGTTGACGTCAAAGCTTAAAAGTTTCCTTGATTCCGTGGCGTGAATCCGAGATGACGACCTGGTGCCCCTCTCCTGCACGCGTGTCAATTACCACGGGCCCTTGCAGATTGGCGGTGGGATCATCCGTGCGAGCCGCCGGCAACGTCACGATGGCCAGCACGGTAACGTCGTCGGCCGACGCAGCACCGCGCGCGAAGTCGGTTGCCGTGAGATCGACGGTATACCCTTCAAAAAAGATGAAGGGATCGACCATGAGAAACGCCAGCGCTGAGTAGTCCATGGACTGCAGCCAGTAAACGTGTTCGCGCTCTGACGGCAGGAGGATGAACGACCGGCATTCAGGGAAGCCAAGAAGTCCTTTGGGAAAGCTGAGAAGCGCGGACGAATCCACGGTCAGGTCACCGAGAAGATCAGAGATGACGTTGATGGTACTGGGCATCGAGTGGGCTAGTGCGGCGGAGGTCATCTCAGGTAGTCTGTCAGGGTCATGCCGATCACGCGTGAGGTCGCGAGCATCGCGGCCTGATATGCGGTCTGCCGGCTCACCAGCTCCGTCACAGCCTGCTCCTGATCAACTTCGGCGATGTTGGATTTGAAGATCTTGAGGTTGGTCTCAAGTGCATCGAGGTTGGAGCCGGTAATATCTAGATGGTTCTGGCGCGCGCCAAGGTCACCCACGAGCGATTGCACGCCTTCCTGCGAAGTACTGAGTCCGGTGAGCGATGCGCCGACGGCGGTCTGATCATTGGCGCCCAGGGCGGTAGAAAGACTCTTGAGCGCGCCGAGCACGCCGGTGTCGAGTAGCAGCTCCTGGGCGTTATGGTTGGATTTGAAGAGCTGGCCGGCCGCAATCTCGGTGCTGTGCGTTCCTCCCGGCGCGGTCGTGGCATAGAACGGAGGAGAGGTGGTGATGGGAGCACTGGTCGCATTATCGCCACCGAATAGGTATCCGTCCTGGTACTTGGTATTGCCCAGCGACGCGACGAAGTTGATGAGCTGATCTACCTCCGCCTTGGCCCCTCCACGCGTGTTCGCGGTGGCTGTCGACGTCCCCTGTTGGATGGCTACATCTTTTGCTCGATCGATCGCGGTGGTGAGCTGATCGAGAACTGAATCTTCGAGGTTGGTGCGTGCCGCCGCATCGCCGATGTTACGGCGATACTGCTCCAGGGCGCGAAGTGCGCTGGAGCTCTGCATGACGGAAGATTGCGCCTGGGGATCATCGGCGAACGCGGTGAACTTCTGCCCCGAACTGACTCGGGTTTGCGCCTGAGCGACACGCTGCAGATTTTGCTGCAATGTCAGCGTCGCGTTGCGCTGGATAATATTGTTGGTCACTCGCATCATATTGTTGCTATTCCTCGGGCGAAAGCGTCTGCTGGGGGAGTATCGAGCGCTGCCTGATCGCGCGTTAGAATCCTGTTTCCCAGCCACCGGTCATAAATGGCAACCATCCTGTACGTAGATGACGAGCCATCCGTCGGGTTGATACTTGACGACACACTCAGACGCGCGGGGCACGATCCTGTGGGAGCGCGCAATGTTCCCGAGGCACTGCAGGCGCTCGCGCGCGGCAACGTGGATCTCATCATCTCTGATTACAGGATGCCGGGGCTGACCGGGTTGGAGTTTCTGTCGCTCATTCGCGGCGAAGGGTACGAGGTGCCGCTCATCATGCTCACCGGCTACGCCAGCATCGAGCACGCGGTGTCCTCGATCAAGGCTGGAGCTGTCGACTACATCACCAAGCCTGTGCGACCGCAGCAATTGGAGCTGGCTGTGGACCAGGCGTTGCAATTGGTCCGGCTCAAGCGCGAGAACGAAACGCTCCGGCGCGAGGTGATGGAATTCAGGAATGAGCGGCAGATCGTGGGTGACGGGCCAGCGATCCGGCGGGTAATGCAGACCGTTACGACGGCGGCGCCCACCCGTGCGACCGTTCTGCTGCAAGGTGAGTCCGGCACCGGAAAGGAGTTATTCGCTCGCTCAATTCATGACCAGAGCGACCGGCGTGACCGGCCTTTCATCCAACTGAACTGCGCCGCGCTGCCTGAAGGACTGGTGGAAAGCGCGCTCTTCGGGCACGAGAAAGGGGCGTTCACCGGCGCGATCAAGCGCGTGGAGGGGGCATTTGAGCGAGCCCACCGAGGCACCTTGCTCCTGGATGAAATTTCGGAGATGCGGCTGGATCTCCAAGCCAAGTTGCTGCGCGTGCTGCAGGAACAGGAATTCGAGCGAGTGGGTGGGACGTCGTCTATTCGGGTGGACGTGCGAATCGTCGCCACCACCAACCGCGATCTGGCAGTGGAGGCGGCACAGGGGACGTTCAGGCAGGACCTATACTATAGGTTGAGCACGATCCCGATCGCGATCCCGCCGCTCCGCGATCGGCGCGAGGATATTCCAGCCCTGGCGTACAGGTTCGCGGTGCGAACCGCGGCGGAGATGGGAAAGGAAATCAAAGCGATTGACCCGGAAGCGCTCGAGGTGCTACAGAAATACGACTGGCCGGGCAACGTTCGGGAGTTGCAGCACGTGGTGGAGCGGGCGGTAATTCTATCCACGGGATCGGTGGTACCGCCGCACGCATTCGAGGGTTTCCGATTCGGCCTCGCGCACTCACTAGGAGGTCCGGTTTCGGCGGCGCAACGCGCGACGATGGCGGCAGCGGACAGTGCCAGATCACCCGTGCACGGCAGTGATGACGGAGTGCTGGTCAGGCTCACCTCGCTTAACGTGGACGCGGCAGAGCGAAAGATGATCAGCAAGGCGCTGGAGATTGCGGCCCACAACCGAACACGAGCGGCAGAGCTCCTAGGCATCAGTGTCAGGACCCTCCGCAACAAGCTGAACGGACCGGCGGCAGACGAGGCAAGCTTGACCGCGTAGAGCGCGGCACATTCTGCCTGAGCGGCAACATCTTCCTAGCAGCCGGCGATAGAGATCCAGGATCAACGAGCTACGGAAGCTGGCACAGTGAGCGCTAAACGATTGCGGGATAATCATTTAGCGCTTCTGTTTTAATACAGTATATCGGCGCGACCGGTGTGGTCCCCCCGTTGCCTTAGCATGTCCCCAAGATGATGAGCGGATTCATTGGCCGGGTGAGCTCGGCGGGGCAGCTAAGGGACGCACTAGACGTGGGGAGCCAGCGCGTGCGGGCAATCGCGGATCGCGTGTCCAAGGCATCGCTGCAGAACCAGGACGGCTTTGCGCTGCCTGGCACGGGCGGAGCGACTGGGCAGCCGGGCTCTACCGGCGCAAGCGGCGTCGATCTGGAGTCTGAGATGACCAACCTGGCCGACGAGCAGCTTCGGTACGAAGCGACGTCCAAGCTTCTGGCCAAGGCGTACGCTCAGATCCGGACCAGCATGAGGGACAAGTAACCGATGCCGCGACCAGTTGGGCTCCTCCCGTCGGCGGCAGAGCCGATGCGGCAGCCGATGTTTCGCTCCCTATCGATCGCGGCCAGCGGGCTCTCGGGTCAGCGGCAGCGGATGGAGACCATAGCATCGAACATCGCCAACGCCGAAACGACCCACGACGTGAACGGCGCGCCGTACAAGCGCCGGGTCGCGATACTTGCTGCGGGCGAGAGCGCGAGCATTGGTGCGGGCCCGATGGCACCGGGGCAGCCGATCGGGAGCGCGGGACCGTTCAACGGTGTGCGGGCGTTCGAGGTGCCCAGCGGGAATCTCTCTACTGATGGCCCACGCAGCTTTCAGGTGCCGGTGTTGGAGACGAACGGAGCTGACGGTGGTACCGGTGTCCACGTCGCCTCGATTCAGGAAGATGCAACCGAGGGGCAGCTCATGTATGACCCCGGGCATCCAGACGCGGACAAGAATGGCTACGTGCGATATCCCAACGTGCGCATCACGGACGAGATGGTGGACATGATGGATGCACGCCGGCTGTACGAGGCGAACGCCAGCGTCTTCCAGTCGGCGAAGGCGATGTTGCGCCGCGCGATGGACATTTAGTGGCTCTCCCAGTGGCTCTCCCAGTGGCTCTCTAAGAGAATAGACAAGAATGGCAATCAACAGTGTCAATGGACCGGCTTTCAACCCTTACGCGAGCGGGGTTGGCTCGACGCGCGGAAGCGAAGTTACGCCGAGGACTCCGCTTTTGCCGCGCCCGTCGAACGAGATACCGGCGGCGAGCCAGAAGTCCGTGGCATCGAAGTCTGTGGCGGATGCGATCAAGAGTGACGCGAGCGCACGCGCGGCGCAGGTACAGTCGCCTGACGCGCCGCAAGGAGTGGATCAGGATCTGTGGAGCGTGCTCACCAAAGAGGAGCGCTCGTTCTTCGTGAAGTCCGGCGCGATGGGGCCGCTCACCTACGGTCGTTTCAGCGCGGCGCAGGGTTCGACGCCAGCACCGATGCTGCGCGGTGGACGTCTCGACATCAAGGCCTGAGGGCGCGCATGTCTGATCCAATCGGCGGAATCGGCAAGGCGATCGGCAACTCGATCGGGCGCACGGGGCTGGATACAGGGGCGAAGCAGATCCCGGTGATGCAGGACAAGGGTGGCACCGGTGGAACGAGCTTCGGCGACACGCTCAAACAGATGGTGAACAGGACATCGGATCAGCAGGACATGGCGGCCGACTATGCAGCGCGGTTCACTCGCGGCGAGCCAGTGGAGCTGCACCAGGTGATGGCATCGGCAGAAGAGGCATCGTTGTCGTTGGAGATGCTCGTGGAGGTGCGAAACAAGTTCCTCGATGCTTATCGCACCGTGATCAACATGCAGTCCTGATACAGACCAGAGGAACACTGATTCGTGGCTGACACATTCCTGCAGTTACTCGATCGTCTTGGCGGTCGCCAGCGAACGATGTTGATGACGGTCGGCGTCGTGATGGCGGCCGCCATCTTTGGCATCTCGCGGTGGGCGACGGCGCCGGAGTGGGTTCCGGCATTCACGAACCAGCCGATCGAGACTGTTGGCCAGATGACCGACAAGCTGCAGCAGGCGGCGATCCCATTCAAGCTGGACCATGGTGGCAGCGACATCCTGGTGAGCGCGACGGATGTTGCACGTGCGCGCGTGACGCTGGCGAAGGATGGACTTCCGTCGGCGGGTCGCCCCGGGATGGAGTTGTTTGACCAGCCATCGTGGGGGATGACAGACTTCACGCAGCGAATCAACTATCGGCGCGCACTCGAGGGAGAGCTGGAGCGCACCATTGGCAAGATGCGCGGCGTGCAGGCGGCGCAGGTACATCTGGCCCTGCACGAGCAGTCAACTTTTCGCCAGCAGGATAAGCCGTCGAACGCATCTGTCGTGCTGAAGACAGGCGGCGCCGCACCCGCAGCTGATGTGGTCCAGGGAATCGCGCACTTGGTTGCGAGCAGTGTGGACGGGCTGACAAGTGAGCATGTCACCGTACTTGATGATGCGGGACGGCTGCTTTCCGCGCCAATGGACGATGGTTCGCTCGCGTCGCTAACGAGCTCACAGCTCACGACGCAGCGAGAGGTCGAGGGCTATCTACAGACGAAGGCCGAAGGGATTATCGACGACATTGTGGGGTCGGGGAATGCGCGCGTGCGAGTAACAGCGGCGCTCAATTTCGACAAGATCGAGCGGCAGTCACAGTTAGTCGATCCGGAAAAGCAGGCCACGAGCACCGAGCAGAAGTACGAGATCACACCGGGCGCGCAGGGCGGAGCGGCATCGTCCAATGTTGCAACGAGCTACGACAACTCGAAAGTCACGGAGAACTTCTCCGGTGCGACAGGGAATGTAAAACGCATCTCAGTCGCGGTCCTACTAAACGACAAGATGGTTCTCCCGGCCGCTAACTCCAAGAACGCACAGCCGACATACGTGGCGCGCGCGCCGGCGGAGATCAGCCGGATCGAATCGCTGGTGCGTAGCGCGGTGGGCGCTGACAGCGCGCGTGGCGACATGGTGACGGTGGTCGCGACGCATTTTGATGGCGCGCAAGTAATCGTCGAGCCAGAAGAGTCCAAACCGGACGTGATGGCGCGGGTCGAGCAGTTCCAGAAGCCAGCGATCTCTGTGTTGGCAATCGTAGCCATGATCGTCGTCGCGATGATGCTGGTCCGCGCGATCAAGTCAATACCGGCGGCAGGCACGTCGTATCCTGGCCAGCTCGCCCTCGCGGCTCCGGGAACGTACGCTGCTCCCTTCCCTTCCAATCCGCACGAGACCGCGGCGGCGATTTCTGGCAATGGTTACGCGGGGCATGGTGGACTGGCGCCAGCGCCAGCGGAGCCCCTGCGCTTTCCACAGGACATGGGAACGCGTGG
>JBBSHV010000033.1:0-16645 GCA_038232435.1 Gemmatimonadales bacterium | reverse complement strand
CTGGTGATATCACCAGACATGTAGAGATATCCATACTCTTCGTATGCAGCGGACGGCGAGCCAAGTCCCACGTACACCATGCCGCGATCGGACAGCCAACCACCTTTCACGTCGCCTCGAAAGGTCTCGTTCGCATCGCGGATACGTACGAAATAATCTTCCAGCGCCTCATTCCTAAGCGTTGATGGATCGGGGTCCGTGGAACGCAGGAACTCAGCCCATATGGCGCCTCGCTGAGCAGGAGGCGCTGCACGCAACGCCCTCACCTTTTCCTGACGCGCGAAGAACCGCAGGTAGCTCAACATCTGGTCGAACGAAACAACAGGTAGGTCCGGACCAAAGCCAAGGAAAAGCGCCGAGGCAGTGGTGTCCGCCCAACCGGCGCGTGTCGCTCTGAGCGTGAGCACTCCCATATCGGCTCCGGTAAGCGGAACCCGAACGACGGCAGAAGCCAAGCCAGGAGCCGAGCCAGGAGTTACACTACGTGAGAGCACGGCCGTTCCGCTCCATGCGAGCGAATCTCGCCGGTCACGCAGCTGAAGCAACACAGGCGAACCGGCGCCATAGGATTCCAGATACACCGCGGCGGAATCATCAACCCCAAAGACAAACGATCCGCGCGGCGCGGGCAGCAAGTCCGGCTCGGCATTGAGCGCCGAGCGCGGCGTGCCCTCATAGACCGGCACCGGCGTTGATACCGACGGGCGGGTGAAGCGCGGAACCACGAGCATCATTTTCTGTTCCGACTGTCGTGCACCGGCCACATCCCTAACTCTACTAACGAAGCTGTATTCGCCGGGTGGTACCCTAAACACTCGGCGATAAATAATGCTCTCGTCGCTGCGGGAGATCTCTCTGGATGTCGGAACGCGAACCGATTCGCTGTCCCGCACCTGCTGCACCGTTACTCCGTTAGACTGGAGCACCAACTCGACAACGTAGCCTGCCGCATTGCCATCGCCAACGCGCCTGAACGTCAGGCCACGATTCGGGATGGAGAGGCCAACCAGTGCAATAGATGTGTCGGGCGATTGGGTCGCAAAAGACCCCACTCTCGCCACAAAAGAGATGGGAGGGCCGGACGCCGCGAGCCCCATCTCACGGTACAGAGTGGCAAAGCCGGTACCACCGCCAGGTACGTCCACACGGTCCGGGTCGTACGAGCGGAGCGGGTCATACAAGGCTGGCCTTGTACCTATAGATGCGCATGCAGCTAGCGCCATAATAGCGCCACACGATAGCCATTTTAACGACATATCACGTCCCTGGTGGGCGACCGGAACTGGATGGGTACTGAATGGGAGTTGAGTACTGCCTCGTCCAGCTCTTAGTATACACCGCGTCACCCCTGTCGTCGCAGCACAGTTCGCGTTAGGTTCGCCACGTGTCACGAGAGAAATTGGTGGGAAGCACGGTCGCCGGCTACACGATCGACCGCGAAGTTGGAGAGGGCGGAACATCGTCGGTCTACGAGGCTCACCATGCCAAACATGGTCGCGTAGCGTTCAAGGTGCTACGCGAGCGCCTGCGCCAGGACCCGACGGCGATCGCACGCTTTGTGCGCGAGGCTGTGCTCGGCGCGCGAGTACAGCATCAGAACGTGGTGCAGACCATCGAAACGGGAGAGGCCGATGCCGGCGTTCCGTTCCTCGCCATGGAGTGGGCACCCGGCGAGATTCTCGAGACGTACGTCAAGCGCAACGGACCGATGGCCAGCGACGAGGTCGCGACGATCATCGTTCAGATCGCCGCGGCGGTCGCGGCGGCACACTGTCAGAACATTGTGCACCGCGATCTCAAGCCGGACAACCTGATCTATGATCCGGACACACGTAAGGTAAAGCTGCTCGACTTCGGCATTGCGGCCGACACGTCATCCCCCGCGGAAGACCGGTTGACGCGCGCTGGGTTCTTCGTTGGAACGTTGATGTACGTGGCGCCGGAGGCCCTTTCGGGTGAGCTGGTGACTGCCGCGGCGGACCAGTACTCGCTCGCCAACATCGCCTATTTCCTCCTCACCGCCTGCCATCCATATTCGGCCAAACAGCCGCGGGAGATGTTCACGCAGCTACTCACAATGCCGCCGATTCCGCTGAACCAGGCGCACGAAGACCGTCATTTCCATCCTGAAGTCGAAGCCGCGGTGATGAAGGGACTGTCGCGCAGTCCCAAGGACAGGTATCCGAGCGTGATGGAGTTCGCCTCGGATCTCGAGCGGACGCTTGCGCTTCCCATCAAGGAGCCTGGCATGATGCGGAAGCTACTTCGGCGCTTCTCCCGGCAGCCAAACGGAAAACGTTGACCCCTTGCCCAGCTCGCTCTCGAGCGTGACATCGCCGCCAAGTAGGCGGGCGAGGCGGCGGGAGATTGGGAGCCCGAGCCCGGTTCCCCTATTCATCGAATCGCCACGCGGTCCGGCATTGACCTGCTCGAACTCATCAAATATCCGTGTCTGGTCATTCGGTCCGATACCGATCCCCGTGTCAGCGACCTGAATCACGACCCAGGGACGCGTTGATGGCGTAGGAGCGTCCTGTGGCGGACGCAAGTGAACTGGCAGAGCTGAATTGGCTGCCTGCACCAGTCGGGTCCGAACAGTGATGGTCCCCTCGGCGGTGTATCTGACCGAGTTGGCAAGCAGGTTGACGAGAATTTGCCGCAAGTGTGTCGGGTCCGTGCGTATGCGTGGTAGAGCAGCCCCGAGTGCCAGCGACAGATACAGCTTTTTCTCAGTAACCAGCGACTCCACCTCGCTTGTGACATCGAGCATGAACGGACGAAGATCGATCGGTTCAGCGTGAACTTCGAGCCTGCCAGCCGCCATCTTGGCCAGATCGAGAATCTGATCGACCAGATGACGCAGATGACCCGCTGACGCTTCGATGCGCTGAACGGGACCACTCTGTCGTGGGCTGAGTTCACCGTAAACACCTTCGCGCAGCAGGTCGGTGAAACCAACTATCGCGTTGAGCGGAGTGCGAAGCTCGTGCGAGAGGTTAGCCAGGAACTCGCTCTTCATCTTGTTCACGCGGATCAGCTCAGCGGATAGATGCTCAAGCTCTTTCGAGCGTTCCCGAAGCCGTCGAGCCTGGTTGCGCAGACGCTGAACAACGAGCACGAAGGCAATCGCTCCGACAACTACAATAAGCCAGGCGAGGCTAGGCGAGAGATGATCTAACCAATTGTTCATCTATTATTCTTCGCGCATGGCGGACCACAGAGCGGACCACGACCGGCTGGTAGCGATCCTCGCCGAGCGATCGGCACGTCAGGGAGAATTTACACTCGCGTCCGGCGCACGGTCGGCGCTGTACATCGACGCACGCATGACGACGATGAGCCCCGACGGTCTGGCGCTCATCGGTCCACTGGGACTGGCGGCGATCGAAGACGCCGGATGGCATGCCGACTCGGTGGGGGGGCTAACGTTGGGCGCCGATCCCGTATCTTACGCGATAGCATACGCGAGCACGCTGGCTGGGTCACCGATCAGGGCGTTCACCGTGCGCAAGGAAGCAAAGGCACACGGCACGGGGAAGTTAATCGAAGGTCCTTTTCGCCAGGGCGACCGTGTGGTGGTGATCGAGGATGTGATTACCACCGGCGGGTCAGCGCTCAAGGCGGTTGATGCCGTCAGGAGCGCCGACGCGTCAGTGGTGGGAGTGCTGTCACTTGTCGATCGTGAAGAGGGCGGCCGAGAGCGAATCGAGAGCGAGGGTCACTCTGTTCGCGCTCTGGTGACCGCATCGGAGATCGTCTCCCGAATGAAGTGAGTGAGGTAAGCCAAGTGAGTGACGTAACGGGCCGTCAGCGCACATACTGACTCTGTCCTTTGGGGATCCATCCCGGCTGCGACATTGCCGGCCGAAAGTTTCTGAGAGTGGAGACGTGTGGCAGAATGAGCTCCTCCCGAAAGCGCTGCAACATCGCTTCACCGTTATACACCTCGCGAAACCGTACGGGCGAAATGCCGAGCAGACAGCGCACATGCCGACTGAAAGCTTGCGGTGACGAATAATCGAGCTGGCGCGCGACGGTTGTCACGGAGAGGCCGGAGTTTTCCAGTAGCCTTGCCGCGCGAACTAAGCGGCCCACATCGATGTACCGTTTTGGTGATGGCAACTGCGCTCGGTAGAAGCGGCTCATGAGAGTTCCCGGCACGACGTTGAGGTGTCTTCCCATCTGCCGAACGCTCGCAACGTAAGGACGATGCGTGAACAGGACCTCGAAGAATTTCCAGCAGTCCGGCGCGGCACCGGCGAGATCGAGATCGAGCGCGCCAAGGGTCTGGCGCTGAACATCGGTGGAGCGCTCGTGCAGCAGGAGATCACGCAGCGAACTCCACCCGGATGAGAACCGTGCGTCGATCAGCGTGCGAACGCCAACTCGCCCGAGCTCTAACACCGATTGCGGCGTCGACCGCTGGACATCGGTGAGGAGAGCGAAGGTGGGAATACGCGGGAATTCGCGGACCATCGCCGCCATGTGAGCGATGCTTGCGGGATCGTAGCGAGCGACGGATACCAGAACGGCGTCCACTTCCTGAGCCCGTACGTCACGCGTCATCTCATCAACGGAGGCACGGTGCACGACCGCGAAAGCACCCTCGGCGGCCACGTCAACGCGGACGCGCTCCAGCGGTGTGAGCATTGTGGCGATGGTTGGCGGCGTATCACGGGAAGGTGCGGCCGCACGGGAGAAATGGTTTGTGGCGGAGGGACGAGCGGGACTGGAATTGGTACGCATGGTGAAGCTCAGGGGGGATGAGTGTGGCACAAGTGGCACGAGTGAGAAGCGCGCGTACTGTAACCGCACCGATCACCACGCTATCACCGCAGAGTTACCACGCTATCACCACTACGTCATCAGACGATCACCACCGAGCCAGTGGCAGTCTCACAAGCATCACCAGCGTCACTCTATCATTACATTGCGGCAGTGCTACCGGCCGGACGGTCGCGATATAGTATCCCAAAGATACTATCCGAGGAAAGTCCGGGCTCCATGGACACGCTGCCAGGTAACGCCTGGGCGCGGGGTGCGTAAGCGCTCCGTGACGGACAGTGCCACAGAAAATAAACCGCCAATGGTTGGTTCTCCAACATTGGTAAGGGCGAACCGGCGAGGTAAGAGCTCACCGCGCACGTGGCAACACGGGCGGCAAGGTAAACCCCAGTGGGAGCAAGGCCAAATAGGCGGCGAGGGGCGTCCACTCCGACAGAGACGCCGCGGGTAGGCTGCTGGAGCGCGTGGGTGACTGCGCGCCGAGAGAAATGACCGTCACGATGTGTCCTTGGGCGCGTCGGACAGAACCCGGCTTACAGGCCGGTAGCACTCTTCAAACTGCTGTATGAACTCGTTGCATAAACTTGTCGCCGGACTTGCTGTCGCGTTTGCGGCGGCCGCGTGCGCTTCCACTCCGGCGCCAGCTCCATCGCCAAGCCCGGAACAGCGGCCTCCGTCTGCTTCTCCGGTGATACCACCGATCACCCCCGCGCCAGTGAAAGCTATTCGCGGTGGATCGTGGTCATTCAGCTACGCGCCCGGGACATACACGTATACCATCGCTACCGAGGCTGTGGTGACACCGCTCAGCGATACGACACAGAAGCGCGCTGCACCAACTTCACCCGAGCGCGCGACCATCACGGTGAGCGCCAATGGGGTCGTACAGGTCATCTCGCCCCAGCCCAGCGCCACCGGCGTCTGTAACGCGTTGGCAGCCGCTCTGACGCGCGCACAACAGCTAATCCCCACACTTCCAGCACAGCTTACGGGCGGTGAGAGCTGGTCCGATTCCACCACGACCGACGGGTGTCGGGGATCCGTTCCAGCGACGTCGCGCGTGGCACACACATACACGGTGCTAGGAGATACCATCCTGCCCGGGGCCAATGCGTTGCACGTGCATCGCGACGATATCATATCCGCCACCGGAGAGGGAGCAGAGGGACAGCACCGCGTCCTCATATCCGCCACGGGAGCAGGAAGTGCCGAGCTATTCTTTGACGTCGCGACCGGACGATTTCTGGGATCGGACGGAGTGCAGAACAGCACCGTGGATATCAATACATCGGGAAGAATCACCCGATTTGCACAGCGCGTGAGTCAGCGCGTGGCGCTTACAAACAGTCCGTAGCGATTCGTAACGGGGGGCCGCAACGGCGACAACGCTTCCACCACGTCATACCGCGCGCGGGTGGCTTCAACTGCAACGCCATTGTTGGCGAGCGGGCACTAGGCCCTGTACCTGCTGGGCCGGCGGGGTACCAGTCGTCCACGTTCGATAACCACCGACACGACTAATCCATCAGCCGCAGCGGCATCACCAGGCACATGTAAGATCCCGGATCGCTCCAGGCTTCGGGCTCAATGGTGGCGGCGCGCTCGGGGGCTCTAAAGGTGAGCTTCACCTCATCGGTCGGCATGTACCGGAGGATCTCGAGCAGATACGCGGCGTTAAAGCCGATCTCGAGCGGATCTCCGTCGTAGCGGATGGGGAGCTCATCCTGTGCCTCGCCCAGATCCGGGGTGGTGACGCTGAACTTGAGCATACCGGAGTTGAAGCCCATGCGGATACGATGGGTCTGATCGCTGGCGATCACCGACATGCGCTTCAGTGCGCTGGTAAGAGCACCCTTGTCGGCTACGGCGATCTTGTCGTTATCGCGCGGAATAACCTGGTCGTAATTGGGGTACGGCCCTTCGATGAGGCGGGAGAAGACCGAGGTGATTGGCGATCGGAAACCGATGTGGTTTTCGCCCTTGGCGACCTCCAGCTCCTCTTCGGCCGGAAACAGCCTACGTACCTGTTCGAGCGCCTTGGGCGGGACGATCAGGTCGCTCGCCGGCGCACTACTGGCGACGATGGGCGTCTCCATCTTGGCAAGGCGGTGGCCGTTGGTCGCGACCATACGCATCTGTTCGGGGCGCAGCTCCCACAGAACACCGTTCAGAATCGGGCGGCTCTCCTCGTTAGACACGGCGAAGGATGTCGCCGCGATGAGTTTCTGCAGATCGCCCGACCTGATGCGCCAGCTCTCGTTGAACCGAACGGCGGGAAAGGTGGGGAACTCGTCGCGCGGAAGTCCCAGCAGCTTGAACTTGGACCGACCACACTCAAGCGTGATCCGCTGCTCGCCTAAGGCAGCGATTTTGACCGGGGCAGGCGGGAGCTCTCGCGCGAGCTCGCTGAGCTTCTTAGCCGGTATTGTGACTGCGCCAGGGGTCTCCACATCGGCGGCGACCTCGGTACTTACGGCGATGTCCAGATCGGTTCCGGAGAGACGGATGCCGCGATCGGTGGTTTCGACCAGGATGTTGGCCAGAACCGGGAGCGTGGTCTTCGTGGGAATGCTCGCCGAGACGGCGTTGAGCCCTTCCTGGAGCTTCTCACGAGAGATCGTAAAGCGCATCCGGTTTCCTGAGTTGCTGGAGGTGGGGTGATGTTGACGCGAGAACTGTGGATTACCGACGGTGTTCTAAAACAAGCTATATAAGATAGAAATCTAGTCGTAGCAGTAGGAGCCTGTGGAATAGGGGACAAAGCGTGTAAGTCGCGACTGCGTACCGAGTTCCGCCCCAAAATACGATGTGCAAGGAAGGTGGAGAACCGAAGATTGGCACAACCGTCCACATGTCTCAGTGGTCTGTCTCATCTTTCCATAGATATAAAGTGGACTACCACCGGCGGAATGTTCAAATCCTGAGTGCCGTCAACATTCCCCGTATACGTGCAATCCGATCACGTGCAATGTCATCGTTCTCCAGCATCTCGCCTACTTTGTCGATGCTGTGGATCACTGTCGAGTGATCGCGTCCGCCGAATGCGGCGCCGATCTCAACCAGCTGAAGGCCTAGAAGGTCGCGCGTGAGGTGCATGGCGATCTGCCGTGGAACGGTAAGCATTTTGGTGCGCGTCTTGGACCGGAGGCCGTCAACCGTGATCCCCCATTCCTTGGCCACGGCATTCTGGATCGCCTGAACCGTGAGCCCCGTGGGCTCAGCGTCGGCCATCTCCGAAATGCGTAGCTTGTCGCGGAGCGCCTCACGTGCGACCTCGACCGACACCGGCTTGTGTCGAAGCGATGCGTAGGCGAGGAGCTTGATGATTGAGCCTTCCAGCTCGCGCACGCTGGAACGGACGTGTTCGGCAATGAAGCGGATGACGTCGTCCGGGATGGTCGTCTCGAGATCGTCCTGTTGCGATTTCTGCTGCAGGATGGCGATTCGGTGCTCGAAATCCGGAAGCTCGATGTCAGCGACCATCCCCCACTGGAAGCGGCTCACGAGACGGGCCTCCAGGCCTGGGATATCGGAGGGCGGCCGGTCGCTCGTTAGGATGATCTGGCGGCCGGCCTCGTACAGCGCATTGAAGGTATGGAAGAATTCCTCCTGAGTCGCCTCCTTCCCCTTAAGGAAGTGAACATCGTCTACCAGGAGCAGGTCGGTCTCGCGATAGCGGCGGCGGAAGTCACCGGTGGTGCGCCCCTGGATGGATCCGACAAGATCATTGGTGAACTGTTCGGTACCGACAAAGGTGATGCGAATGGACGGGTCGCGCGCATACAGCGCGTGCCCCACAGCCTGCATCAGATGGGTCTTGCCAAGTCCCGTGTCGCCGTAGATGAAGAACGGATTGTAGATCTTGCCAGGGGCTTCTGCGATGGCATTTGCAGCCGCGGCAGCCAGCTCGTTGGATTTCCCGACGACAAATTGGTCGAACGTATACCGTTGGTTGAGTGGCGCAGATGTGGCTACCGTCTGGCGCGAAGATGTCTTTACTTCGTCGGGCTTTGGAGCCACGAAGAAGTCCATCTGTGGACGAGCCTGCCGCTCCTCGTGTACCCGGAACGCCACTTTCATCGGGTGTCCCAGCACTATGGGGGCGAAGGAGGCGAGCAGCGCGGAGTGCTTGGTCTCGTTCCATTCGGCGGCAAACCGATCCGGCGCGCCGACGATGAGCGTGCCGCCGGCAATCTCCAGGGCCTCGGTTGGCTCGAGCCACGTTCTGAAGGTCTGTTCCGGGAGCTCCTGGCGCGCGCGCTCGAGGAGGCGGGCCCAGATATCGGCGGGTGGGAGGTCGGGGGATTCCATACGTGCGGGGAGGCCAAGCTACGGGCAAAATGTGGATAAGTCAAATCGGCAGTACGCCCGCAGACTTGCTTCTGTTTGGGTCCGGCTGCACAGGTTGCTCTATCCTATGGCTGGGCCTAGATTTAACGGTCTTTCTATAAAGTCGTTAAGGAGCATTGAGGATCATATATGGGTAAGCCGACGTATCGTCCGCGTAACAAGCGACGGATCAAGACGCATGGGTTCCGCGAGCGGATGTCCACGCGGTGGGGACGGGAAGTATTGGCGCGGCGGCGCAAGAAGGGGCGCAAGCGCTTGACCGTACAGCTGCCGTCCAAGTACGCTGGCGTCTAAGCCGGTCAGGCAGGCTGCCACGCAGCCGGTCAGACAACCTGCCAAGCATGCTTGCTGACTGAACGGCCGCACAACATGGAAGGACAGAGAACAAGCACGAGATAGAGTAGAAATCACGTCGAATCTGGGGTTTTCGCGCGCGCAGAGGTTGGCACGCGCTTCGGACATTGAGTTCGTCAAGCGAACGGGGAAGCGGGTGAAGACTGGACTGTTGGACGTCCGGGTCGCCGCTTCCCCGTCGTCTTGTGCATCTTCTTGTGCGTCTTCGACAACGGATCCTTGTGCATCTCCCTGTGCCCGGGTTGGCGTGATCGTGCCGAAGTACAAGCGGTCGATTGTGGAGCGAAACAAGCTGAGACGGCGGCTGAGGGAGATTGTGCGCACTCGCATGCTGCCGGTGATCCAGGCTCGAGACGTTTTTATTCGCGCGATGCCGCAGGCATACACAAGTAGCTTTGATACGCTGGTCCGGGAGATTGATGGTGTCATCGCACGAATTGCATGATCACGATCCTGGTCACGACCATGGTCACGATGAGAATCATGCGCTACCAGATTCGCCCAGACGCTCTATCAACCGTTCTATCGGTGTGCAGCTTCTCAGAGCACCGATACGCTTCTATCAACTGGCGATATCACCAATGATGCCGCCTGCGTGCAGGTATTTTCCTACGTGCTCGAACTACGCCCTACAGGCGATTGAAAAGCACGGAGCGCTGAAGGGCAGTTGGCTTGCCACTCGGCGCATTCTACGATGTAATCCTTTTCGGCCGGGCGGCTACGACCCGGTCCCCTAAAGTCCGCACACTGAATAATGGACACTAGAAGGCTCGCTCTCGCGGTCGCGCTGTCGGCCCTATTCATCTTCGCCATGCAGTTCATTCTTCCGGGCGCGAAGAAGGGTGCCAACGGAGTCACACCGGCGGATAGCGCCGCAATGACACGCAACGGCGTGCGGGCGCCAACGCAACAGACGGCCGCGCAACAGAACGGCGTCGCGAGCCCCGGTACGAGCGACATCGCTGCTGGCACAGCTACCGGAACAGCGATAGGCGACAGTATGGGTACGGTGGCGGCAGTAGCAGCTCCGGTCATTCTCGCGGACACGGCGATCGTCGTCACGCGTCGAGACAGTGGTGCGACGTTCACGTTGAGCAACGTTGGTGCGGCGCCGATCGGCGTGACGATGAACGCGTTCGCCAACCGCGTCTCCGGCGGCAAGGTCAATCTCGCGTACGGGAACAAGCCGCTTCTCAAGTATCAACTCGTAACAAACAGTCAGGCTGCGCCGATCGATCTGAGCGGGATGACTTTTCAGGCGTCGCGCTCGGGCAACGTGGTAACGTATCAGGCACCGGTAGCGGGAACCAACGTGACGATCCAATATGCGATCGTTCCGGATAGCTTCGTTGCGCACGTCAGTGGGACGGTGGCGGGCGCAGGCGGCGCCGCAAACGGTAGTTATCTCCTGGTCAACATGCCGTCGACGTTCGCGGCGACGGAGCCTGACACGGCCGATGACCGCGGTTATCTGGCCTACGCGTATCTCTCCAAGCGCGACCCCGCTCGCAATGTGTTGTTCAAATCGCTGGATCCGGGCGAGAAGGAACTGGTCGAGGGGCCGATCACCTGGCTCGCGGCCAAGTCCAAGTACTTCACCGTCGGACTGCTCGCACCCAAGAACGGTCCCGGTTTCACCGAAGCGACGCTAGTCGGCGGCAACAGGACTTCCAAGGTCGCGACGACCGCGGCGGCTACTATCGTGGTTCCGGCGAAGAGCGGCTCGTTCGCGTTCGACGTGTATGCGGGACCGCAGGAGTGGAAGCGGCTCACTGCTCTGGGCCGGAACTTCGAAGAGGTGAATCCGTACGGCTGGGCCTTTTTGCGCGGCGTGATGCAGCCGATCGCGGGATCGGTGATCAAGACGGTTCTGTGGATGCACAGCCGACTTCATCTGAGCTACGGCATGGTCCTCATCGCGCTTGGCCTGCTCGTTCGCTTGCTGATGTGGCCGCTATATCAGAGCTCAATGCGCACGTCGCTCAAGATGCAGGTGCTGCAACCCGAGCTGCAGGCAGTTCAGGACAAGTACAAGGACGATCCAGAGAAGCAGCGCACAGAAGTAATGAAGGTGTACCAATCGCACGGAATGAACCCGCTGTCGCCTCTGCTGGGATGTCTGCCATCGCTCCTGCCGATGCCGATCCTACTGGCGCTCTTCTTCGTCTTCAAGAACACCATCGAGTTTAGAGGGGTGCCGTTCCTCTGGCTCAGCGATCTGTCGGCCAAGGACCCATACTATCTGCTGCCGATCATCATGGGCATCTCCATGTATCTGGTGTCCTGGATCGGCATGCGCGGCGCGCCACCCAATCCGCAGACCAAGTTGATGGGCTACGCGATGCCGGTGATGTTCACCTTCTTTTTCTGGCGTGCAGCTTCGGGTCTCAACATCTACTACGCGACGCAGAACCTGGCGACGTTGCCGCAGCAGTGGCAGCTTGCGCACGAGCGGAAGAAGACCGTCAAGCCAACGGTAGCGACGAGTGCGCCGGTGGTGAAAGGCACGGCGAAGTCGCCGCGGGTTCGGGGGTAGGTCCGGCGCCTTCCATCGCGATCACGGCGCGGCTATAGCCGCGCCCCACAGCGGTCACCCCAACGGGAGAAACGAGCATCGCTATACGCGTCACGTACATCGGGCACGCCACGCTTCTGATCGATATCGGTGGGAAGACGATCCTGACGGATCCGAATTTTGATCCCGCGCTGGGCAAGTTTCTGGCGCGGGTGAGTAGGCCGGGGATCGAGATCGAGGCGTTGCCAAAGTTGGACATGATCCTGTTGACGCATGCGCATGCGGATCATCTGTCGTTCAAGTCGCTGGCGGCGCTCGAGCGAGTGCCGCTGTACGCACCGCCGGCGGTAGCGCGGTGGATCAGGCGTCGAGGGGTGGCCGATGCAATCGAGCTGTCACCAGGCGAGTCGGTAGCTACGGGAAACATCACCGTGCACGCAGAACTAGCTACGCACGAGGGGAGTCGCTACAGAGTGGATCGGTGGCGACAGCAAGCCAATATGTATCTCATTGCTACTAAATCGACCAGCATCTTTTTTGCCGGCGATACTGCACTCGCGCCCACGACTACACGTGTGGTGGAGAGGGAGCTTGCTGGGCGCAGGTTGGATGTAGCACTACTGCCGATCGGGTACGCGCCAAGTTGGAAGGTCGGCTTTAGAACCGGGCATCTCACGAGCATGGATGCACTGACGTTGTTCGAGCGACTGGGAGCGCGGTATTTCATTCCATATCACTGGGGGACGTTCAATCACGTCACGTCTTCGGCGTACGACGCGATTAACGAGATGCGCGAGCACGTGAAGACGCACGCGCGCGGGAGCGACGTGCGAATTCTGGAGCCTGGCCAATCGTTCGAGCTGCCGGCGCTGGCATGACGACACCAGCGTGATACCAGCGTGATACCAGCGTGACACCAGCGTGACACCAGCGTGACACCAGCGTGACACCAGCGTGACACTGGCGGGTGACGACACTATTGTCGCGCTCGCGACGCCGGCGGGACGTGGAGCGGTGGCGCTGGTGAGAATGTCCGGCGACCGTGCGTACGAGATTGGCCGGCGGCATCTCGAACCGTGGCCGAAGGGAGCCAGGCGCGCAACGCTGTGCGTGGTACGGGACGCGAGTGGCGCGGTTCTGGATCACGCGCTCGCGACCGTGTTTGCGGGGCCGCACTCGTTCACGGGTGAAGACGTGGTGGAGATCGCTACCCACGGCGGCGTTGTCGTGCCAACGCTCGTGACCGCGGCGCTCGTCGCATCCGGTGCACGCGAAGCTCGGCCCGGTGAGTTCACCAGACGCGCGGTGCTCAACGGCAAGCTCGATATTCTGCAAGCCGAGGCGATTGGAGATCTGATTGACGCAGGGTCGCGGGCGATGCAGCGGACCGCGATGGCGCAGCTTGATGGCGGGCTGTCGCGCCGCATCCACGAGCTGAGGGAATGGGTGATTGGGCTCGAGGCTCTCATAGCGTACGACATTGACTTCCCGGAAGAGGACGACGGTCCGGTGCCACGCGCCCGCGTGGAAGAGGCGATGTGGGAACTGATAGCCTCGCTGGATAATCTGTTGGCTACAGCGCCGGCCGGAGAGTTGGTTCGAGCCGGCGCGCTGGTGGTGATTGCTGGCGCGCCTAACGCGGGCAAGTCGTCGCTGTTCAACGCGCTGCTGGGGAGTGCGCGCGCAATCGTCACCGAAGTGCCAGGGACTACGCGCGACGCAATCGAGGCGGTGCTGGATACACAGCCATGGCCGCTGAGACTGGTCGATACCGCGGGGCTGCGCGCGACGAACGATATGGTGGAGCGAGTGGGGATCGAGGTGAGTGGGCGCTACCTCGATGCGGCCGATGTCGTGCTGGCATGCGGCGACACGGACGCAGCAGTGGCCGAAGCGGTACGCACAGTGGCTCGGCTCACTACCGCGGAGACAATCGGCGTTCGCACAAAGGCTGACCTCACGTCTTCCGAGCTCCCGACATCAGTGAGTGCGATAACGGGAGCGGGGCTACAGCAGTTGATCCAGAACATCTCAAACACAATCTCCGCGCGGTACAGTGAAATCCCCATGGAAGCGCCGGTGCTCACGCGTGAGCGGCAGCGCTATGCCGTGAAAATCGCGCGTGACGAGGTCGCCGCATTTAGCAACGCATGGGAAGAGGGGGTGCCAGCGACAGTAGCGGCTGTGCATCTTCGCGTCGCGACAAGCGCGCTTGGGGACGTGATGGGCGCGGTAGACGTGGAAGATGTGCTGGACAGACTCTTCCGCACCTTCTGCGTGGGCAAGTAACTTAGCAATGTTCGTAACGTTGTTGGCACCGCTGTGTCCCCGGTGACGGCCGCTCCACGCGGTCTCGACGTCTGGCTCGACGTCGAGACACCGGAGCAGATCGAGTTCTCGTACTCGATTGCGGGTATAGGATCACGCGGTGCGGCGGCCGCGTTGGATGCGATCATTTGCGTGATCTCGCTGATCGTATTTGCTCTGGTGACGGTGTTCGCGGTGGGATTCTTCGGGCTGAAGGGCAAGTCGGACATCGTGCCGCCGTCCGCCGGTTGGATCTTTGCGGCCTATGTGATTGCGCAGTTCGTCGTCCTGTGGGGATACTACGTACTGTTCGAAGGGCTGTGGGACGGACAGACGCCAGGCAAGCGGCTAATGCAGTTGCGCGTGGTACGTGATGGCGGCTACTCGGTGTCATTCGAAGCGTCGGCGGTACGGAATCTGTTACGCGTGGTGGACGCGATGCCGATCCCCCTGTACCTGATCGGGATCGTGGCCGCGATGCTTAACCGCTCGCGCAAGCGCATTGGTGATCTCGTCGCCGGCACGATCGTCATCAAGGAAGGGCGCGCCGAGTCCAAGCCCGAGCGCAAGTTGCTGCATAAGCAGGCGCAAACAAAGGTGAGTCAATCGCGCGCAACGGCGACGTCAGCGACGACCCAGGCAGCGACACTGACCGCGCAGCTCAGTGACGACGAGTACGCGGTGCTGGAACTGTACATGTTGCGACGCCAGACGCTGGATCCGGATCGCCGAAGGACGCTGGCGGCACAGTTGACCGAACGATTCACGAAGTATCTACCAAACTCCAGTGGGGCAGGAGCATCGCCGGCTGCCGGCTTACCGCTGCTGTACGAGCAGGAGCGTGACGCCCGAGCCAGCGGGGTGGCCGGAAGGAGCGACACGGGAGCCAAGCGAGAGCAGCACGCCATCGTTGCGCTCGGGCTCAAGCGTTGGAATGACTTCGCAGCAACGCTGGATGCAGCGCACTCCCGCGGGCTCAAGCACATGCCGCCCGAAGACGTGTCCGCGCTCGTTGCGCAGTACCGCGAGATAACGAGCGATCTCGCTCGGCTGCAGACCGCCACGCGCGGCAGGAACTCCGACACGCTCTTTTTTTTGGGCCGAATTGTCGCGAAGGGACACAACCTGCTGTACGGCCAGCGAAAGAACACGCTCGCCGGAGTAACACGCTACTTCACCCGCGCCGTTCCGCGTGAAGTTCGTCGCTCATGGAGGCAGATTGCACTCGCCGCGGCACTTCTGTTTGGGCCGGCAACGGTGGCGTACACAGCCGTGTTGCGAGACCCGGGCGTCGCAGCGCAATTACTACCGGACGAGATGCTGAGTCGCGCCGGTACCGCGGCAGAGCGCGAGCGCAAGGGTGAGGGATACGTGACGATCGATGAGGCCGCGCGCCCGATCGCCGCGAGCGCGATTATATCGAACAATGTGCAGATTACCTACTTGGCGTTCGCGCTTGGTCTCACGGCGGGAATTGGCACCGTGTTGCTGCTGGTGTTCAACGGCGTTTCAATTGGAAGCGGGGTTGGCGTATTCGCGGCCAACGGAGTGACGCGGGTGATACTTGCCTTCATCGCTCCACATGGCATACTGGAACTGTCCGCGATTTGCATTGCCGGCGGGGGCGGGCTCCTGATAGCGCAGGGGATGCTACTTCCCGGCGATCGCGCGAGGCGCGATGCACTCATCGCGAACGGGAGGCGAGCGCTTGATCTCATTGCCGCGTCAACGTTGTTGCTACTCGTGGCTGGATCAATCGAAGGCCTGGTGTCGCCGCGTGTGTGGCCGATGGCGTGGAAGGTCGCGGTGTCAGGGGCGACCGCATTGGCGCTGATCGGTTATCTGTCGCTTGGGCGAGGGCAGGGCCGGCGTGGCGATGCTACGGACAACAGTACGGACAACACTACAGTGCCGACCGCTCCTTGATCTCCAGGTAGCGATTGATCAGCGCGGCGGTCATCGTCGCGGGCGAAGTATCGAGCACCGCTACACCGGCCTGCCGCATGTTCTGCAGCGCCCCCTCGCGCGCGGACAATAATTCTTCGGCTGCGGCACTCGCATAGCTCCGCTCATCGTCAGTACCGGTCGATGGTACCGCGGCGGCCATCAGCTCTTCGTTGCGCAGGGCGATCACGAGAGGCAGATGTCGTTCCGCGCTTCTGGCGGTGAGCGCGATCAAGGCGCGCGAGGAGCGAGCATCCACAACGTCCGTGAAGAGAACGATGAGCGACCGGCGCCTGTTGCGCTCGACCAGAGTGCGAAACGCCGCCGCGTAGTCCGGCTCGGTCACCGTTGCGGTGACGCCGACGAGTGCATCACGTATTGCCCCCATCG